>CALKWP010000182.1 GCA_938004075.1 uncultured Methanomassiliicoccales archaeon
AGCCATGGAAGGCCGTTTCATCGATGGAACGCCATTCAGCGGCGAGAGGGAGGATTCTCTCAGAAAAGCGCTGACCGAGGCCGGCTTCAAGCCGCATGCCAGGGAAGTGATGTTCACCGGAGTCACCGGCGAGATAATCCACGCCGATATCTTCATCGGTGTCATCTATTACCAGAAGCTGCACCACATGGTGTCAGGCAAGATGCACGTGCGTTCGAGAGGGCCGGTCCAGATTCTCACAAGGCAACCCACCGAGGGACGCTCCAGGCAGGGCGGCTTGAGGTTCGGTGAGATGGAAAGGGATTGTCTCATCGGCCATGGAGCGGCAATGGTCATCAAGGACCGTTTGCTGGACGAGTCCGACGGAACCACGCAGTACATCTGCGGAAATCCGAAATGCGGCCACGTGGCTATGATGGACCGCCGCGGGGTGCTGAGATGCCCTGTCTGCGGCAACAACTCCAGCGTCTACCCGGTTCAGACCAGCTATGCATTCAAGCTGCTGATGGATGAATTGCTCAGCCTTGGAGTGGCAATGAGGCTTCAACTGGAGGAATTGAAATGATGAGACGCGGCGTTAACAAGCGCATTCACGGCATAAAATTCGCACATCTCTCACCCGAGGAGATAAGGCGCATGTCTGCAGTCAAGATAATCACTGCTGACACGTATGATGATGATGGATTCCCCATCGAGATGGGCCTGATGGACATGCACATGGGCGTTATCGAACCCGGTCTCAGGTGCAAGACCTGCGGCCAGAAGGTCGACGATTGCCCGGGCCACTTCGGCCACATCGAGCTGGCAATGCCGGTTATCCATGTCGGCTTCGTCAAGGACATCAAGAGGCTGCTCCAATCCACCTGCAGGGAATGCGGAAAAGTTCTTCTGACTTCCAGCCAGATAGAGGAAGAGGAGAACCTCCGCAAGATGCTTGAGGAACTTGGCGGAGACCTAACCGAGTTCGAGAAGCTGATGAAGGACACGGCAAAAACCGCAATGAGAACCGTGTGCCCGCACTGCAACGCAGAACAGCTCAAGATATCGCTGGACAAGCCATCCACATTCAGGGAGGAAGGCCACAAGCTCACCCCCAAGGAAGTCAGGGAGAGGCTGGAACGCATCCCGGATGAGAGCCTTATTCCCATGGGCCTCAACCCGGAAGTCTCAAGGCCGGAATGGATGGTGCTGACCGCACTCCCGGTTCCGCCGGTGACTGTGCGTCCGTCCATCACACTGGATTCCGGCGACAGGTCCGAAGACGACCTTACTCACAAGCTCGTGGACGTTCTGCGCATCAACCAGCGCCTCAGGGAGAACAGGGATTCCGGGGCTCCTCAACTCATCGTTGAAGACCTCTGGGAACTCCTTCAGTATCACGTGACCACGTACTTCGACAACCAGACCTCCGGCATCCCGCCGGCAAGGCACAGGTCCGGTCGTCCGCTCAAAACGCTGGTACAGAGGCTGAAGGGCAAGGAAGGCCGTTTCAGGTCCAACCTTTCAGGTAAGAGGGTGAATTTCTCCGCTCGTACGGTGATCTCCCCCG
Source organism: uncultured Methanomassiliicoccales archaeon (assembly GCA_938004075.1). GTDB lineage: Archaea > Thermoplasmatota > Thermoplasmata > SG8-5 > SG8-5 > UBA147. Next base: position 1,550 of record CALKWP010000182.1, read on the forward strand.
ACCCCATGCTTTCAATCAACGAGGTAGGAATACCATGGTTCGCAGCCAGGGAATTGACGATACCCATCCGTGTTACCAACTTCAACTTGAATGTAGTGAAGGACTTCATTCTCAGAGGCCCGGAGCCCAAGGATGAGCATGGCAATTATCTTGCCGGAGTGAATTACGTCATCCGCGAGGATGGCCGCAGGATAAAGGTCACCGATAAGAACGCTGAGACTGTTGCCGAGAACATTGACATCGGACACGTGGTCGAGCGCCAGATGACTGACGGAGACATTGTTCTGTTCAACAGGCAGCCTTCGCTTCACAGGATGTCCATGATGGCTCACAAGATTCGCGTCATGAAAGGCAAGACATTCAGGTTCAACCTGTGCGTCTGCCCGCCATACAACGCAGATTTCGATGGCGACGAGATGAACCTGCACGTCATCCAGAGCCCAGAGGCGATTGCCGAAGCGAGAATTCTCATGCTCGTTCAGGAGAACATTCTCTCCCCGAGATTCGGCGGCCCGGTTATCGGCGGAATCCATGACTACATCACTGGCTCCTTCATGCTGACCCACAATTATCCGATGTACACACAGGATGAAACAGCCATGATACTCAGCCGCATAGGGCGTATCGAGTGGCCGGAGCCAGCAAAGACAGAGGACGGCGTGAAATACTGGTCTGGGAAGGAGCTATTCAGCATGTGCCTTCCGAAGGGCCTGGATATTGCTTACAAATCGTCCATCTGCCAGAAATGCGATTCCTGCAAGAAGGAGGACTGCGAATTCGATTCGTATGTTGTCATAAGAGACGGCAAGCTCCTGAAGGGTACCATCGACGAGAAGGCGCTTGGCGCTTTCAAGGGCATAATTCTCGACAAGATCGCAAGGGATTTCGGCTCCAACGAGGCCAGATTATTCCTTGAGATGGCAATAAAGATGGCAGTCAGTTCCATCATGATACACGGATTCAGCACAAGCATTGACGATGAGGATATTCCGCTCGATGCCAAGATGCAGATACAGGATCTTCTCAAGAAAGCCACCAAGAATGTCAGGGGATACGTCGATGCTTTCACAGAGGGAACCCTCGAAACCATGCCAGGTAGAAGTTTAGCTGAAACGCTTGAGATCGAGGCAATGCGCGAACTTGGCCAGGCCAGGGACAAGGCAGGTCAGATCGCAAGCAAATACCTTGGTCTCGAGAATTCCGCGGTAGTGATGGCGAGGAGCGGTGCCAGAGGTTCGATGCTCAACCTGAGTCAGATGGCCGGTTGCATCGGCCAGCAGGCAGTCAGGGGCGCCAGGCTTTCCAGGGGTTACCAGGGAAGGACACTTCCTCACTTCGAGAAGGGTGACCTCGGTGCCGAGGCAAAGGGCTTCGTCAAGTCCTGCTACAAATCCGGGCTTACACCGACCGAATACTTCTTCCACAGCATGGGAGGAAGGGAAGGTCTGGTGGATACGGCCGTACGTACGTCCAGGTCCGGCTACATGCAGCGCAGGCTCATCAACGCCCTGGAGGACCTCAAGGTCATGCACGACGGAAGCGTCAGGAACACTGCCGGAACCATCATCCAGTTCAACTTCGGAGACGATGGCATCGACCCGTCAAGGGGTATCAACGGCAAGGCCGCTGATATCGATGACATTCTCTTCCAGCTGCTTGGAGACCGTGATGACATAGACCTCAGCGGCAAGCTTAACGTTGTCAGCTACGGTTCCCTCGAGAGGGATATGGACACCGGAGAGGAAGTTGAGGACGTCGAGATCGAGACGGAGGAATGAAGATGGCAAGAAAAGACACTGTCAACGCATTGATTCGCCGGGGCGTCAGCGCAAAGGTCTCGGAGGCAATATCCAACGCCGGGTTCAAGATTGGCGACCTCAAGAAAGCGCCGTTCGAGCTTCTGCTCAGATACCTTTCCGAGCCCGATGCCCAGGACCTTCTCAACAAGATCGGTGCCAAGAGGAAGCATCTGGATGTGAAGCCGACAACCAAGGCCAAAGCCCAACCGAAAGAGAAGGATGACAAGAAGCCGAAGGCCAGGCGTACCGATCTCAAGATGCCGGTGAAAGTGAAAGCCCTCTCCAACCAGGAAAAGAAAATCGCGGAGATACTGGGCAAGATGAAGGTTTCGCTTCCCAGAAGCATCATCGAGGAACTGGCAGAATACCAGAACCGTCTCAACTTAAAAGTCAAGGACCTCGAGAAAGTTATCGAGAAGGTTGTGGAGCAATACGACCTTCACAAGATTGACGCGCACGAATCAATCGGCATCGTTTCCGCGCAATCCATCGGAGAACCCGGCACCCAGATGACCATGAGGACTTTCCACTACGCTGGTGTGGCCGAGATCAGTACCACTCTGGGTCTTCCCCGTCTCATTGAGATTGTGGATGCCAGGCGCATACCCAGCACACCGATGATGACGGTTTACATGAAAGGCGAGAAGAAGAGCGACCCGGACCATGCAAAGAAGGTCGCGGCCTCTCTAGAGGAGACGCTTCTGCTGGACATAGCCGACATGGCTACCGACCTCGACAATATGCAGCTGATAATACAGCCAGACATGAAGAAGATGGCCGCCAAGGACATAACCTTGGATAACATAGTTTTCGCTCTCAAGAAGGAGAGGAAGCTCAAGGGCGTCGTCGAGAAGCAGGGCAATAACATTTCCGTCAAACCGGAAACCCCGCAGTTCAGAAAGCTGCACCAGATGTATGAAATAATGAGGGATTGCCGTGTAAAGGGAATCGAGGGCATCAAGAAAGCTGTCATCAGGAAGCAGGATAACGAGTACGTCATTTTCACGGAAGGATCGAATCTCGCCAAGATGCTGGAAAACGATTACGTCGATTCAAGCAAGACGAAAACCAACAGTATCATGGAAATATCACTGGTTCTGGGAATCGAAGCCGCCAGAAATTCCATAATCGAGGAAGCGGCGCACACACTTTCAGAACAGGGCCTCGCCGTTGACAAGAGGCACATAATGCTGGTGGCGGACATGATGTCGAACGACGGCGACGTGAAAGCAATCGGCAGGCACGGCATATCCGGAAGAAAATCAAGCGTGCTGGCCAGGGCGGCTTTCGAAATCACTTCAACGCATCTCCTCAAGGCAGGAATAATCGGCGAGACCGATACCCTGGACGGGGTTGCGGAGAACATCATTGTGGGACAGCCAGTGACAGTAGGCACGGGTGCGGTGAATCTTGTGTATTCACCCGAACTAATGAAGAAGAACAAGAAGAGGGATTGAAATGGATGTAAACAGAGCATTGAGGACTGCGACCAAGACCGGTGAGGTGACTTTCGGGGTTTCCCAGGCAAAGAAGGCAATAGCCAGCAAGCAGGGAAAGCTCGTTGTCATAGCCTCCAACTGCCCCGCCAAAGAGCTCAGGGAACAGAAAGACGTGCCAGTCATGGAATTCCCCGGGAACAACAGAGAACTGGGCTCCGCATGCGGAAAGCCATTCTCGGTTTCCGTGGTGACGGTCATAAAGCCGGGCGAATCTCAGATCCTGAGCAAGTAGGTAATAAGATGGCGGAAGTCAGGCTGGACAACCAGACGCTGCTCCATATCGGTCTTTTCGAGAAGGTCACCAGGGTACGGATTCGCGACTGCGTCGAGATGGAAGACAAGATAATCTTCATGGTGGACAATGGTTGGATCACCAAGGCCGTGGGCAAGGACGGCGAGAATGTTTCCAGGCTGAGAAAGGCCCTCGACAAGACCATCCAGATCATCGAATATTCTGAGGACCCCCAGCAATTTGTCAGAAGCGTTTTTCACCCCTATGGCGTGGAAAGCGTTGAGCTGGAGAATCGGAACAACCAGATACATGCCACCGTGAAGGTCAATCCCGTCATGAAGGCCAAGGCAATCGGCAAGCAGGGCAGGAACCTGAAGGTGTTTCGTGATATTATCTGCCGGCATCATGATATACAGAGCGTGAGTGTCTCTTAAGGGCTAGGGCATGATTCTTCCGATAATTTAATCCTGAAGTGTTCCCCGGCAAATCTTTTATACCTCATTGCCGGATGCGGTCGCATGCTTGATTGGTTCACAGCTCTTCTCATCGGCGCCATCCAGGGTTTGCTTGAATGGCTCCCCATATCCAGTTCTGGGCAGACCACAATCGTGATGGTCAATTTCCTCGGCATCCGCCCGGAATTCGCAATCACGTTCGGGCTTGCGGTGCATATCGGCACGGCGCTGTCCGTTTTTGTTCGGTACCCAAGGCAGATGCTTGATGTGCTGGACATCCGAACAATGACGAGCCAGAAGAGATTCTACTGGATAACAACGATGATATCTCTGGCCTGCGCAATCCCGATAATGCTGCTGCTCGAATCGACTTTCGACAGCGAACTATGGACCGGTTTCACAATCACGCTGCTCATCGGTGTGGCTCTGATTCTTACCGGTCTAATCCTCGGCAGGAAACTTGGGAGAGCATTGCGGGACGTGAGCAATGGCTCCTGGACCGATTACCTGCTGGTCGGCCTCGCTCAGGCATTCGCGGTACTCCCTGGCGTTTCAAGGTCCGGGATGACAATGGCCACTCTTCTCGGGAGGAAGTTCAAGGCCGCGGAGGCATTGACATTCTCCTTCCTGCTGTCCGTCCCGGTCTCAATGGCGGCCTTCGCGTATACCGTCGTGTTCGGGGAGATAGCCGGAGCGTCTCTCTGGCTCCTTGCCATTGCCGCAGCCTCCTCGTTCGTCCTGGGGTACATTTCCATGGACATGCTTGTCACTGTTGCCCGGTCTTTCAAATTCTCCAAAACATGCATGTTCCTCGGAACGCTTGCCATAATGCTCGCTTTGGGACTCTGGGTCATCGGTTAAATTGAAAATACTTCGCCCCTCTCCTTGCTGGCCTTCCCAAACCTCTTGCTGAAAAGGAATTTCAAGTTGTCCTTGCCATCCTGCCAGGTGTTGAGCTTGACCTCGCCGACCCGGGGCGTGTACCTGATGGGAATTTCCCTGTAACTGACTTTCTTCGCCGCCTCAATCTTTATCTCCTCGGACAGTGCCATCCTGTCGCTGACAAGGTTGAATTTGGGAAGAACGGTGCGCCTGAATACCCACATGCCGGTCTGGGAATCGGCTGATCTCATTGAGAACAGAACGTTCATGGCGACCTTCAGGCCCCAGTTTCCCATCCTGTGCTCGAATGTCATGGCTTCCTTGTCAATGTTCGTGAGCCTGTCGCCCGAGATGAAATCAAAATTCTCGGTCTCAAGGATATTGATGAATTTCGGAATGTCCCCTGCCGGGTACGTGCAATCCGCGTCAAGTGTCGCAATGTACTTGCCCTTTGCCTGGGCGAATCCGGTCTTGTATGCGCGGCCGTAGCCCCTTCTGGGCTCTTCAATAACTCTCGCCCCTTTTCCGGCCGCTATCTCTCTGGTTCGGTCCTTGGAGTTCGTGTCCACCACCAGCACTTCGAAGGAAACACCCTTCAGTGCCGAGTTTATCTCATCCATGACCTTGCCGATGGCCTCTTCCTCGTTCATCGTGGGAATTATGACTGAAACTATGGGCTCTGACATTGCTTGCGGATTGCCATATACATTAAAAAGGTTGCTGTTGGCTTGGATGCAGGCAGGAATTTCAGAAGACGAAGACAGCAGCGGATATCACGGTGGTCCAGAGTCCGTCCTTGTCGGAAACTGCTGATTGCGTGATGTGCCTTGTTTTCACAGTGTGGCCGCCCATCTTGAATATGTCTTTTGCTTCGTCGTATCCGGCGCTGACGTTGAATTCAATGCCGAGCGTGGAGGCCAGCATCTTGGCTGCCAGATCTTCCGCGTACTCGCCGCAGACCTTCTCGGTCTGGCCGAATGAATGATGCTCGCTCAGGTAACCGTAATGCTCCGGGTCGGCCGGATTCGCAACTCCCACGGATGCGGCCATCAGCCTGTTTGGTTCATTGGATTCGTTCTGAGCTATTACCACGAACACAATCTGTCCGGGTTCCAGCATAGGCAGTCCCTTCTCACGGGTGATGATGTTGCATTTTGGTGGAAGTATGGATGACACCCTGACCAGGTTGAATTTTTCAATGCCTGCCGATCTGAGAGCATCCTCGAAGCTGCTCAATTTTTCCTTGTGCTTGCCTACCCCCTTCGTGAAGAAAACGTTCTTCGGAAGGAAAAAGTTCTCACGTGACATGAGGGCGGCTAATTCTTTATGGTATTAATTCTTTTTTATTTAGGGTAAGATATTAGACTTCTGAATTTTTTAAGCGCCTCGGATATAGAACGAAATTGCGGTTCAAATCCCCTATTATTAAAAATACGCGAGGAGGGGGATTCATCAACCAATCCCTTCGTGATTGGTCGTGCTCGCATTGGCTTCGCCATTGCTCGTGAACCTTCGGTTCAAATCCCCTATTATTAAAAATACGCGAGGAGGGGGATTTGAACCCCCGGGCTCAAAGAGCACAGGATTAGCAATCCTGCGCCTTACCGGGCTGGGCCATCCTCGCTTTTTGTATTTTATTGAACATACATGAATATGATTATTTATTTAATGGTAAGGCAAGGCGCAGCAATCCGGCGCCTCCGAGGATGAAAATTCATCCGAGGGAGGACGAATCGCTTGGCGATTCGCCCGAATACCGGGCTGGGCCATCCTCGCTTTCAATTCTATTTAATGAGATTGAAATCAGGTATTTAAAAGTAAGTCGCAGCATCAGCAGTTGACTATGGCCCGGACAATCCGACGGTCATTCTCGAAGGTGAGCGTTTTGGTCGCATCATCCACCGATGTCCAGGCATGCTCGGCGAAATCCGGCTCCAGCTTCATCTCTGGAATCTTATCTGTAATCACTTTCATCAGGAAGTAATGAACGGTCTTCTTGTAATTCACATTGTCCGGCTTCCAGAAGAATACGTATCTGACAAGGCCGATCTCCCTGATGATTTTTATTTCTGATAGGCCAGTTTCTTCCTCAACTTCCCTGAGCGCGGTCTGCCTGAGGTCCTCGCCTGGCTCCACCCGTCCCTTTGGAAGGACCCATGTCCCCTCTGACCTCCTCCTCAGTATCAGGACCTCTCCTTGATGGTTCTGGATGACCCCTCCCGAGGAAATGACTGATTTCACCGGCTTTGCCGGGTCGGGCCTGGATGTGAGGCCGTTCACTGTATCACGTCCGCCCTGCTGGTGCCATCCGGGCTTTCCGAAATCTGAATGACGTTGCCCATCAGTTCTTTTATATCGTCCACATGGGTGATAAGGAATATCTGCTTAAATCTGTTACTGAGGCCGTTCAGGGTCTGAAGCAACGTTCTCTTCCGGTTGGAATCCTGGCTGCCGAATATCTCGTCAAGGACTATCATATCGAAGCTGTTGGTCCCATGCCTGGTGGCGATTATGTCGGATATGGCCAGCCTCAGGCTCAGGTTTGCAAGGTCTTTCTCGCCGCCTGAGAATCGTTCTATGTCATGGAACTCGCCCATGTCCCTTATGGATATCTCGTAGTCTTCACTCAGTTCAATCTCGTTGTAACGGCCATCAGTGAGTATTCCCATGAACTCGCTGGACATTGCAGCCAGCGCCGGCCTGATCCGTGAGATGAGGTGTTTTCTGAATTCTCCCATTATGGTCCCCAGGGCTTCGAGGTCCTGGACTTCACTCCTCTTCTCCCGGTACTCGATTTCCAGTTTCTTCAGTCTGGCCAGTTCTTTCTCCATGCTGCCGCGCCTCTCCTCGAAACGTGCCTTCTCAGCATCCATGGCCAGCATCTGCTTCTCGGTTCCGCGGACCTGCATGTTGAGTTCCTCAAGGGCCTTTCTGGACTTCTCATAGCCTTTCTGGTCGAATTTGATTGCAGCCAATTTCCCGTTGGCCTTTTCCAGTTCCGTTCTGCAATCTGCGATCCGTGTCATCGCCTTTTCCAGCTTATCCCGTACCTCGGTTGCCCGCTCCACCCTGGCTTTCAGCACTTCGAATTTCTTCAGCACTTCGAGATGCCCGGATTCCTGTATTGCGAATGCCTCCGCCCTGGCATCGCATTCCTGCAGTTTAACCTGGAACTTGGCAAATGCCGCTTCCTTGCGCTTGATGGTCTTCCTGCGAGCATCTATCTGGCCCTGGAATGTCTCCAGCAGAGTGGCGTATGTTTCCCCCAGCTTGCGCCTGCACGTGGGGCAATCGCTATCCGGCCCCATGTCGGATATCTCCGACATGCTGGATTCAATTTCCCCAATCTCCTTCTCCAGCTGCCTTACTCCCGCCTTCAGAGACGTCATTTCCGACCGGATGGAGTCGCGCTCCGCTCCCGCTTCAGACCTCCGCTTGACAATCGACTCCATTTCCTTAGCGGCCTTGGCGGATTTTCCCTCAACTTCTTTCAGCTCCCTCTCATAACCTTCAAGGGTCGCAATGTCCCTGCTCAGGGATTTCACCTGCTTGTCCAGTTCGGCAATCCTGGACTCGGCGACCGCTTTCTCTGAGAGTAACTTATCCCGTTCCCTGGCCAGCTTTTCCTGTTCCCCGAGGTCTGCTTTGAGCTTTCCATGGACCTGATCCATCTTTTTCAATTCCATTTCCAATACGGACCTAGCTTCGGTGATGCTTGCTTCCCGCGCTTCAAGCTCTTTCAGGTCTTCATGCAATTCGTCCATTGTGGAACTTCCGTCCGGTGCCACAAGGTCCTTTCTCGCGCCTTTGATGGCCTCGTCAGCCATTCTTGAGTCCTCGCGGATGCGCCTGATGGCCTCATCTATGTTCTCGATGTCCAGAAGGCGCAGGACCATTTTCTTTCTGTCTCCCTTGGGAAGGCTGGTGAGCGCATTCAATTCCTTCTGGCGTGCAAAAACGGAGATGAAGAACGCTTTATGGTCCATCCCGAAGAGCTTCACTATCGCCTCGGAGACTTCCTCGGTCCCCCTGGCCATGATATTGTCTCCGGCATACAGCGCCGCGTTCATGGTAAGATTCTTCCCCTTCATCGAACGCTCGATGATGTAATTTCCCTCCTCGAAATCGAACTCCACCCTGACCATGCAATGCTCTGTGTGCGCGGCACCCTGGCGCTTGATGCTCTCCTTGTCTGTGCGAACTATCTCGCTCTGATTGCCGAATAGCGCCCATGCAACGGCCTCCAGCAGTGTGGATTTACCTGATCCATTATGCCCCGTGATGGATACCAGGCCGTCAGGGAATTCTATTTCAGCAGATTTGTAGCGGCGGTAATTTTGAAGTTGGATTGTCCTGAGCCTCATTCCTCATCCCCTCCGGAAGAAAGATATCTCAGCCCCATCTCCTCCATCCTGGCTGGGTCCGCACCTTCGATTGCCGCTTTTGATATGTAATCCATGAACTCCCTCTCCAGGGATTCGAAGGACGCATCGTGCGAGGCGATATCCTGGCCGGAATCCTTTGTGGATGGCCTCAGCTCGAAGTGCAGCGCATCCCTCGCGGTCTTCCTCATAGTCTCCGTGTCCAGCTGTCCCAGGGTCCTGCGCTCGATGTCTATTAGCTTCTGGCGGACAATCGCACCATCGATATTTTCCGATTCAAGATTTCGGCGAATTGCAGACTCAATGTCCTCGGCCGTCATCCTGGCACATTGAACAGCTCCTAGGTCCAGCATCTTCCTGGTCTCCATCTTCCGGAATTTCCATCTGCCGCTTCCGGTGTCCAATTCCACGAACCCCTTCGGGTGATTCACCTCGCCAAAACCGAAACGCTCGATCGAGCCAGCATAGACAACTCCGGGCGATACTTCGCAATGCTCGTGATAATGGCCTAGAGCAATGTAATCGAACCCCCTGTCCAGTTGCGTCGCGCTTGCCATGAGCTCATTGAATTCGTTCATGCGGAACACGCTCATCCCGGATATGGCTGCATGGAGCATGGCTATGTTCACGCCGAAATTCCGGTCCGGCGCTAGCGAAGACAGCTCCTTCTCGAACATCGCTTTGTCCCCGGAATGCGGCAGCGCATGAATCTTGACATCACCAAATTCGAATGACTGGCCTTCCCCCGTGTAAGCAAGATGGATGTTCTCGATGTGCTCGAAGACCTTGAAGACGCTTCCGGTCTCCCTCAGCCTGGGTGTGGAATGGTTGCCCGAGATTATGACCGTCGGAATTCCCGCGGATGACAATCTGAGAAGCTGGCCCACAACGAAACTTATGGCCCTGTTGCTCGGCCTCACAGTGTCGAAAAGGTCTCCGGAATGCAGAACGAGTCCCGGCTCATCCTCTATGGCTAGGTCCACTATCCTGGCGAATGCGTCGAAGACATCCGACTCACGCTGGTTGATGCCGTTCTCATCAAGTTTGTTGTAGGCAGAATAGCCTATGTGTGTATCAGCCAGGTGAAATACTTTCATCCTTCCTCCTAGAAGAACCCCTTATCTACGCTCTTGTTCTTTTTACTTCCGGATTTCTTTCCCAGCGCCAGCAGGTAATTCTCGTACAGGTCGATTTTCAAGGGAAGCGCGAACGGTGTTTTAGGGCCGGTGACGAGCCCCTCGCCGGTCATGAGCGTCTGTATCTCGTAATCCAGTTTGGAGATGTCCTGCCTGGCGGAGCTGGTGAGCCGCTCCCTGTCCTGGCGGTCGGCAAGCCCCAGTATCACCAGTGTGTTGAATTGCGATATCACCTCGTTATCAATCAATTTCGGCTGCTGGCTTATGGCACATAATCCTGTCTTGAATTTCCTGCCTTCCCTGGCTATCTGCGGGAATATGCCGCCCCAGGCGCGATTGAACACGCGCTGCGCCTCCTCCAGGACGATAAGGCATGTCGGTATCGAGCTGAATTCTTTCTTGTTCTTGAAAAGCCCCTGGTTGGTCTGGAACACGGCCCTGGCCAAGACGCTGCTGATGAGCAGTTCCTCCTTCTCGTTGGCGCCCGCGAGGTCCACCAGCACCACCCTTCCCGAGTGAAGCTGGGAAACGATGGTTTTGGTCATGGAGATTCTTCCGTCCCTGGTGATGAAGCTCGACCTGGCAAGCTGTTCAGCCCTTCTCTTGACGACGTTAATCGTACCCTCGTGAAACTGCTGGCGGAAATCTTCGAACATCTGCTGGGCATCGGTATCCATCAGGTAAGGAAGCCAATTCTCCCTCTCCCTTCCGCCAACCGCATTGAGGAATTCCTTCTGCGGTTCCGCGAACGGCCAGAGGTTCTCCATATCCTGGACCAGTATCTCGGTCGATGATATCTTCACGCCGGACGCATTGCCGTCGAACTCCCTTGTGACATAGACATCCAGGTTGCCGGACATGGGATGATGGGCAAGCCCCCGCAATCCTTCCTTCCCGCCGTCGATGTACTCTCCATGGGGGTCCAGTATCAGAAGGCCCAGGCGCCCGGTTTCCAGGACAGATCCGGCGAACCTTTTCATCATGTTGCTCTTACCCATTCCGGTCGTGGCGAAAACGCCCATGTGCTGGCACAGAACATCCGAATCAACGCCCACAGGAACGTGTTCTATCACTCGTTCGCCGCTCCTCAGTTTCCCCAGTGTCATGTCCCCTAGGTAACGTTCCAGGAAATCGTAATCATCGGTATTGGCCCTCCGGACCCTGGAGAAATGGGATGGTATTGTCTTCGGGCTTCTGAATTCTGTTTCACCGCCGTTATCCACAAGGTATCCGAGCGGCGCGCAGACGACCTGGTTGAACAGTCTCCGGTCCGCATCGTATATGTGATACTCCTCTGACCTGGCATCCCCGTCCATGAACGCGCCAGCGGTCCTTGGCGCCCAGCCGGACTCGCCGCCCTCGTTGCCATGCATGACATTCACCACGCGCAGAAGGAACCTTCTCCCGGAATCCTGGCATTCGCCGACCAGCATCTCCCCCAGGAAGACGTCCTGGTCCCTGTATGCCCTGAACACTATCTCCGTGACATCGCGACCGGTTATTCGCCCGAGATTCACCTCGCTGCCTATTTCATCGTCCATTTAATCACCTGTTCACATCCAATACATCATGGAAATTCTGGAAGGTCATCTGCCACTCCGCCGGGTCCATGCCCGCTCTTATTGCTCTCGAGCGCATCATGTTCCTGAGGTCTTCAACCTCGGACCTGGAGAATGCCACATCGTTATGGGCTCTGGCAAGAGGGTATGGATATCCCGCATACGTGGGATCGTTGGCATGGTAGGCGAGTTTTCCCAGCGCTTCTTCTGCCGTAACCCCTTCTGGCAGGCTGAGGTCCACCCTGAACACATACCGTGAATCCGGATGCAGCTTCGCAACATGCACCTGGCCGAATATCCTGTCGCCGTAGCCGGAAGCATCCACCGGGTAATGCCACATCTTTCCGGGTAAAACCGATTCTCCCGCCATCTGAACAACCGGGATTAAAGGCTTCGAGAGATGGGTCAGCATGCTCTTCTTGCTTATGCCGCATAATACAATCCCACTATCCCTTGCAGTTGAAATTATCCTTTCCAGCATTGCGCCCATTCCTTTAATTCCCGCCCAGAGCGCGCCATCGAAGGCAAGCACAGTTCCCGCCTCAAGCCCCGAAGATATGGCGCATTCCAGATAATCCCATTCCATCAGCGTCCGAATGCGGCCGACCGCCTCGTCAAGGCCGCGGGGTGAGTCCGGCGGCTCGCCTCCTACGGTTTTTGCATAGAATATGGAATACGCATCTGCCAATTCCCCCATCGAGAGATGAAGGAGATGCATTTCATGGCTTGTTCCGGGGATGAATTTCCTGTCCCGGTACAGCGCGCTTCCCACCCTGATGCCCGCCACTATGAAAGAACCCGCGTCCAGGATTGTGGAGCTTCCCCCGTCCACGGCCATCACCGGGGATGAATCCGACCTGGCGAATTGCTGGAAATTCTCGGCTGAAATGCCGCCCGCCACCTCTATCACCCCTGCTTCCGGGGGAGCGATATGGCCTTCCGGCTCCCTGGCATCGGTGACCATCTGGCGTATGACATTTTCCACCTCCATATCGTTCGGTCCGGTCGGCATGCGGGGTAAATCGCCCAGGCATTACTTAAGGGTTGAGGGGGGATAACTGAAAGTAATATTATATGAAAAAACGCGGGAAACGTGAATCGTACCACGTGACGCGGGAAATTGATTCGTCTTTGATGCTAGGGGAATATAAGTTTGGCTACGGATTCAATGGATGGCAAAGCATCCATTCAGCCCGATTCCCCTTTCCCGCTTCCCGAAATAATATCTCAGAGCATTTTCCAGAAAGCAAACTATATTATCGAGCACCCCATTCAAATCCGTGATGAAACTTCCTCCGCAGCTCGAGAATCTCAGCAAGATGAAACATGCCAAAGTCATCGGTTTGGCTTTAACCATAATGCTGGACATAGCCCTGGTGGTCGCGGCCGTGATGATAGGCGGCAACGGCGGGTATTACATGATGATGATTGGCCTTGTTGTTCTGACTTTCGTCATCCCTTACCTGTTCGGGTTCAGGGACGGCAGGACACTGGCTGTTATCGGCGTTGGTGTGTTCCTGCTCGTCGGCTCAATCAATGGCCCGCTGGTGGTTTACAACGCGTTCAACACCGAGCAGCCGGAGCCAACATCCTCTCAAGTTTATGCCAACTGGTTCACGAAATCCTATGTTGAGGTGGAGGGCGGGAATTACACGACAGCGACTGCCTGGTACCGGTTGGAGAACGGGACGCAGGAGCTCTACAAGGGCAATCCCGGGCAGATGTACAGGTTCAGGGTGACAATATACTCCAATGACACGGAGATGCCCACCATGCAGATGGGTTATGCCAGAGGGGTTTGGGGAGTCGAAGGCGCACTGGCCATGTCGGAAGTGGACCCAACAGACCAGAATCTGCTGGATGGCAAGGAATACTATCATGAGCTGAGCATAGAGGAATCCGGGATTTACTCCCACTGGTTCGCGGTGGTGTTCACTGGTGCCGACATGACCAGCCTCAATTCGTCAGTGGCCCTGGGACCGCTCGTCGGCTCGCAAACAGACAACTGGGGCACGTACATACCGCTTGGCGCGGTTTCCATGTTCTGCAATATCGGGCTTCTGTTCCTGATTATAGTTCTTCTTTACTGGTGGCTCGGGACCGCAAAGGAGAAGCGCAAGGTTTGGGACCAGGCACTCCGTGAGAAGGAGGACGGACCGGACGAGGTGACCGGCGGCGGACCGAAGCCGTTTTCCTGCGACCAGTGCGGCGCGGGAGTCGGCGAGGACGACAACTTCTGCCCCAAGTGCGGCGAGCGTTTTGACGGCGTAGAGGAAGGCAGCAAGCCGGAAGCGCCTGCGGAAGCAGAATCAACCGCTCCGGCAAAAGAGGATTCCGAATGATACCAAGGATATTCAGGGCCTACAATGTCTGGCCCGATTTTCCATCCCTTTCCATTTCCGGGGAATCATGTTCCCTCAATTGCCTGCATTGTGGACGTGTTTATCTCTCAGATATGGAAGCTGCGACCACGCCGGAACGGCTGGTAAGCCTGTGCGGCGAACTCCAGGAAGGCGGCGCAAAGGGCGTGCTTCTCAGCGGCGGTTGCGACACCAGCGGCAGAATGCTCAATCTCGAGCGAATGTTACCTGCCATCAGAAAGGTCCATGAGACGGGAATGATAATCAAACTGCACACAGGTTTCGTTGATGCCAGGGTTGCAAAGAAAATTGCGTCCGCAGGCGTTGATATCGCCTCGATGGAGATGGTGGGAAGCGCTTCCACAATCAAGAAAGTGTTCGGCCTTGATGCTTCCGCCGAAGATTACCTGGATACATTCAAGAACCTCTGGAATGCCGGAGTTCCGCACATCTGCCCGCACATATGCATCGGCCTGCACGAGGGCAAGCTGAAGGGCGAGATTAATGCCATCGACCTTCTGAAGACCGAGATAGAGCCCAGCACACTGGCAATAATTGTTCTCAGGCCCACAAAGGGCACGAAGATGGCCAGGGTGAAGCCCCCAACGGGAGAGGATGTAGAGAAAGTTGTGGCTCATGCCAGGAAGATATTCCCCGACTCAAAGATAATCCTTGGCGCACTCAGGCCAAGGGGCTCGGAGTTCAAGAGCCGACTCGTAGAGCGGCTGGACATAGAGATTGGCGCGCTGGACGGCGGCATAGATGGCGCCGAGGTTCCTTCAAAAGAGATGCTGGTGGAGGCGATGGCCCGCGGATATCAGATTAAAAAGATTCAATCGTTCGGAGTTCTGCCAGTATCATACGAGAACCGAGTAAGAACCGATTAAATTTCGTAGTCGTCGCATGCCTCGCCTTCGCATTGAAATTTCTTGTGCTTCATGCAATAACCATCCGCGCGGCCGTGCCTGCATCTCTTCTGGCCAGGGCCTTTCGTCTTGTCCCTGCACTTATCCCCGATGCACCCGAACCCCTTGTACATCCCCTGGCAGATGCCGCTCGCGTCAAGATGTTTGCAATCGGATTCGCTCACTTCAATTTCTCCATGTGCTCGGCAAGGCTCTTCTCGTAATCGGAAGCCGTGGCACAGCAGCCGGTCTTGCATCCTTCAGTCCCGCCGGTGCAATAGAATCTCTGGTAATGCGGGCAATAGACGCCCATCCACTGGCTCATGCCGTCATCCTTCCTCTCCTGGACAACGACGCTGCTTATCTCAAGCTCCTGCCTGGGCGCAACTTTTCCTGTGGCGGCATCCGCCGACCTGGATAGCTTACCGCTCAGAAACCCGCACTTGTCCTCGCCAACGCAGAATGGCTTATCCATCTGGCTATTGGCGCAAAGACCGCCTCTATAGTAATACTTGCACGACAATCGATTCCCATCCTTGCCCGAAGGCCAAATGTATATGGGAAAATATATATTTAAGTGTTTGGAAGGATATTTCCCATAATTTTTCGATGCAAGAGCTCTCATCAAGGCGCCTTGGTGGTGTCGGTGCGGCGCCAACCCATGCCCTAACAGGCACGGTTCCCATTGGCATCTGCAATTGGCAGTATCACACCATCGAATTTTTTTGAATTCGATGCATTACCCTGCCGAATTTGCAATTCGGCTGTGACGCGATGAATGTCATCGCTTGCCCCGCCCTCCCCACCATGCCCCGCGTGTAAGCGTCTATTTTGGAAGCTCTGGCACAGGAGCTTCTCTCTCATCCTTTAGCTGTGCTGGAGCATGTGCTCGGGGGGCAGCACGCCATTCATTCCCGCCCTTTTCATGACATCTTGCAAATGCCCATTTTACTCAGTAAATGGTCAGTTTTGCCCACCGGGTATATCTACCCTGACCACGCATTAATCATCCGGTGATATGAAATGTTCAGGAAATCAATCAGGAAGCATGGAGAAGAGCCAAGGAAATTGAACGCATTCGGATGGTTCAGGAAGCGCGGGGGCGCCGGAGCTGTGGCATGCGGAATTACGGTCATTGCCATATTACTGGCGGTCATACTTTCACCTTCAGTGAACTACTCATCCATCCCTCATGGGGAAGTGGATGAGCCCAAGCTCCCGGACGATGGGTTCGATGAGCCAACCTGGGAGCCGCCGGTGAAGCCGGTAGTCGTGGAAGACCACAATGCCGGAATTCCATCGCGGTTGCCGGTCTGAATGATGAATGCCCCTCTCTAGTGGAGGGGCCATTTTTCTTTTATTATTTTCTGTGCCACGCCCGATCCATTCCATGCCCGCATTTTCATTTGGATGCCGACACCCAGATTGCACGCATTTCTTTTTTCTGCCCATTCAGAGAATGTATTCTTCTGTAGGAAATGCTTAAATACCGCCATTCAATTATCCTGATTGAACATTATATCCAATGAATTGAGATTCGGTACTCGTTACCAGAACTTATGTACCAGAGACCCGATTTTGAGGGAGCGGATGATATGCCAGATAATACAACAGAATTGAAAAAAGGTACTACCACGGTAGGTATTACCTGCAAAGACGGAGTGGTTATTGCCACAGAGCACAGGGCTACAATGGGAACTTTGATCGCCCACAAGAAGACTCAGAAACTCTTCAAGATTGATGACCACATCGGTCTGACTGTCGCGGGACTTGTTGGCGACGCCCAGACTCTCGCCAGATACCTCAAGGCCGAAGCGGAGCTCTACAGGCTGAAGAGGGGCATGCCGATGCCGATAAGGGCCGCATCATCAATGCTGGCCAACATTCTCAATGGCCGCTCATACTACCCGTACTGGGTTCAGTTGATTGTTGCAGGCGTCGATGACGACGGCCTTCACGTGTATTCCCTTGATGCAGCAGGCGGCTCCATACCGGATGACTATGTCACCACCGGTTCCGGCTCGCCATACGTTTACGGCATCCTCGAAGACTATTACAAGGAAGGAATGTCAATCAGTGACGGAATAGACCTGGCCATACGCGGCCTCTCGGTTGCAATGAAGAGGGATTCCGCCTCCGGCAATGGCATCAGTGTCGCAGCAATCACCAAGAAGGAATTCAAGGAATTGGATGACACGGAAGTCGCCAAGAGAATAGAAAAGATGAAACTGGCTTAGGGGCAGAAACCGGTTTCGGGTTGTGAATTCGTGAGCATAGAAAAGATACTTGAGCAGGCTAGAGAAGAGATTCGAAGAATTGTGCCTCCAAACATCAGAATCACCAACATTGATTTTGAGGGCGCGGTCATCATAATCTACACCGAGGACATGGAAGGCCTGGCCAACAACATAGAGATAATCAAGCAGCTGGCCCAGTCCCTGAGGCGCAGGGTTGCGGTTCGGCCTGACCCGAAGCTTCTCGGCAATGACAAGGACGCCGAAGCCGAGATACGCAAGATAATCCCGGAAGATGCTCAGATTACCGACATCCATTTCGAGCATGAGACCGGTGAGGTCACCATCGAGGCGATAACGCCCGGTCTCGTGATAGGCAAGCACGGTGCGCTACTCAATGAGCTCAAGAAGACCATTGGCTGGGCTCCGAAAGTCGTCAGGGCGCCTCCGCTGCCATCAAAGACGGTCAGCGAGGTAAGAAGTTACCTGCGCAGCGTCAGGGATGAGAGGATAGATTTCCTCAGAAAACTCGGGCGCAGGCTCGTGAGGGAAATACCCGAAGGCGAGAACTGGGTTCGCCTTACCACGCTCGGTGGATTCAGAGAAGTCGGAAGAAGCTGCTCCCTGCTCCACACCAAACACAGCAAGGTCCTGATAGATTGCGGGGCGATGCCATCCAGCGATTCCGTGACGCCATACCTGATGGTACCGGAACTTCAGCCCCTTGACAGCATTGACGCAGTCGTAATCACCCACGCGCACCTGGACCACTGCGGAATCCTGCCAGTACTCTACAAATACGGTTACACCGGGCCGGTGTATTGCACCCCCCCGACCAGGGACCTTATGTCACTGATGTTGATTGATTCCATAAAGGTCTCTTTCGGCGAGGCCAAGAAGGGCCAGTACGAATCCACCCATGTCCGCGACATAGTCAAGCACTGCATCCCGCTGAAGTTCGGCGAGACCACGGACATCTCTCCGGACGTGAGGCTCACATTGCAGAACTCCGGCCACATCCTTGGTTCCGCTGTTTGCCATTTCCACATCGGAGACGGTCTCTACAACATCGCGATGACCGGCGACATGAAGTTCGAGAAATCCTGGCTGTTCAACCCTGCTGTGAACCGCTTCCCGCGGGTCGAGACACTCGTGATCGAGTCAACATACGGCGGGTTCCATGACATCCAGCCCAGTAGGACAGAGGCATCAGTCCAGCTCCGCCAGGCGCTTTCCAGAACACTGGAGCTCGGCGGCCGCGTCCTGATACCGGTTTTCGCGGTCGGCCGTTCCCAGGAAGTCATGCTGGTTCTGGAGGACCTGATGCGCAACGAGCAGATTCCCTCAGTCAACGTATACCTGGATGGCATGATATGGGAGGCCACGGCAATCCACACCGCCTACCCTGAGTACCTGAACAGCTCGCTCCGAACCCAGATATTCCAGCAGAAGGAGAATCCTTTCCTTTCCCCGATATTCAAGCGTGTGGACAGCATGGAGATGCGCCAGAGAATCGCCGATGATCCAGAGCCATGCGTTGTTCTTGCAACCGCGGGTATGATGAACGGCGGCCCTGTTCTTGAGTACCTCAAGGCATGGGCCGGAGACTCCAAATCATCCATCCTGTTCGTCGGCTACCAGGCCGAGGGGACAATCGGCCGCAAGATACAGAAAGGTTGGAAGGAGATACAGCTCAGCAGCAGAAGCGACGCGATGACCCTGGACATGCACATGAACGTCGAGACAGTGGACGGTTTCTCCGGCCACAGCGACCGCCGCCAGCTCATTAGATACATCGAAGGAATGGAGCCCAAGCCCGAGCGCATCATCATCGGACATGGCGAGGAATTCAAATGCGCCGACCTGGCCAGCTCCCTGTACAAGAAGTTCGGATTCGAGACGCGGGCGCCGATGAATCTTGAGACGATTCGGGTTAAATGAGCACGGAAAATTCTTCTTAGCAAGATTTAATATGATGATGCAATTAACCGGTCTACCAGCATCATTAATTGTCCTTGGTGGCTGATGCCACCTGCGGACGCTGGGCCAATCGCTTCGCGACTGGTCCGCGCTTCGATGGCTTATGGCCATCTCGGATGCCACTGTAGCTCAGCTGGTGGAGCAGCTGATTCGTAATCAGCAGGTCGAGGGTTCAAATCCCTTCAGTGGCTTCAACTTTTTACCCCTAAAAAGTTGTTTGGCCACGAGGCCT
>CALKWP010000183.1 GCA_938004075.1 uncultured Methanomassiliicoccales archaeon
AGATGGTGATTCGTGACTGGAGTTCAGACGTGTGCTCTTCCGATCTCTTCTGCGGAGGCGCACTTCGTTACCTGCTGCTCCCAGGTCTTCGACATCGAGGGCGGAGGCATGCAGTTCGTGGCGTTTGAGGCGAACGACCCCATTGCCAACGAATATGAAGCCCGACGTAACCCGTTCCTCTCGAGGGCAGACATGCGAGCGGTCTTAACGCGGAGTCTTCGTCTCTATCAGGAAGGGCACACTGGGAGGATGCCGCGACGCTTGGTCATTCACAAAACCACTGCATTTAAGGAGGACGAACTCGCAGGCGTTCGGGATGCGACCGTTGTCATCCCCGAAGTTGAATGCCTGGAGGTCGGCGCGCGCTCTGCTTGGCGCGGTGTGTGGATGGTTAAGGGGGACGAGGGTGCTCCAACACCGGTGAAGCCCGACAATTTTCCTGTGCCGCGTGGAACGCTGCAAATGCACTCAGGGAACTCAGCGCTACTTTGGGTGGCCGGAAACGCACCGACAGCAGCGGGTGGCGCAGATTACTTCCAGGGGGGCAAGAGCATACCTAAACCGGTATTCATCCAGCGTCATGCAGGAAGCGGTCCTTTTGATTTGCTGGCATCGGAAGCGCTTGCGCTGACCAAGATGGACTGGAACAACGACGCACTCTACGACCCCGTGCCGGTGACGATAACCTACTCTCAGCGATTGGCCCGAACCATCTCGAACGTACCTGAGCTACCCGGGAACACCTATCCGTATCGCCTGTTTATGTGATTTTCCTTCATTGAACAGGATGCACGACCACAAAACGTGGAGCACTTTGGCCTCATCCGTGCTCAGTCTCTATGAAGCTACCGTTAGCGATACGGTTCACTTTGAAAGCACAATCTAAATTATGCCAAAAGGAATTCCAACTCCGCAGGAGCTTGTAGATGGCGAGGTCACGTTCTTTTCGCTAGACACCGACGTGATTCAATCTGCTAGCTACAACTTCGAAAAAGGTGCATTGAACCAACTGCCCAGACAGCTACCGCACTCCATGTCTTTAAAGCTGACGGAGGTCGTTCTTAGAGAAATCGTCGGTCACCGTATGAAGCCAGTAAAAGCAGCGTCTGAGAAATATCAGGCAGCCACGACTGCGCTTGAACGGCTGATAGCGCTTGATTTTTCGCCGGCCCGTAATCACTTCGACCAACTCGATGTGCTCAACGCTGCCACACAACGGTTTGATAACGAAGTGCGCAGTTACGTAGGTCAATGCCGCGGCGAGGTACTACAGGTAGCAGACATCGATTCTGAACTGTTGTTCAAGCGTTACTTTGCAACAAGTCCCCCATTCGGTCTAAAGACCGATAAGAAGTCCGAATTCCCGGACGCTGCCGCGTTGCAACTACTGGAGGAGCACGCGAAGAGCCTGGGTACAAGAGCTATCGTGGCTTCTATGGATGGTGGCTGGAAGGCGTTTTCTGAACAGTCGGAGCACCTCTACTGTGTCGCTTCGCTAGACGAGCTCGCAACGCTGTTTGCAGCAACGGATATTCATGCTCAGGCTGTCAAGGCAAAGATTGCCGAAGCGGTCAGCGACGAAGACTCAGCCGTACGAATGCAGCTCACCGATGCGCTCCATGAGCACATCGCGAATGCTAATTGGGGTGCGGAGGAGCTTTACAGCGGGAGCCATCGCTTCGAAGCTGAAACAAACTCAGCGGAACTAGCAAGCTACACGGTCGATGAAGCTTCGCTGAACATCTGGAAGGTTGACGACGAGCCCGGTGCTTGGGTCGTCGAATTGGCAGCTACCGTCCAAGTGGATGTATGTGTTGATGTTGAATTTTTTGTATGGGACTCGATTGACCGGGAAGAACTGGCGATGGGCGGACAACAACTCAACTTTTCCGAAGAGGTTGAGGTTGAGGTGTACCTTACATGCCGTGACGTCAAGATTGATACAGACCCAGAGTCATGGGAGACAGAAGTAGAGACCGGCTCAGGAAATTACAGCCTAGAGCCCGCCGAAATCGAGCTTGACCTGAGCGGAGACGACTAGCCGTCGGGTAAACATCTCATTCGAACAGCGGCGTCTGCACGCTTTGTACTACAGTCCTCTTGGCGGCGGGCCGTCCAGCGCGTTTTCGCGAGGCTGCCTGTTCTGCCTGCGCTGCTTGAAGACTTTGGACTGCGTCCTGCTCCTCCTGGTAACGCTGGCGGTTCAGTGCAGAGAGTCGACGCAGGACCTCGAGGCGGGCGGTTTCCGAGATGGTGAAGCGCACGCGGTCGTTGGCAGGCAGCGATGAGACCTCGTGAAACCCATGTTCCGGGCTCAGGTCTTCCCAGCCGTAAGCGGCGAGGAGAGCGCGGTCGATGTCGGAGAGAAGCGTACGTAGTGATACCAGCGAAGCATCTTGACGCTGTGAGTCATGGAAAGCGTTGTAGAAGTCCGTCAGGCCCAGGCTCTGCTGACCACAAAAAGCCGCGCGAACATCTGCGTATGCACGGCTGAGCAGTGCAATCGAGCCCACCCCCCCCGGCGGAAGCGGCAGCGTCTCAAATGCATCACTCGGGGTGTAAGTCTGCCGCGTCTCGTGTGTTGCTGCGTTCTTGCGAACCCAGACTTCATGAAGTGACGAGCAAAGTAATCCGAAGAGCCCTAAGTTATCGTCAGTGAAGACAACCAACCGGTCCGCGAAGACCTGATACGGTTGACAGACGGCTGGTGCGACAAATTTTGTGACCCGACAGATAGCCAACACGCTCTCAAGCGGAATGTCTTCTATCCAGTCATCTGGATGCCGCGCGAAGCTGCTACCACGTCCCATAGCATGGTAAAGAGCTTTGGCATCCCTGCCATACAGCCACCACTTTTTTTTCCGCCCCTCGGCTGTGGCATTACCCTTAAGCTGGTCGCGTTCCGGCTTTACCATCCGCCGCACAATATCTAAAAGTTCCTGAAAGTCAGCAGCTACCCGCCCAGGGTAATCCGATGGTACGCGTCCCTCGCGCAACCACAATTCGCGCTGCCGCACGTCCGCGTTCGCCCAGACTCCGTCGTCTACCGAACGCTCCAGCGGCCAATCACGGAAGTTGATGACCCAGCGCGAAGCCTGTTGCTGCGGGTGCGAGTTCAGGTCCTCACCATTTAGGTAGGGAAACAATACCTCGGCATTGCTCGCATCGCGGGCAATGTGGGCCTGCGCCTCTTCAGGTGACATCGTGAAGCCCATTCCCAGCACATAGGAGCCGATGAAGCTCTTGCCGGCATTGGTCTGCAGCGGCTTGGGGCTCCATTCGTCTTCGGCCGATAGAAAGGCAGAGATGGTCGGCACGACGGCCTCGTTAATGCGGCGTGTGCCGTCCCAGATACCGCGGACGCCATGTACGGCGCTGGCCATTACCGCTGCTGCGCCCGGCCATTCGAAGTTCGGCCGCGCCGCAAACAAAGCCATACCTTGTTGCAACATCGCTTCCAGCCCCACCTGGCGTGTGTCGCCTTCGGCGATGGTATTGACTGCCAGCAGGCCGAAGGTACCGTTCGGCCTCAGCACCTGCACGGCACGCAGGAAGAAGTAGGCACACAGGTCGGCGCTGCCGCGGCGGCCATCGGCGAGGTGCAGCACCAGGTGGTCGCGATAATCGGTACCGAACAGGCCAGTAATCTTCTGTCCGCCCACGAACGGGGGGTTGCCAACCAGTGCGTCAAAACCACCTGCACCGGTGGCCGGAAATACTTCTGGAAACTCCACCAGCCAGTGGAATGGGCGGCGTGGTGCACCATTAGCCACCCCCAGCATCTGCTCCGCTGTCTGCCGCAGCGGCCACAGTGCGGGGTCGTCCTGCCGCTCCGCTACCAGGCATTCCTCCCGTGGCGGCAACAGTGCGGCACCAGCCTGTACTAGCAAC
>CALKWP010000184.1 GCA_938004075.1 uncultured Methanomassiliicoccales archaeon
TGTACGGCCTCCACCGATATCTCCATTCTGTCCCTACACGACGCTCTTCCGATCTTGCAGCAATATGCCTCTTCAGCTTCCATTAATCATCAACCTTTAAATATACCCTACCTATACACAGTCCCACTTCCCATAGTGGAATCAATCACTGGAGGGTCTCAAATGGCAGACAAGAAACCCACGAATAAGAAAGAAGATGACAAGGGCGAGGATTTCAAGTACATCGTCCGCATGGCAAACACAGACATCGACGGCGAGAAGCCAGCCATAACGGCGCTTACAAGCATAAAGGGAGTTGGCAAGAGGATTGCCCAGTATGCGGTAAAGGAGATAGGTTACCCGCCGAACAAGAAGATCGGCCACATCTCTGACGAGGACGTCGAGAAACTGGTCAAAATCCTTGGCGAGCTTTCTGACAATCTACCCGAATGGATGCTCAACCGCCAGAAGGACTTCGAGTCCGGCGATGACATTCACCTGGTCAGCCAGGAACTGGACATAATCCAGCGTGACGACATCAACAGAATGAGGATGATTCGCTGCTACCGTGGCGTAAGGCATGAAAGTGGCCACAAGGTAAGGGGCCAGAGGACCCGGTCCAATGGACGTAAGGGCCTGACCCTTGGTGTTTCGAAGAAGAAACCGGGCGCAGCATAAATGAGGTGTTATAATGGGTGATCCGAAGTTCAGCAGAAGGAAATACAGCACCCCCTCCCATCCATGGCAGGGCGAGCGCATAGCGGCAGAGAACGAAATTGTCAAGAAATACGGTCTTAAGAACAAGACCGAGCTCTGGAAGGTGAACTCCCTCCTGAAAACATTCAGGCAGAGGGCCAGGGACCTTCAGGCCAAGATTCGTTACGGCGATACCCAGGCCGAGAAGGAGCGCGATGAGCTCATAAAGAGGCTCGACAGCATCGGCATCATCAGCGGAGAAGCCACACTGGACGACATACTTTCACTCAATCTCGAATCGCTTCTGGCTAGGCGCCTACAGACCATGGCCTACCTCAAGGGATTCAGCAACAGCCCGAAGCAGGCAAGGCAATTCATTGTTCATGGCCACATATCGTTGAACGGCAGAAAAATCACAATTCCAGGTTACATGGTCAAGAGGGCAGAAGAGGAATCACTGGCTTATGTATCATACTCTCCGCTTGCGGATGACCTTCACCCGGCAAGACCCAAGGACGAACTCAGCAGCGATGCAGACCAGCCGAAGGCCGCAGAGGACTCGACTGTTGAATCTGCAGGCGTAGACCCGTCAAAGCCGGTTGAAGCAAAGCCCGCTGAAGCAAAACCAGTTGAACAGAAGAAGGAGGCCTGAACATGGCGAAATGGGGCATAGCACACATATTTGCATCATACAATAATATAATAATCACGATAACCGACCAGACAGGCAGCGAGACCATGGCCAAGTGCACCGGCGGGATGGTTGTCAAGTCCCAGAAGGACGAGGCATCCCCTTACGCTGCAATGAAGGCTGCGGAGCACGTTGCCGAGATACTCAAGGAGAAGGGCATAGACTCCATTCATGTGAGAGTCAGGGCCCAGGGCGGTAACAAGGACCCGAGCCCGGGACCCGGCGCCCAGGCCGCGATCCGTGCGCTGGCAAGGGCCGGTCTCAGGATAGGCCGCATCGAGGATGTAACTCCCCTTCCACATGATGGGACAAAGAAGAAGGGCGGAAGGCGCGGAAGAAGGGAGTAACCCATGAAGATTCTCAGAACCGAAATATCCGGCAGGAAGGCCAAGATTCTCTTCACCGATGTGGAACCACACATAATCAACGCTTTCAGGCGCTCACTTCTAGTGGATGTCCCCAAGATGGCAATAGACCAGGTGGAAATACATCTGGGTGCTATCAGCGATGAGAGTGGCCGCACCTACGAGAGCACAACACCGCTTTTCGACGAGATTATATTTCACAGGCTTGGCATGATTCCGGTCCCAACGGACTGCGAATCCCTGATGAAAGGCCACCTCAAACTTAAGGGCGAATGCGACTGCGCAGGCACAGGCTGTCCGAACTGCCAGATCATGTATTCTCTCAACAGGAGAGGACCATGCACAGTCTATTCAAGCGATCTGGAACCCCTCGGAGAGGAAAGATTCAAACCGCTTGATCAGAAGATACCAATCGTGAAATTGACTGATGACCAGGGCATATTGATATACGCCACGGCCCACCTCGGCAATGGAAAGACCCATGCCAGATGGCAGGCAGTTCACGCGGCTGGTTACAAACCTGTTCCCGAGATAACAGTTAACCACGAGAAGGTCAAGGATGCCGAGAGGATTGCAGCCAACTGCCCCACGGATGTGTTCAAAGTCAACAAAAAGACACTTGTGGTCAGCGACCCCGAGGCCTGCATACTCTGCAGGGCATGCGAGGACGCGGATATCGGTGGCATCGACGCGGTAAAGGTGAATGCAAACACATCCACTTACCTGTTCAGGTTCGAGACCGATGGGAGCGTCGACCCGGCGACAGCCATACTATACGCGCTCGACCAGCTTGCTGCCAAGTACACAGATTTCGAGAACTCGCTGGCAGAAACAAAATGAAGAGGTTTTAAAATGTTCAACGATGGCATATCTATAAATAACATATCCAATATCTCCGCTCACCCCCAAGGGAGGCTTTAAATGCCAGCACAGAAGACAAAGGCCAAAGGAAGGGCGACCAAAGACAAGTGGAAGTCCAAGAACTGGTACAACATAATGGCGCCGGAAATGTTCAACCGGCAGAAGGTAGCGGAAACGCTGACCGATGAGCCGGAAAAGCTCATAGGCAGAGTAGCCGAGGTCACCGTCCAGGACATCAATGGGGATTTCTCAAAGATGCACATAAAGCTGAAATTCAAGATCAACGATGTACGCGGCACAGAGGCCCACACATACTACATCGGCCATGACATGAGCAGCGATTACGTCCGCAGAATGACCCGCAGGCGCAAGAGCAAGATCGACATGGTCGTGGATGTGAAGACCCGCGACGAGCACGTAATCCGCCTGAAGCCGTTGGCAATATCCGGCAACAGGGTGCGCTCCTCCCAGCAATCCGAGATTCGCCACATCATGACCAATGTTCTCACCGAATTCTGCACATCACACCCGCTTGACGAGATTGTGAAAGCCATAATCTCCGGGCAGCTTGCGAAGACAGCGGCAACCGCCTGCAAGCCCATACACCCGCTCCAGAGGGTCGAGATCCAGAAATCCGAATTGCTCAAGGCTGGATTCATACCGGAAGTCCCCGACCAGGTCGAGGACGGCGAACCCGTGGACACAGCAGTTCCCGAGGCACCCGCAGATGAGTCCGAGGTCATGGACGAGACCGAGGAACTGAAGCCGGAAGTCGAGAGTCAGTGATCCCCTTAGCTGATTAAAATAATTATATACCAGCGTAGCTTCCGGTAGCATATGAGAATCGATGTATTCGACAACGGTGGCCAATGGACTCACAGAGAGTGGCGGGTCCTGCGTTACCTGGGCGTGGAAACAAAGATAATCCCCAACACCACAAGATTGGAAGACCTGGAGGTTGACGGCCTTGTCCTCTCCGGCGGCGCTCCGAGAATCGGCACAGAGGCCATGAAATTGGGCAACACAGCCGACATCCTTGACAGGGCGGATTTTCCGATACTGGGCATCTGCGTGGGCTGCCAATTCATCG
This sequence comes from uncultured Methanomassiliicoccales archaeon, assembly GCA_938004075.1. Taxonomy (GTDB): domain Archaea; phylum Thermoplasmatota; class Thermoplasmata; order SG8-5; family SG8-5; genus UBA147. The sequence goes on from CALKWP010000184.1 coordinate 3,683, forward strand.
CATTGCATTTCGGCGGAAAGGCGGACGCCGCCGAAACTCCGGAATACGGCGCCATCGATGTGACCATCATTGAATCAGGCGACATCCTGGACGGCGTCAAATCCCCTTTCAAGGCCTGGGAGTCCCACAATGACGAGATCAAGCTGCTTCCAGAGGGATTCATCAACCTGGCTCATTCCGAGAACTGCAAGGTGCAGGCTTTCAAATACATGAAAAAGCCGTATTACGGGCTGCAGTTCCATCCGGAGGTCGAACACACGGAACAAGGTTCCGACATGTTCAAGAATTTTGTGAGCATCTGCGAACGACATCGAAGGCGTTAGCACCAGCACCCCCTGCTTAAAGGTGGGAGCTCAGGTACATGCTCATCTTTTATACGTGCTAGGAGCAAGTACGATGAGCGCCGTGAATATCTCCAGTCTCCCCATCCACATGCAGACTGTTAGAACAACCTTGGCGAATGGGTTCATTGTGTGGAATCCCACCCCTGGGCTGAATATTCCTATGCCCGTATTAGTCATGCAGCTCGCAACGGCCGAGACTGAATCAACAATTTCTATCCCTGAAGCGCAGAGGAGAATCACCGAGATAACAAAGAGCATGATGAATATCAGAAGCAGAATCTGGATTCTCGCCACAACGCCTTCGGGAACGGTTTTTCCACCAATCTTCACGGGCAGTATAACCCTCGGATGTATTGCCTTGACCATGCCGTTCTTCAGATTCTTGAAGAGACTCATCACCCTTGACATCTTAAGGCCGCCGCACGTGGAGCCGACCATGCCCCAGGCGCGCACGAGCAGAAACAGAATAATGTGCACGAATTGAAGCAATAAT
>CALKWP010000185.1 GCA_938004075.1 uncultured Methanomassiliicoccales archaeon
GATGGTGATTCGTGACTGGAGTTCAGACGTGTGCTCTTCCGATCTGGCCGCGTCCAATCCGGTGTTCAGGCCGCCGGTGGCGATTATCGGAAGGCCCACATCGGCGTCCAGGATGGAAACGGGAGTGGGTATGCCCCAGTCCCAGAATGTATCGCCAAGCCTTGAAAGCAACTCCTCGTTCCTGCCCATGGCCCTGTGGTACTCGACCGCGGAGAAGCTGGTTCCGCCCATGCCGCCCACATCGAAGCCCTTCACGCCCTTCAGTCGCAATTCCTGCGCGATGTCTCTGGATAGGCCAGCGCCGGTCTCCTTGGCCAGGACCGGGACGGCTTTCGCCACCTTGCCTATCGCGTCCATGCAACCCGCGGCGTTCGTATCGCCCTCGGGCTGGACTATCTCCTGTAGGAAGTTGAGGTGTATGGCCAGTATATCGGCGTTAATCATTTCCATCGCGCGCTTGCAATCCTCCACCCCGAAGGCATGGCGCTTGCTCTGCTCCACCAGCTGGGGAGCGCCGACATTGCCGATTACGAGCGGAACTTCATACTCCTTCACGACCTCATAGCTGGTTGCGAGCTCGGGATGCTCGAGCGCGGGGCGCTGGCTTCCGACGCCCATGGCTACGCCGACCTCTGCGGCGCCCTTTGCCAGGTTGCGGTTTATCTTCTCGGCGCCATCGAACCCGCCGGTTATGGCTGAGATGACAATCGGCGCGGCCAGGGTCTTTCCGAACAGTTCCACAGAGGTGTCAATGCCGGCCATGTCTATCTCGGGAAGCGCCTTGTGAAGCAATTGCACGTCATCCCAGTAGTTTCTGGTTGTGTTCACGTCCTTGTTCAGGCATATGTCTATATGGTCGGCCTTTCTCGCGAATTTCATTCAATCACCCTTTACTGCGGTGCTTATTACCTTCCGGCCTGCAATGGCATCGGCCAGTCTTCCCGGAACTAGTCCATTCACTATCATGACCTCGCACCCGTTTTCTGCGATCTCGAACATCAGCTTGAGCTTTCTCTGCATGCTGCCGGTGACGTCCGCGTCCTTTACAGTGAATGCCACCTTATCGGAGCGGCTTATCGCCGGGATTGGGCCCTGGCCCTCTTTCGGGGGAAATTCGGAAAAGATGCCGTCAACTGCGGTCGCAAAGATGCATTTCTCTGCTTTCAGGTCTCTGGCCAGCTTAAGCATTATGTCATCGCCGGAGCATATGGAAACGCCCCGGGAGCGATCCACCACAACGTCGCCGAATGAGATGGGCGTTATGCCGATGTCAAGGTAATGCTGGAACACGTTCGAGGGAAAATCGGCAAGAGTGCCGTTGTCGAAAGTGGCGATGGCGCCGGCAGGTATGGACGCCACCGGGATCCCGGCTTTCCTGAGGCCATCCTCCACCAAGCGATTCAGGGCGCGCATGTCCTCCTGCACCTGGCAGACGCCTTCCCTCTGGGACTCGTCAGTGAAGCCTTCATTGAGCCGGTACTTCTTGGCCTTGATATGCCCGAAAGAGCCGCCGCCATGGATGATTACCTTCTTCCCGTCAAAAGCCGCAAGTTCTCTAGCCAGTCGCTCGATGACCTCCGGGCGGGCTGTCATGGGTTTCGATTTGTCGGTGACCACGCTGCCACCCAGCTTCACGATAATCATGAGAACAGAATCGGTGCCGCCGTATAAATAGTTAATTGGGTGTCATCATCTGACACAATGGGCATCTAAGAAACGAATTGGAGCATCGGCAATCCTTAAATATAGAACCCTCTTATGCCGGGTTTACCTCCAATCGGCCAATGGCCTTTTGAAGAACCAACCACAAGGAAGTGAAACACATGGCAGGAAGGAAGCCAGCAAAGATGTACAGGCGCATCAAATCGCAATCATACACCCGCAGGGAGTACATGGGCGGCGTGCCCAACAGCAGGATTGGCCAGTTCGAGATGGGGAACGTCAAGGGCGATTTCCCGATAGAGATGAGGCTGGTCTCGGAAGGCAGCGTGGCCATTAGGCACACTGCTCTGGAAGCGGCCCGTATCGCATGCAACAGGACCATCCAGAAGAAAGCCGGTTCTGCCGGTTATTTCATGAAGATCCATATTTTCCCCCACGAGGTCATCAGGGAGAACAAGATGGCCACCGGAGCCGGCGCAGACCGTATATCCAGCGGCATGAGGAACGCTTTCGGCAAGGCAGTCGGAACCGCAGCCAGGGTCAGGGAGGACCAGGTCATCCTGACATTGAGATGCGGCAGGCCGCACTTCAAGGAAGCGAAGATCGCGCTCTGGAAAGCGGGAATCAGGATGCCGGGCGACTTCAGGATTGAGGTTGTGAAGGGCGAAGCAATCGCTTAATCCGCTGAACCACTGGCAATTAGCTCATATTCCAATTAACGAGTGCCAACTCTATCGCGCTCGCTCGTCACCCCACACCAGCTTGTGCAGCTGGGGAAGCACGCGAACGTCCAGCTTGTCCTTCAGCACCCATTTTATGACTTCGACGATGTCGAACCCCCAGACTGGAGTCATGACGATGGCGCAACAGGGTTCATGCTCCTTGATTATGCCGCGGGCGTATTCGTAATCCGCTCTGCCGGAAATAACGAACTTCAGCTGATCGGTGGGCCCCAGCAATTCTATGTTGGACATGTCCATTTTGTTGGCCATGCCGGAACTTGGGCACTTGATGTCCATGCTTATCATTAGGGAATCCGAACAGGACATCTTCTCAAGGGACTTGGAGCCGTTGGTCTCCAGCGTCACCATGTAGCCTGAGTCCAGGAGCATGTCGATGAGTTTTATCGTCTCCATCTGGCACATCGGCTCGCCGCCCGTTATGCAGACCTGATGGCAGCGCACCTTGCCAATCTCCTCAATGACCGCTTCCAGGCTCATCTCCCTGCCTTCCTCGCGGGCGTACCGGGTGTCGCACCATTTACAATCCAGGTTGCAGCCTGTGAGCCTCACGAATATCGTCGGGATGCCCATGGTCACTCCCTCGCCCTGTATGCTGTGGAATATCTCGCATATTCTCATTTTTTTGCCTCCGTAAGCTCATCCATGTCGAAATGTATCATCAATCTTGCGGGAATCAGCTCGAAGCCCAACTTGGCCCAGAAGCCAACAGCATTGTTCTGTTCTCCCCCGGTGCCATCTGCGGCGGAAAGGCCCACAGTAACCGCGCCCATGCCCTTGAATATCCTGGCCGATTCCTTCACCAGCATTGTGCCGATGCCTTGTCTCTGGAGGGTTGGATCAACTGACATCTTGAACAGGAACGCGCGGGCGCCGTCCCAGGTCCCTGTGACGAAGCCCTGGACCTTTCCATCAATCTCGGCAACGAGAAGGACATTGTGGGGCATGGACATCTGCCTGGCCAGGGACTCGCAGCCATCGACAACCGGGTGATAGAAATGATGGTTGGATTCCATTATCTCCACCATTCGCGGGGCGTCCACCGGGGCCGCGCGCCTAATCCTGATATCCGATGGGGTCACGGACTCCCGCCTCCCTGAAGCCCTCAAGCCTGAGAGCGCATGCCTCGCATCTCCCGCAGGCTTTGTCGCCCCCAGTATAACATGTCCAGGTGAGTTCGAATGGGACGCCAAATTCGGCGCCTTTCCTCACGATGTCCGCTTTTGACAATCTGAGAAGCGGCGTCTCTATCCGGATGGGATGGCCTTCCACCCCGACCTTGGTGCCTAGCCTTGCGGCTTCCTGGAATGCCGCGATGAATTCGGGACGGCAATCCGGGTACCCGCTGTAATCGACCGAATTGGCGCCGATGAAAATGCTGGATGCCCCGATCGCCTCGGCCTTGGCTATGGCGATGCTCATGAAAATCATGTTCCTTGCGGGGACATAAGTGCTGGGTATGGAACGACCAATGTCGCTTTGCTTCTTCCCGGTCTCGATGGGGATGGCCCGGTCGGTGAGGGCGGAGCCGCCGATGGAATCAAGGCTTATGTTCAATATTGTATGCGAAGCAACCTTGAAATGCCTGGCAAGGGCTTTTGCTGACTCTATCTCCCTGGAGTGCCTGCTGCCGTAATCGAAGGTGATGGCATGGACCTCATGGCTCCTGCTGGCTATTGCCAGGCAGGTCGTCGAATCCAGTCCGCCCGAAAGGAGGACTACAGCTCCCTGGATGCCCATGCCCCCTGGCCTGTGCCCTCGTCTATCCCGACCTTCACCTTGGAGATGTTGGGGCCGAGCTTCAGCTTGGCTATTATCGAATCGAGAGAGTATATGGCCAGCATCTCTGCGGATAGATCGGAAGAGCGTCGTGTAGGGAAAGAGTGTAGATCCAGGTGTGCGTCGGATCATCAAAAAAAAAAAAAA
>CALKWP010000186.1 GCA_938004075.1 uncultured Methanomassiliicoccales archaeon
CTGAACATCATAATCAGAGGGTTGCAGGAAAACTGGCATGGCGTTGTAAATCTGTTTGTCATAATCCGCTTTAGTTTCATATGGAATTCCTGCATCTATGCCGGCCCACACATTTGGAACGACGACGCAGAATGTAAGGAACACAATACCAGCTGTGAACATGAAAGATGTTTTTCTGACCTGAAGGTAAAGGATTCCATAGCCTGCAAGCATCAGTGCCAGAATGAAGATATGCGTTGCATCTGTGAATACCCATTCCATGTAAAACTCTGCCAAGACATAGAACATTGTACCTGAAACTGGTATGAGCACAGTGAAGAGATTGTAAAGGCGATTCGGGTTTGTCTCGGCAATCAAGTTCAGCATGTAAACTGCACATATCAAGGTAAGACCGATGACGAATATCGGGAATGCCACTTCGGAAAATGTGGAAAGTGCAATGAACAATATCAGTAGAACTGTAACCGCAGCCAACAAGCTCATTTTGAAATTGTAGGTCATATGCGGTTTTGAAGCCCTTTTTAGATCATCAACATATTTTCCCAGATTCAATTTATTCAGAATTATTGCAATGACCCAACCAGAGGTTATGGCGAAAGCTGGTGCCGCGTTGAACATGAACCTTGCCGCAGAAACTGCCATGTAGATGGATGTTTCAGCCCACAGTAGAACGAACGTGAAGTCAGGTTTCCACGATTTGGGTAGCTGTATCGCAGCCCAAGCGAGCCCTATGAATGAAAGCCAGAATGTGATGATGCCGAAAGAAAGCGCAAGATTGCTGAAAGGTGGCGCTTGAGCTTCTGCGATTGTCTGGTATTGCTTGTTGTTTATGAAGTACCCGCCACCGCTGAGAAGAGCGTTAACGATTGAATCAAGCATGGATGGGGCAGCTACGTAAAGTATCAAAGTTGCTAGAAGAGATAAGGCAATAAGGGTGCTGAATACAAGGAACCAGGGATATTTTCGTGTGGCCATCAGTATCAAGGCAAATGCAGAAATTGCGAGGAAGAAATATGTTGGTGTGTCAAACCAGCTGGGTATCTGTATTGACTGGTAGTAATATGGGAATGCGAATAGCAAACCGACGCCCACTGTTACGAAATAGATTACGAAAACACCGAATGAGTCCACATTCCTGAACCTGTTAATGAGTATCTGAACAAGGAAATATACCGATATCAGGACAATGGCATAGGCAAAACCTTGCCATATGAGCGCAACACCGGTTATGGACAAACCTGCCAGAACACTATAAAGGATTGACACGGGATTAGATTTGATGAATGAAATCGCCCCTGTGTAAAACTCTTTTGGCTTTTCCCAGGAAACGGTCCAATCCTTCTGAGAAACTGTTTTCAATGCTTTCAGGAAGAAGAAGAAGGACGTTACTATGAAGAAAAGAGTCATTGCATCGTGGTCTGCATTAGTGAGAACACTTCTCTGAACATGACCTGGAATTACAGCCAGCAGGAATGCGGCAATTATGCCAGTCTTTCTGTTGAAGGCCTCTTTTCCAAGGAAATATGTTGGGAATATTGTCAATGCGCCCCAGAATGCGGTTGAGAAGAGGAACACATAGAATGTAGATGTGTAAACGTCTCCGTCAAAGAACGGAGCGAATGCTTTCCCTCCAAGAGTGACTGACCAGTCATATAATGGTGGACGCGGGTTCCTGGTTCCAACCGGGTAGTTGAGCATATCGTCCCAGAAATGGAAATCCCCTGTATCTGAACCAGTGGTGATCACATAGTGATGGTAATACGAGTCAGAACCACCAGATAGGATGAAACCGTCCTCGGTTGCCGGTTCAAGGCCATAATATGCCCTGACGAAGAAAGCCAGACAGAAAATTGCGAACAGGATTGCGAAAACCTTCCAGTTCTGCCCAATCCATGTGTTCTTCAGACCCATAATTGGGCTGAAAATTGTTTTCTTCTCCGACTTCTGTTCTACAGCGGCCCTTTTCTCCCTTCTGCGACCAGATGGAGCTTTGGCAGCCGGTGCCGATTCGAATTCTTCCGTCACTGGTTGCTCAAGAGTTACCGGTTCGGGAGCAAAGATTTCCTCTTGAGTTTCCACTAACTCATGCCCCGGCTCCGGTTGCGACTCTTCTTTCGTAATCTGTTCATTGTCAGAACTATTCTTCTTGAGCCATTTCATTCTATTCACCAGTTCGATAATTTGGGTAGCCACCACGATACTATGGTTATATATATTATTTTGCATAATACACATATATATTAAAGCGGGCGACAACTGCTTATGCCATCAGTTATCTGTTTTGGTTTATTAAGCTAACTGAAAGCAAATCAACATCACAACCTATTTTAACCATGTTTTATTTGCACCTTCACAACCAATCAGGAAATGGCATGCGCATCGCATTTCATCTCCTGCAAAACGGACGCGTAGCCTAGCCAGGATATGGCGACAGCCTCCTAAGCTGTAAGTCGAGGGTTCGAATCCCCCCGCGTCCGCTTCTCTTATTTTCTATATTTAGACAGTGGACGCAGTAATGTTTTCATATAGGGTCCTTGAGATCAGCAAACAAGGTAATCAGATGTTCATTTAGCTTGCTGACTGTGCCTAATGCTCTGTTAACATAAGATAAACACGCATTAAGCTGGCGTTAGACATATGTTCCAAAAATGTAGCACTATGTCAAACGCCCCCCCTCGTCCTCCGATTCTATATTATCTGAGACACAACGAATGAGTTTTAGCACATATGCCACGCTCTGGCAACTCAAATCTCAATCAACTCGTACTTGCGGCTCCCAAGGCCGACTTTCTCGCCATACGCGAGTTGGAATGTCCAGTCTATGTCATTTGCTGAACGTATATTGTCAATGCCCTTCCCGGCCTTTCCATATATCCTTGACTGGGGGTTCGGCTTTGCAGCGACTACCAGGTCGGCGCATGCCTGGTCCAGGGCAACTGGGTCTTTGGATGCCAGTATGCCAATGTCGGCTACAATCGGAGTGTCGCTCCAACCGGCACAGTCGCAGTGCGGCGTCACATCCATCAGGAAAGTGATGTATCCAATCTTTCCTTCCTTACCCTTTGTCACACCCATGCAGTATTCCACCATCTTTTCCTGCAGTGAACTTGCGGATGAATCCCACCTTATTTTGATGGCCTTTGGTCCGCAAGTAATTAGGCATTCCCCGCATCCATAACATGTTTCCTCGTCAATGTGGGCTTTTCCATCCGTAATCGATATTGCATGTTTCGGGCACCATTTCACGCAATTGCCGCATCCGATGCATGTTTCAACATCTACCTGCGGCTTCACGTCCGAATGCATCTGCTGCTTTCCAGCCCGGGTTCCAAAACCCATGCCCATGTTCTTGATGGCCCCTCCTATGCCACCCACAATGTGGCATTTGAAATGAGATGCGACAATTATTGAATTCGCCTGCACCGCGGCAGATGCCAGTTTCACTTTATCAAAATGCTTCAGATTGACTTCTACTTCCATATCATTCTTTCCAAGAAGGCCGTCCGCGATGAGCACTGGAGCGCCGACCACGCTCGGGAGAAAGCCGTGTGCGTTAGCGGTGTTGAGATGATCTACCGCATTTGCCCTGCTTCCAAAGTATAAGGTATTTGTATCAGTAAGAAACGGGTTCCCGCCTGCCTTCCTCACCGCATCCACGATTGGCTTTATCAAAAGCGGGCTCACGAAAGTCGTGTTCCCGGATTCACCGAAATGAACCTTGATTGCCACAAGGTCATCCTTGGCAATGCAATCGGATAGCCCGGCTTTCGCAAACATATTCAATATTTTCTTCACGTTATTTTCAGAACCCTTGCTTGCGCCAAAGGGAGTGAAATAGACCTTGGATGTCATGTTCGGGTAATCATAACGGAAGTATTTATTTCTGATGCAGGAATAAGAATGGAAAACTTATAATTGATGAAAACATTCATGTCAGGCATGACATTAAACAAGAATGATATCATCAGAATAACGAAGGAAAAAGACCTTAGATACATCCGCCTGCAATTAACAGACATACTTGGAACGCCAAAGAACATTGTCATACCTGCAAGGCGACTGGAGGAGGTGCTGGACGATGGAATTGCTTTCGATGCGTCTTCCATTATCGGGTATGCAACCATTGAGGAATCCGACCTCATCGCAAATCCGGTGCCTGAATCATTCTCAATAATGCCGGACGAGCTTGAGAAGCATGCAACCGCGAGGATAAACTGCGATATTTACATGCCGGATGGAAAGCGTTTCCCAGGAGATCCGAAATACGTGTTGGAGAGAGTCGTGAAAAAAGCGGCTGACATGGGATATGATTTCAACACCGGCCCGGAATGCGAGTTCTTCCTTTTCAAAATCGTCGATGGAAAAATAACCACAATACCCAATGATAACGGAGGATATTTCGACCTGTCTCCTCTTGACATGGCAGAGAACGTCAGAGAGGACATCTGCACCACTCTTGAAAAACTTGGGTTCAAGGTTTTCACTTCGCATCACGAGTGCGCTGCCGGCCAGCATGAGATTAATTTCCATTACGCGGATGCTTTGACAACAGCGGACAGGGTCGTCACATTGAGATATGTGGCCAAAGCTATTGCCCTGAAATACAACCTCCACGCAACCTTCATGCCCAAGCCAATCTACGGGGTCAATGGAACCGGGATGCACACACACCAATCACTTTTCTCCAACGGAAGGAATGTATTCCATGACCCAGATGGTGATTTTGAGCTTAGCAAAACTGCGATGCACTACATGGCAGGCCTTCTGAAATATTCGAAGGAGATTTCCGCTGTGCTCAATTCGAAGGTCAATTCCTACAAGCGCCTTGTTCCGGGTTACGAAGCTCCCTGTTACATAGCATGGTCGACAGAGAACAGGAGCGCGCTAATCCGGATACCTGCCAAGAGGGGAAATGCCACCAGGGTTGAGCTCAGAAATCCGGATCCAGCGGGCAACCCATACCTGCAATTCGCACTGATGCTTGCCTCCGGCCTGAAGGGCATCGAAACAAAACTTGAACCGCCAGAACCTGTGGATAAAGACATATATGGGCTGAGCCAGAGAGAAAGGGAGCTGTACAAGATAGATACGCTGCCTGCCAACCTAGGCCATGCAATCTCCTACATGGAAAAGAGCGAACTGGTACTGGAAACGCTAGGCCCCCACATCTTCGAGAATTTCCTTTACATCCAGAACAAGGAGTGGAACGAGTACAGGACCCAGGTCACAAGATGGGAAATCGATAGATACCTGAGCATAATTTGAGAATATAGGGTATATTCGTTCCGGCATATTGGATAAACTAGGAATGATTAATCCAAGTGGCGGCAGTCCCCAACCATAATTTTCTCAACCCGCCCATCCAAGTCGATGAGCAGGGAACCATCCACATCTATGTCCTTTGCCATCCCCCTGAGTTCTCCATTGGGCGTAACTACATTTACGCGTTTTCCCAACGTGACAGATAATTCACGCCAGTCATCAAGAATTTTATCAAATTCTGCATTTTTGAGAAGTTCCATTCTGAAATCAAGTTCTTCCAATATTGTGTTTTCGAGAACGCTCATCTCGATTTTCTTGCCGAATTCCTCTGCAATGGATGTTGAAGAATCGCTGAAATCATAAGTATCTGCCATCTTGTTGTTTGCGTTTATGCCAATTCCAAGAATTACATATTTTTTATCCTGGAAAATATGCATCTCAGCAAGTATTCCGCAAACCTTCCTGCCGCTTATCATAACGTCGTTGGGCCATTTTACCCCGGCATCCACTCCAAATTCCATGAGTATCGCTGTAGCTACCGTGCTGCCTGCCATGAGAGAAATGAGCCCCAACCGATTGGTGTCAAAAGAATCACCCAATTCAAGAAGCACAGACATCCACAGCCCTCCTTCGGGGGATTCCCATGACCTGTCGAGCCTACCTCTCCCAGCGGTTTGCACCTTTGCAGTCACCACGGCTCCATTGCCAACGCCCTCGCCAATCAGGTCTTTCAGAACCTGGTTGGTGGATGTGACTGTTTCATAGCGGATAATCTTGTTTCCAAGGGTTCTCAATGCGCAAATCCCCCATCAAGGCACGAAGAGCAGACCGAGCAGAATTCCAGCAGCAACTGCAGAACCGATGACACCCGCGACATTCGGACCCATTGCCTGCATCAACAGGAAATTGCCAGGCTTTGCCCTTTGAGCCTCTTTTTGGACCACCCTCGCGGCCATGGGAACAGCTGAAACACCTGCAGAACCAATCATTGGATTAATCTTGCCACCAGACAGCTTGGAAAACAATTGCCCAAGCAAGACTCCGCCTGCAGTGGCGGTTGAGAATGCCACTATTCCAAGCGAAAGAATTTTCAGGGTATCCAGATTAAGGAACCTCTCAGCAGTCATCATGTACCCGATGCCCAGGCCAAGCAGTATTGTGCAAATGTTGATTAGTTCATTACCACCGGTTTTTGAGAGTCTTTCAACGACACCGGATACCTTGAAGAGATTGCCCAGCATGAGCATTCCAACAAGCGGAACTGCAGAGGGGACAAACATTCCCACCGCGATTGTCACCACTATAGGGAAGATGACCTTTTCCTTCGTGCTCACTTCCCTGAGCTTCGGCATCGCAATGCATCTGTCCTTGTGGCTGGTCAATGCCCTGATTATGGGCGGTTGTATGATTGGAACCAGAGCCATGTACGAATAAGCCGCAACAGTGACAGGGCCCAGAATTTCAGGAGCTAGTCTTGTTGCCACGTAAATTGTGGTTGGCCCGTCAGCGCCACCGATTATGCCTATTGCAGCGGCCTGGTCCATGGAAAACCCTAGAATCAATGCAGCGCCTAGGGCAACGAATATGCCGACCTGCGCTGCGGCTCCCAGCAAGAATGTAATCGGATTGGCAAGAAGCGGCGAGAAATCGGTCATTGTGCCGATTCCCAGGAAGATGAAAAGAGGGATTATTCCGGTCTTAATCAAATTGACATAAATGAGAGTCATGACTCCGCCAGGATCAGTTATCCCGGTAATTGGCAGGTTAGCAAGCAGAGCAGCAAAACCAATTGGGGCAAGGAGTAACGGTTCGATGTTCTTGAAAATGGCCATGTACAAAAGGACCGATGCGATAATCAACATTACAGCGGAACCAATGGTCATGGACTCAATACCAGTTTCGAATACGCCGAACATTCTCATCCTCTCCTGAACTTGATTGCAGCAGCAATTGCGGCAATCTTTTCACTGTCGTCTGATATTTCAACTGGCTTGGCCTTCTCCTCGGGGAAGAAGCGTCCAGTGATGTATGTGAATAAAGCAAGCAATGCGAGCACAGAGAAAACCACAGAAATACCCACTACAATTACAAATATGGCATCATATTTCTCAGGTGCCTCTACAGGAGGATGTACTGAGAAATCTTTGTTATAGAATGTCGGGGTAAGCCCTGCATTGTTGCCAGACCAGAAGGTGGCATTCAGGGTGTAGTTACCTTCTGCCAAACTCAATGGCCCAATAGTCACGGAGCCGTTAACAAGGCTAACAATATCGGACCAGAACACATATCCAGTCTCATTCTCAATGCTCAACATAACTATGCTATTTTCTGTTGCGTTGAGAGTTATCGTGAAATCCTCACCGGAAACGGGAAGTGTTGGTTCGGTCCTGATTTCCTCGCCTGAAGCTGCGGAGATGCCAGCCATAGCAAGCATGAAGGCAATTATAATTGTCATGCTGACTGTGGCGTAAATGCCAATCGTTGGTCTCCTTCCTATTTTATTATCTGGGACACGAGAATGCATATCATGCACCGCCTTAGCTGATGACCGTTATTACCACGCCTTCCTCAACGCTCTGGCCCTCTTTAACGCTTATAGGGCCCACTGTACCTGAGCGGGGGGATGGTATGTCATTTTCCATCTTCATGGCTTCGAGAACAGCGATGACTTCACCTTCTTTGACGGACTGGCCGGGCTTGACCTTTATCTTCAGTATCGTGCCCAGCATTGGAGATTTAACAGGTGTGGAAGGCCCGGAAGATGAGGTCGGTTGCGTTGGAGTTACCTGTGCCTGAGTGCTACCGCCGGATTGCTGAAGCATTGAAACTGAGTACTTTCTTCCGTTTATCTCTATGGAATCATCGGAAAGCATGTTGACGTTATACTCAGTTCCATCGACCTTGATCCTTCCGGTCATGGGGTAGGATGGTTTTGCTGCGACTTCTGAAGCCACTTTCTTGACCATAGGAAGTTGGTTCGCGGTGAATTCGGGCTTCGCGTCTCCCTTGAGGAACTTGAGGCCGACCTGGGGATAGAGAACGTATGTGAGGACATCTTCGGGCTTTTTGATGAGGCCGAGTTTCTCCAGTTCTTCCTTCGCGACCTTCATCCTCGGTTCCAAAAGGTCAGCGGGCCTTGCCGTGACGACTTCATCCTTCCAATTTGTACCAAGTATGGTCTCGTATATCTTGTCGCTTATGGGACCTGGTGGTTTACCATACATCCCCTTGACGTAATCCTTTGTCTGTTGGCCAATGTTCTTGTACCTGCCAAACATGACATTGAGGAACGCCTGATGCCCGACAATCTGGCTTGTTGGAGTGACAAGCGGAGGATAGCCGAGCTCCTTCCTTACTATGGGTATTTCTTTTATCAGGAGCGGGAATTTGTCAAGTGCCTTCTGTTCGAGAAGCTGGTTCCTGTAATTTGAAAGCATTCCGCCTGGAATCTGGTGCAGAGTCACTCCTGGGTCGTATAGAAGATTGTCTATGTTGTGAAGATGCTGATACTTGTACCAAATATCAAGGAAGTATTCCCTTATCTCAAGCAATAATGCAAGATCATAACCAGTGTCCCATTCGGTTCCCTTCAATGCAGCAACCATGCTCTCGGCCGGGGGTTGTGCGGTTCCGCCGCTCATTGATGAGATGTCCGTGTCAACTATCTCCGCGCCTGCCTCGATCGCTTTCATGTAGGTCATCATGGCCAGACCACTGGTGCAATGGGTGTGAATGTCGATTGGAATTTTCACCCCGCCATCCTTGGAACCGCGAACCAGCTCCTCGGCAGCCTGTGGAGTGAGAATCCCAGACATGTCCTTGACTGCAAGTGAATCACATCCCATCTTCTGCAGATCCTTGAACAATTCGACAAAGAACTGGGTCGTGTGGACTGGGCTGATGGTATAGCTCACGCATCCTTGAGCGTGAGCGCCTTCGGCTTTCACAGCATCAATTGGGCCTTTCAGGTTTCTCCTGTCGTTGAGTGCGTCAAAGATCCTGAAATTGTCAATTCCATCCTTGTGGGCGTAGTGGATGAATTCTTTCAGCACGTCATCCGGGAAATTGCTGTATGCGACAATGTTCATTGCGCGCTCAAGCATCTGCAATGGCGTCTTCTTGACATGGGATTTTATTGCTTTCAGGCGTTCCCAGGGATCTTCATTGAGAAAACGTATCGGCACATCAAAAGTGGCGCCGCCCCAGACTTCCATGGAAAAGAATCCGACATCATCCATCTTCTCAAGTATCGGGAGCATATGCTCGGTTCTCATTCTCGTTGCAAGCAGGGATTGGTGGCCATCCCTCAGGGTTTGGTCGTGTAATTTTACCATCCAGACACCTTCCAATATAGGATGTGCTGCTACAACAATACCGCGTAATTAAACATTTCTATAATACTACGTAATATAATGTAAAAAAACAATAGAATTATGCCTAGAATTTGAGAGCAACTTTCTTCTTGACTGGCTTCTTTGGTTCTTCGGGGACTGGATCATCTGGTTTAGTTTCATTAACCACTGGTTTTTCAACAAAGGCGGGCTGGGTCTGTGGTGCAACGGGCTGTGGCTGTACCTTGCTGACTTCCAGTTCTGCGAAGTCCTCCTGCTGGACCTTTTCATCCATCTTCTCTGTGAATTCAACGCCGCAGCCAGCGCATTTTCCGAATCTCCTTCCGCAGAGCGCGTGGTATTCCTTTCCGCATGAGCACTTGATAATCTCGATTCCAGTCTTCACCTTTCCCATGCAAATCCCGCATTTTGTGTCGACTGGGCTCTTGATCAATTCGAAAGTTGATTTCGAGATGGCCTGTGGTTTCTGAACCTCTGGTTCTATCACAAATATATGGTCATTGGTAAGATCCTCGAATGTAAGGCCATCCATGATTCTGGTCGAGGTCATTTTGATTATCAAGGGAACGTCGCCGACTGTTTCAGACA
This sequence comes from uncultured Methanomassiliicoccales archaeon, assembly GCA_938004075.1. GTDB lineage: Archaea > Thermoplasmatota > Thermoplasmata > SG8-5 > SG8-5 > UBA147. The sequence goes on from CALKWP010000186.1 coordinate 10,203, forward strand.
TGAATTTGACTTTCAGCCTGGCTTCACCACCGCCTCCACGGATCGATTCCAATTTGACCTCACCCTGGATTGAAACATCACCAATGATGCTTACAGAAACGTCCTTTGCGAGAGCCTTTCCTTTATTCAATATGTGAATCTCGGTATCGACCCACTCACCTTTCGTAACACGATCGATTCCAAGGTCCGCGGCAAGAGTCGGCCTGAACTCGGCAACGGCATTTTTCACGGTCTCTATGCTCTTCTTGATTGTTGAAAGCGCTTGCTGATAATCGCTTTCCTTCTGCGTTCTTGCCAATTCAAACAGATTCTGGGCTTCTTTCACATTTATGCCGAATTTTTTCGAGTTGGATATGACCTTCTCAGCCTCATATGTAAGCTCGATGAACTCCCTTTCAAATCCTTTCTTCAGGTCGATTGCATTCTTGGACTTTTCAAGGAATGTCATCGCATCCTTGAACTTGTTTTCTTCGTATGCCTTCTTTGCCTTAATAAGCAATTCCTGGCTGGTGGTTATCTCTGCACCAACTTCCTTGGCATGCGCCATCGCACGCTCGGATTGCATGTAATTATCGTCGAAGAACAATTTGAGTTTGCCTTTGACGTCAGCCAATGTCTGGGTAATCTTCTCATTCGAGACAACGAATTTTCCGGTGTCCATGAAGGTCTTCGCCTCCGCGAGAAGCGAGCTGTAACTGGAAACATCGATGCCATACTGGCCAGCCATGTCAGTCAATTTGTAGGCGTTCGTCAGCATCGAACTGAGCTGTGAGTGGCATAGTCTCCTGGCTTCAAGGGCCCCTTCCTTAGCAATCTCTGAAGCGGTTTTATAATCATAATCATTCTTCGCGTTTGTCGCATCAGCCAGAAGTTTCTCAGCTATTGATACGTTGGCTGAAATCTTTTTGGCGATATCTATTTGGGAACTTAGTGCATTGATTGCTTCAATGGTTTCCGAATAATCTTCCGCTACCATGTGAAGTTCATCGCCACTCTGAATTGCCTGCTCAAGAGCCCGAACATAATTTCCCTTCTTCATCTCGTCACGGGCCTGGGTTACAAGGTTCTTTGCCTTCTTGGAGAATATTCCGGTCTTCTGGGCTTCGCTCATCTTTGTTTCAGCGGTGATTATGGCTTTCTCCGCCATTTCCTGCTGCAACCCAACTTTCTCAAGCTCGCCCTCACTCTTCATTGCTTCTGAAAGGGCAGTCTTGTAATCCCTAGCATTGAAAGCGTCCTGAGCCTTTGCCATCAGCTTTTCGGATGCGAGGACGTTAACGCCTTCCAATTTGGCTTTCTCAATTGAAACCTTGAAAGCCTTTATCGTGTCAGAAACGTATTTCTCAATCTGCTTGCGAGAAGTGTTTGCGCTCCTCATGGCCATCTCGATTGAATCCTTGTACATGGAACGGTTCATTTCCGTCAGTGCGGACTCCAGGATTTTCTTCGGCTCAGACATATTTGCATGGAGGTTCTCGCCTTCATTCAGTATGTCTTGGGCGGCCTTGATCTCCATTGTGGCACGCTGGCTGAGTTTCCTCAGGTCATCAATTTGGGCTTTAATCTGGTTTGCCAAATTCACGGAACTAGAGAAATTTTTACTTTCGAGGTCTTTTCTGGCTTTGTCGAGGAATTCCTCCTGTTCAGAAACCACCAGATTCAATTCCTTAGCATCCATGATTAACGATTCTGTAGCAGATAGAAGTGCACTGACACCCTTTGTCAAAGCATCCAGGAGCGTTGTCTCAACTTCGTTAGCAAGTATTGTGGCCTGCTTCTGTTGTTCCGATTTAATGTAATCAGAGAGCTTGTTGGATTGACTTTTAAACTCAGAGGAATCTATGCCAAGCGAATCAAGAATTGATATGCCTTCCATCATGAAATGCAGTTTGCTCGCCGCCATGTAAATATCTGTAATCCTCTCAGTCTCAGATCGGGCTTTGTCAGCTTCCTTGAACGCATTCTCATATTCGAAGCGTTCGAACATGCCTTTGGCAGAAAGAAGGATGCCCATGGGGTCCTTGACCTCAATCTTGTTCTTCTTCGCCTCCGCCAGAATTGCAGCCGCTTGGTTTATTGCATCATATGCTTTCTTATGGTACATGATCTGCCTATCAGCAGCAGTTTTAGCGTTGAGACTCTCCTTATATGTTGCAAGGAAATCTGCCCTTGAAAACGCAGTCTTTGCCCTTTTCAGAGATTCCTTCATGTCAGATATGTCAATCCCGAGCTTCTTGGCTTCAATGGCTGCCAATTTTCCCTCACCAAACATCCTCTCAGCAGAAACATATTGCATGTTCCTGGCATCGCTCAAAGCTTTCTCAGCTTCGACTGATGCAGATGAGAAATCCCTGTTTTTCAGGTGATTTTCACACTTTAAACTTGAATCTTCGAGATTGGATACGTCACACCCCATCTCCTTTGAAACGTTTATTGCCTTGTTCAGGCTTGAAACCACATCCCTGGCCTTTGCGGATTGGCTTGTCTCAAGCATATTCAGAGCTTTGTCCGCATATTCAAAAGCGCTATCGAATGCATTCTTCTCGAACTCCGCTTTGGCTGTTGACAAGAGCTGCGTTATGATGCTTATGTCAACATTCTCTGCATCGTACATTGCCAATTCCACGGAGGCAATGGTATTTGAAACATGGATTTTGATGATTTCTTCTGCTTTCTTGATTCCCTCGTTCGAGAGGTCTATGGATTTTTGAAAATTATCAGATTTCGCAGCGTCAATTGATTGCTTGAGTAATGCCTCAGGATCCTTCAGATTTGCTCCAAGCTTGTCTCCGGCGCTTATTACTAGTTCCGCTACTTCGATGCATTCAGTGGCATAGGAGTAGAGCGCGCTTGAAATCTCATCTTTTGCCTGTTTGACAAATGCTTGGACAGATTCAAAATCCCTTGATTCTAGAGAATCTTTTGCAGCCGTGAGGGATTTCTCGACATTGTCAACCTGGGCACCGTATTGCCTAGCTATGGTGATCTGTTCGTCAATTTGAGCGATTGTGTTCTCTATATTTTCAAAATCTGAAACGATAGTGTCAACAACATCATCCCCTTTCTTGGCCATGTCAAGTGCCTGCAGGAAATCCCCATCCCTTAGTGCGTTTTTTGCCTTGTTAAGGAAATCCATTGCCTGGCCGAGGTCAGCTCCAATTTTATTGGCCGCAACGAACTTTGAACGAGATTGTGAGATAGTGCTGAGCACTTTCTGGAATTGGGTATTGTGTATCTCTGATTTCAATTCCTTGATGGCATCAATTGCGGAATTGTAATTTCCTTCTTTCAGGAAATTATGAGCTGTGCTCATCAATTCATTTGATTTATCAACATCTGCTTCAATCTTCTCGGCACCATCTATCAAAGACTCCAAACTGACCAAAGTGTCGCTAAGTCCGCGGTTGAGGGTCTTTTCAGCCTCTGATTTGGAAAGTCTGGCTGAACTTAATGCAGCTTCGAGATGTGAGTTTGATATCTCCTTCTCTGTTCGAGATATCAATTCCACGACCCTTGCAACATTTATATCCAATTCCTTAGCGATGATTAGATATCCCTTGGCTTCATCAAGTAAACCGTCCACTTGGGATGAGAGGCCACTTCCTACTGAATCCATGGCTTCTTTCAATTGGTTAAGAGCTGAAAAATAGTCCTGGTTCTCCATTGAAATTTTTGACCTTTCAAGCAGATCTTCGCTTGCAGAAACATCCTCCCCCACATTTCTGGCAAGGACCACCATTGACTGAGCCTGAGAATAAGTTTCGGAGAGAAGCTCCTGGGCAACTTTTTCAAGTGCGCTCCAACTCTGTTTTGACAATGCCATTGCGCGCTCAAAATCCTTTTCAGAAAGGGCTTTTTTGGCATCCTGAAGAAGATTAATTCCATCTGAATTCTTAGACCCTGCATTCTTGGTGAGTTCCACAATTCTATCAACAGAGTCCATTATGGAACGGATGCCGTCTTCAAAGCATTTCATTGCGACGTCTTTGGATTGGGTTGCCAGTGAGAGTGCGTCCCTGTACTCCTTTCCTTCGATGTTTGAGCTGGCTTTTACTAAAAGTTCCTCTGCTTTTGCAACGTTAATGTCGCAGGATTTGGCGGTTTTTATTATAGATTCCGCATCCTGCATCTCGACTTCAGCAAGCTGACGGTTCTTCTTTTCCTCTTTAGCTTTTTCTTCCAGCTGCTTGGTGAGCTGCATTGCCTTCAGGTAACTACTGGACACCGCTTCATCTCCGGACCTGAATAAAGTGTAGCAATTAGCCCATATTGCTAAACCTTACCAATCAAACGTACTTGTTGAACATAATCGTAATTATATTTATACTTATCGCTTACTAATGTAAATCATATATTAATAAATTAATTTAGTAAAAGGTTAACCTGTTTGAGTCTGAATATTCACAATCAATGGTTTTTGACGAGTGGAAAGAATGTGGATGATTTATTCTTTGTGTATTTAATTCTAAGTCCGGGTTATGGAAACTATGGTAACTTTGAATATTAAGGTCTTCCCGACCACTTCCCTGTTGTAATCAATTGTGAAAGTTCCAGCATTGCTGTTGATTGCAGTAATTTTGAACGGGTTCCCGAAATCATCATTGAAGAGTCTGGTTCCGATGTCTTCAGTGCTAATAAGATGCCTGACCAATATCTCGCCAGAACCATTGTTGACTGAGGAATCTATGGAAACGACCTTTGAAGTCCATCCGTATATAGATTGGATGATCTCACCTGGAAGTGGGTTGTTTTTTATCATTACTTTATCGCCCAATACATCAACATGGAAAACCGTCATGTTCCATCCGTATACCTGGTTCTTCACGTTTGTGCCGACTTCAGGATAAACGTTGAAGTTCTCGACAAATGTGGAAGTGTTACCATACCATTCAAAAACTTTGGTGGATTCTACAAGGTTCCTTTCTTCGATCATGGTCTCGTCGGGGAGCCCATATGCTTGCTCGGGTGGCAATGTAATAATCTTTGTCTGATTCAAAGACATTCCAACGACGCCTTTGTCGAAACCTGATATCATCTGCCCGGTTCCCACTGTGAAAGAAAGTGGTTCATAACTGGTTTTCGGCTCAAATGAAAGGCTCTTGGGATACAAAGTGTTGTTCTCTGCTACGCTGCGGATGGATGTGTCGAATACGGTTCCGTCTTCGAACATTCCAATATATTGAACTGAGATTGAATCCCCATTCTCAACAGTCAGTTCCGAACTGGCTGGGACATGAGGGGCAAATATCAGGGCGTATGATGCATAACCACCTGCAATCACCAGGCAAGCTATCACCACAAAAACTATGAGTACAATCTCCCATCTCGACCATACAGATTTGTCTATATCGCCCATGTTTCACCTTGGCCTATGTATCGATTTCAATCGGATTTGAAATCAGAGCTTCTTTATCATCTCAGCAACGAAGTTTTTAAGTTCTTCGTCATCCGGGATTGTCAGTGACTTCTTGAATCTGGCGCTTCCATCGGGTAAAAAGTATCCCCTGGAAACGGAGATGAACTCATTGACGCCCTCATCGGTTACCGCTTTCTTCCTGGCAACCTCGAGAAAATTGTTTCTTCCAAAGGTCTTTCTCTCTGATCCAATCGTTTCGAATTCTACGTTCGCTTTCGGTGCGTAATCGTCTGACATTTGTATACCTCTTGTTTTTTAATGCACCCTGCCTAGGGTTGTGTGGGGATTTCGTTTTCTGATATAAAGCTTTGCGTCTATAACCGCCAGCAGTTCAGTTCACTTTTGCAAGATACGGTCTAATGATATCAAAATCATCACTTCTGAAATTCCTTTCCTACAAGAGAGAAATAAGCAAGAAGTGATTCTATCTGGATGCGGCTGTTGCTACCTTCGATTATCCTGAATTCAATCTCACCCATCTTGTCAATGAACCTTACCTTGCCGAATTCAGATACCTCAAGTTCGAAGACATTTTTATGCATCTGCCTCATAATGTCTTCGCCGGATAAGCCGTATTCAATAAGCAGCATGTCCAATTTATCACGGGATTCCGTGAATTTTCCGGATATTGCCAGCTCCATCATCTCGATTATGTCTTTGGGTCGGCCGGTGGCGCTTGTTTTGTAGACCACTTCTGAGTCAACCTTTGTGCCAAGAGCAGACGACACTTGAAACACATTGGTCGCTTTTCTGAGGTCTCCGCCTGAAACGTAAAGAAGTGCCTGCATTCCGTCATCGGTTATTTCAATTTTTTCGGCACTGGCTATTCTCTTTATGTATTTTATGACATCATCGGGGAGAAGCGGCCTGAACCTGAAAACCGCACATCTTGACTGAATTGGGTCAATGATTTTTGATGAGTAGTTGCACGATAGAATGAATCTGCAAGTGCCGGAATATTTTTCCATTGTTCGCCTTAAAGCGGCCTGCGCATCTGAAGTGAGTGCATCAGCTTCATCAAGGAAGATTATCTTGAACTGCTTTCCACCCAAGGGAGTGGTTCGTGCGAAATCCTTTATTGTTTTGCGCACAACGTCTATTCCTCTCTGGTCGGAGGCGTTCAACTCCTGAAAATTCGTGGCCCAGTTGTCACCGAACATTTGGTGAGTCATCGCTATCGCGCATGTTGTTTTACCTGTGCCTGCTGGCCCGGCGAACATCATATGAGGCATGTTGCTGGACTCGACATAGACCTTCAATCTCTCGATTATTTCCCCATGCCCAACAACTTCATCCAAAACCTTGGGGCGGTACTTTTCTATCCAGAGGTCTTTCATCAACACACCTTACTTGTTGACAACAGCCTGGAATTCCGGCGTGTCCCTTACTTTATCAAATGAGGGGTCTTCCTTCGCCCTCTCACGGAATTCGTTTTCAATATCTGCAGAGCGGGTCAGGAATGGCACAACCAATTTGAGATTGCCCTTCATCGCTTCAGCCGAAGCTTTGTAGTACCAGGCGGCAGCGTCATTCATATCCCGCTTCACAACATTGTTCAAAGCTTGAATTGATTCGTCATATTTGCCAGCCTTGAAAAGCGCTGCCCCTTTGGTCAGGTAAGCCGACGTGTCTTCGCTGTCAATAGCAATAAGTTTGTCGAACGTGGTTACTACATCATCGTACCTTTCCATTACAAACAGAACAGAGCCCTTATTGTGGAGCGCAACAGTATCCGTGGGTGCGAGTTCAACAGCCTTTGAAAAACATTCCAGGGCCTTTTCCAGATCGTCGTTCTCGAAATAATGGTCACCTGCTTCTACATAAATATCGGGATTGTTCGGGTTGGCTGCTATTCTCTTCTGATACGGGTCCATTGGTGGGGCAATTGGCTTCGGTTGTACCGGTTGTTGCACTGGTGGCTCAGGTTTGGGAACGGGTACTTCAACGATTTCTGGTTCCGGGGCATGCTCCAGCACCACTTCCTGGGCCGGGAGTTCCGGCTCTGGCTCCGGCGTTGGTTCTTCAATGACTGGCTCAGGAGTGGCTTCTTCCAGAATAATTTCCTGTTCAATAATCACAGGTTCAGGAACAGGCTCTGGCAATTTCGCTTCGGCAACCGGCTCCGGTTCGGGCTCAACTATTGGCTCAGGCTCTGGGACTGGCTCAGGTTCAGGCGGTCTCAATTCGTTGAGCCTTGCCAAAGCACCTTGATTCTCCGGGTCTATGCCAATTACCTTTTCATAGTAAGAGATAGCTTCATCTGACTTGCCATCAGTTTCCAGAACGCTTGCCTTTTTGAGAAGCAGGGAGATGTCTTCCGGATGAGCTTCAAGCAGCTTGTCCACAGCGGTCATGTTATTGGGATTCAATTGCAGAACCTTTGTGTATATCTCAACATTCTTTGAAAGGTAGGCCAGTCTCAGGTAAGCCTCAATTGCTTCTGCAATATTTCCCGCGGCTTCAAGGAATTCGGCCCTCTTGCGCCAGAGTTCTGGATCCTTGGGATTCTTCTTGAGCTTGGCGGTTACGCTGTCCAGGTCCATCGGGGATAATTCCTGCAATTTTTTCTTGTAACCATCATTCGCAGGCGCGATTTTAATCATCTTCTCCAGCAGTTCGGCAGCATCGTCCTGTTTCTTGCTGAGCATCAGAGCCTCGACCTTGTTTTCCATGGCTTCCAGGTTATTGGACTCATGCTTCAGAACCTCATCGAAGCACATGACGGCATAATTCAGCATGGCGCCAGTCTTCATGTGCACAATGCCGCGGCTCATCCAAGCGTCCGTATTGTTCGGATTCAGCTGGGTGGCCTTATCAAAACATTCCACGGCTCTGTCCGGTTCACCAGTCTCAAACAACCCATGCCCGGTGCGGGTGAATAATTGTGAATAATCATCGGGATTCTCTGCAATGTTCTCTTCCCTGTAGAGATATCTGTGCGCCCGGCGATACTCGGAAGCTGCTTTGTCCAGGTCACCGGATTTCAGGCTTTTATCTGCGTCATTCAATAGTTCCTCTATGGCCGTAATAGCCTTGCTTTTCTTCTCCTTCTTGCCGCCAAAAATAGGCATGTTACTTCTCCAGGAAACATTTGAATGCTTGTACCTGAACTTGAATCGCAAGAGGGTTTATAAAATCTTCGCCCATAGTTGAATTTAGCCAATATTCGGATGAAGAAGGTTAGGCAAGTATTTTACCGAAAGCTTTGTTCGGGTTCTGTGGTTGAAAGAGTATTGGGAAGAATGAGCAGGAATAGGGTCAGAGAGCCGGCAAACATAGATCGGAAGAGCGTCGTGTAGGGAAAGAGTGTAGATCTCGGTGGT
>CALKWP010000187.1 GCA_938004075.1 uncultured Methanomassiliicoccales archaeon
GAATGCCATTCCTGGTCCAGGCAACCGATGTGCTTTTCAATCTATGGATAGGTCCGCTTGTGGCTCTGTTCCTGTTCATCTCCGCGACAGCGCACCTTCTGATCTCTACCGTGCTTTATGAAAAATACAAAGCAGGACTGCTCAGAGGCCAGAACCGTTACAGATGGTATGAATATGCAATCAGTTCATCGGTGATGATAGTCCTGATAAGCATGCTTGTCGGCATCACGGATATCGGAACATTGATGCTGGCATTCTTCATCAACATGATGATGATATTATTTGGCCTGATAATGGAAATCATGAACGAGGGCAAGGAGAAACTCGATTGGTCCCCGTTCTGGTTCGGATGCATAGCAGGCGCAATACCCTGGATAGTCATCGCTTTCTGGCTTTTCGGAGCCGGAGGGGAAGGAGGCGGGCCACCCACGTTTGTCTATTACATCTTCCTTAGCATGGGCGTGTTCTTCAACACATTCGCCGCCAATATGTGGCTCCAGTACAAGAAGATAGGAAAATGGGCCGATTACCTGTACGGCGAACGGATGTATGTCATACTCAGCCTTGTGGCGAAGTCCCTGCTTGCATGGCAGGTCTTTGCGGGAACCCTGAGGCCAGCATAAGAGCTAGCTAGAAGAAGTCCTGCAGATTTGTCTTCCCAATTCCGGTTCCGGGAAATGAGGCAACGATCTGGTTTGCAATGAGCGCGAGGACTTTCTTCACACCTTCAGTTTTCTCAACATCCAAGGATGGATGCAGACGAACAACCATGCCATCATCCCGCTTCGATACCAGAACAAGAAAATTCCTGGGCGGTCCGTTCTCTATCGCGGTTGCCTCTATAATAAATGCCTTTCCCTCTGATTCAAGATAACTGGATCCAGTCTTGAGTATCCCCCTGTCATCTTTATTGAATACATTTGCGAGCTTTCGGAACACTTGCTCGACATCCAGTTCCCCAGTAAGCACAACATGGGGCATGGTCAACGCCTCTTTCTGCTGATAGAAATCGTGTCCGCGTCAGGGTCATGGTTGATGAACTGGCCGGAGATGAAGCTCGTCTCCAGTTCCGGATGGGCGTTGAGGCGGGCATTGAAATCCCCGGCAGAGTCAAACGCCACATTGTCGGCGAATAGAATTCCGCCTGGCCGCAGGACCCGAACGCAATCATCCAGCACTTCCGAGTACAGCTCCTTCTCTATGTCGAGGAAGACAAGGTCGAATGTCTCTCTGCAATGCTTGAGGTATTTCACAGCATCCCCCACGAAGACGCTGGCGATGTCGGAAACCCCTGCCTTTCTGAAATTGTCCACAGCAATTGCAGCAGTCCCAGGGTCATACTCGGTTCCGATGACCTTCCCCCCGGGGCCAACAGCCCGCGCCATCCAGATTGTTGAATATCCGTTGGCTGTTCCAAGCTCAAGTACCTTCCTGGCGCCAGTCATCTTGCATACCATGTAAAGCAGCTTACCAACGCTGGGGCCGATCAATGCGATGCCCCCTTCCAGATTGTCGCGCTCGATATCGGTCAGGATGTCTCCCGGCTCCCTCAAGTACCGCTCGAAATGATGGTAATCCCTCATGTTCTTCCTCCGACCAGTATCTCCGATTCGGTACAATATCATTTCGATTCTTCGGGAACGAAATCAATAGCGATGGAATTCATGCAGTACCTTTTACCGGTCTCGGTCGGCCCGTCATCGAAAACATGGCCCAGATGTCCGCCACATTTTGGGCAAACGACCTCTGTCCGGACCATGAAATGACTCAGGTCCTTCCTCTTTTCGACTGCATCTTCCGAGACCGCCCTGTCGAAGCTGGGCCACCCGCAGCCCGAATCGAATTTGGAGTCAGAAGTGAATAACACTTTTCCACAACCAGCGCATCTGTACACGCCCCTCCGTTTCTCGTGGAGATGCTCCCCGGTGAAAGGCGGTTCGGTGCCCTTCTCCCTCATAACTTTTCTTCGCAATTCTTCCCTGTTCATACCTTGCACTCACACCCCTTCTCTTTCAGTAAAGCCAGCTGCCTTTCCGGAGTATCAACATAACAGGTTTGGACCGCTTTTCCAGTTGCCAGTTTATGATTAAGAGGGCTTTTATGCCGGTATCCTCTCTTCGACATTTCATCAACGAGCGATTCGTGGCGGTTGTACAATGCAGCAAGACAGCCATGCCATCTCATAGTTTCGGGATGCCGCGAGTACCCCTTTCGGCGAAGTGTGTGGATATTCCAAACAGCATGCAATTCTCTGTGCTCTCCAAGGAGATGTTGGCGGCATAGAATGGCCGGGTTTACATCCCACACTCTCAAATATGGCACCCCCGCCCCGGGTTCTTCTTAAAATAACGCTGGTGATATTCCTCGGCCCTCCAGAACTCCCTTGCCGGGGCAATCTCGGTAACAATGGCTTTTGTGTTGCGGGATGCGAGCTTTCGCATCGAGTCCATGGCCGCATCCCTCTGGGCATCGGTGTAATAGAAAATCGCAGAGCGGTATTGGGTGCCCACGTCCGGGCCCTGGCGGTTGGGCGTCGTCGGGTCATGCATATGCCAGAAATGCCTCAGAAGTTCATTGAAATGGACTTTTTCGGAATCATAGACCACATGGATTACTTCGGCATGGCCAGTTCTTCCGGTGCAAACATCTTTGTAATTTGGGTTTTGAGTCTTTCCTCCAGAGTAGCCAACTGCAACAGATCGGAAGAGCGTCGTGTAGGGAAAGAGTTTAGATCTCGGTGGTCGCCGT
>CALKWP010000188.1 GCA_938004075.1 uncultured Methanomassiliicoccales archaeon
TATACCAGGTACAGTGGTTCAGCCAGGGCAAGCGATCCGGGCTCGTTGAATTATCCCTCGAGATACCGGAGAATATGCCACACTTCAAGAGAGACTGAGGCGCAAGGGCATCCAGTCAACCAATTATTTTTTCGAGCAGGCTGACCAGAGCTCTTTCATTTTCCAAATTTTTCTTTTGGCGATGGTCAGCCAGCGCAGAAAAAATCTCAAAAAGAAAAACTTCCGCATTTCAAGCGCGATTGAATTTGGCGCATATTATTTATGCTCATGGCCGATTCCCTCATTCATGACGACAGTCTGCCCGAGTTGCATGGGCGTTTTCGAGAGCGAGCCTGAGGATTTGCTCTGTCCGAAATGCGGGTACAGGCACATCTTCAATGTGGAAGCCCAGGACGACCTTCTGAAAACGGAAGCGCTGGCCGTGAAGGCCGCCAGGAAGAAAGCCGGCATTGACAGGGCCATGAAAGGTCTCGTGGGCATCATTCTGAGGGTGGAGCAGGGCATGCTAACCGATGCCGTCAGGGAACTATCTTCCACAACGGCGCTGGAGCATACCGGCAGCTTCGCCCACGGCGGCTATTCCACGGCCATCATGGAAGCGGATAACACGCCAACTTTCATAGTCAGGGAGAGCGCGGTCCCGAGCCCGTTCCAGAGCCTCAACATCGGCCCCAGGACAAAGGAAAAGCCCAACACCCGCCTGGAGACATTCATATTCGAGACTTCCGACATTGACCATGTTGTGCGGGAGCAGCGGAACAGGGGCGTCGCCTTCATGACCGGCATCATTCCGATGGGCAGTCATAAATTCGCCCAGACCAGACCGTCCCCGAACACCAATAACACGGTTGCGTACATCCAGTTTGATGGCGAGCCATCCTTCATGCAAAAAAAGCCCGGGAAAGGCATCCCGCTGGTACCAAAGCCCGATGCGGGCCACGTTCGCGGCATCGGCTTCCTGGATCACGCTGCCACGCGCATCACTCACATGGACCGCGCCCCCGCGATTCTGGAATGGATGGGCCTGACCGGGTACGATTTCTCGGAAGCCATTTATGCCAGGTTGTTCAATTCCATCACTAATGTCACAAGGCTCAAAGGCAAGGACTTCGCCATGGTGCTTACTTCCGGCATCAAGCCATACACCGGCGACCCGAAACTCTCCGAGCCGACAGAGAAATTCGTCAGGAACTACGGCAGGCGCGTTCATCATCTGGCTTGGCAGGCAGACCCCATAGAGGGCGTCTTCGAAGGCCTGAAAGATGACGGCATGAAATTCCTGCTGGACCTTGTCGGTGACCGAAGCGAGGGCCTCAAGCAGACCTTCTCCACCCCGTCGAAGAACACATTCCTGGTGCAGGAGTACATCCACAGGTACGATGATTTCGACGGCTTCTTCACAAAGAGCAATGTGACAAAGCTGACTGAGGCGACGGACTGGCAGTAATCATAGCAACCAAGGTACCAGCATCTTCGTCCTCTTGATATAATCGGAATATTCCTGCCCGAATTTCTCACTCAGCATCCTCTCCTCCACGGATATGCGGTACAGAACCGCCACCAACGCCAGCGATATCGGAAGAAGCCCGATCGGGCTGGAGAAGAGGAACGGAATGCCCGCAACCGCCACCAGCGTTCCGGTATACGCCGGATGCCTCACCCTGGCGTAGAGCCCGGTGCAGGTGAGCGTCTGCCCTTCTTTTATGCAGAGGACATTGGAGAAAGCCCTTCCCAGGACCCAGATGGCATACCTCCGGAGCGAGTAGCCGGTCGTTATAAGCAAAATGCCGAGGTAAAACCGCCAATCATCGAAATGAATTAATGGCCAGATGTAGCCCCTGTCCAGAATTATGACGGTTGTTGTGAGCACGACAATAAAGCCCACGAAAGCCCAGAATATCTTCTCGGCGCGGCGCACGAATTCCATGCTCCAGGCGATTCGCTGGATGTTATTAATAGGTTCGCAGCACCGAACCGTTAATATGCCCCTCATGCTATCATGCCACAAGGAGAATGAATCATGGACCCGATCAGAATATTCTTCGTGGGAACGGCCGGCTCCGGCAAGAGCACCCTGACGCGCGCCTTCAAGCTATGGATGGACAGCCAGGGCTTCAACGCCATAACAGTGAACATGGACCCGGGCGTGGACGAGCTCGGGTACGCGCCGGACGTGGATGTGCGGGACTGGGTCTCGGTCCCCGAGGTCATGGCAGAAAGAGGTCTGGGCCCGAATGGCGCCCAGATCGCCTGCGCGGACATAGCCGCGCTCCAGTTCCCGAAAATTTCATCTGTAATCGATGAGTTCAAAGCCGATTATGTCCTGATAGACACTCCCGGCCAGATTGAGCTGTTCGCATTCAGGGAGGCGAGCGGCATATTCCTGAGCCCATTCACCAGCCCCAACAACATCATCATTTTCGTCCTGGACCCGGCAGTGGCAAAGAACCCCGCTGGACTGGTGTCCCTTCTAATGCTGTCGTCATCAATTCAATTCAGATTCAGCACGCCCATGGACCTGGTCCTGGGCAAGGCCGACCTTCTGGAGGACGAGGAAGTTGAGACGATTCTAGAGCATTGCAGCAACCCTGAAAACCTGCTCTTTGCCCTGGGCCAGAATGACATGGACATGCGCTCCGTGGCGGCAATAGAATTCCTGAAGGCCATGGAGTCGCTGGGCGCCCAGAAGATTCCGAAGCCGGTCTCCAGCATGGAAATGTCAGGCATAGAGGATATATACAATTCGATACAGCAGGTTTTCTTCGGCGGCGAGGACCTGGCTCCGGATTGAACAGAGCCATCAGCTCAGAATGCTCCGGAACAAGGGTAAATTTTAATTCCGGTCTCCTTATCCCCCGGTGAGTTGATTCAATGCCCAGGAACATAAAAGCCCCCCGCGGAAGCAAGCTCTCCTGCAAGAACTGGAGGATAGAGGCCATCTACCGGATGCTGCACAACAATCTGGAGAATGCCGAGCGCCCGGAAGACCTCATTGTTTACGGCGGAACCGGGAAGGCCGCGCGGAACTGGGACTGCTTCGATGCCATCACCAGGAGCTTGAGGGAGCTGGAGCCGGATGAAACGCTGCTCATCCAGTCCGGGAAGCCGGTCGGAATCTTCAAGACCTTCGAGAATTCTCCGCGCGTGCTCATTTGCAATTCAAACCTAGTCGGCAACTGGTCCAACTGGGAGCATTTCAATTCGCTGGAAGCGAAAGGGCTTATGATGTACGGCCAGATGACGGCCGGCTCATGGTGCTACATCGGCACACAGGGCATCATCCAGGGCACGTACGAAACTTTTGCCTCTCTGGCCACAATGCATTTCAAGGGCGACCTGAAAGGAAAATTCTGCCTCACCGGTGGAATGGGAGGCATGAGCGGTGCTCAGCCCCTGTCAATTAAAATGGCAGGCGGAGTCGCGCTTGTCGTGGAAGTGGACCCCAGGAGAATCCAGCGCCGCCTGGATGCCGGATTCTGCGATTACATGACCCATGACTTTGATGAAGCCATGGAGATGGTGGACAATTCAGTCAAGGAAAAGAAAGCGCTCTCCATCGGGCTGGTGGGTAATTGCGCTGATATAATCCCAGACATGCTGAGGAAAGGCATCATTCCTGACGTTGTTACGGACCAGACTTCCGCGCATGACGAGCTGAACGGCTATGTGCCAGCCGGTTATTTCGGCGGCAACCTGAAGGAATGCGATGATTTCAGAAAATCCGACCCGAAAGGTTACATTTCCGAGTCAATGAAATCCATGAAAGCGCATTGCAAAGCCATGGTGGATATGCAGAAGAAAGGCGCGATAGCATTCGATTACGGCAACAACCTGAGAGGCCAGGCCCAGAAGGCCGGGCTCAAGGACGCGTTCGCCTACCCGGGATTCGTGCTTGCTTACGTGCGGCCACTGTTCTGCGAGGGCCGCGGGCCGTTCCGCTGGATAGCGCAATCCGGCGAGCCGGACGACATACTGGCCACCGACAAGGCGATAATCGATATGTTCCCCAAGAACAAGCTGCTCATGAACTGGATCGAGCTTGCAGAGGAATATCTTCCATGGGAAGGATTGCCGGCGCGGGTCTGCTGGCTGGGCTATGGCGAGCGCCATAAGTTCGCGAAGCACATGAACGGCATGGTGCGTGCCGGAAAGATCGGCCCGATTTCCATCACAAGGGACCATCTGGATTCAGGCTCGGTCGCAAGCCCGTACAGGGAAACCGAGGGCATGATGGACGGAACTGACGCAGTCGCGGACTGGCCGCTTCTCAACGCCCTTCTGAACTGCGCCTCCGGGGCCGACATGGTCGCCCTTCACAACGGCGGCGGCGTGGGAATCGGCCTGAGCCAGCATTCCGGCATGATAGTTGTTTGCGATGGGAGTGAAGAAACAGATGAGCGCATCGAGCGCGTGTTCAAGAGCGACCCCGGGACCGGCGTGATGCGGCATGCGGATGCGGGCTATGACATCGCAAAGAAGACCGCCAAAGACAAGGGTGTCAAGATTCCCATGTTAAAGTAATCAATAATAGTAATATATAATAGACACAACGCCGTTCAACCCTTGATGAAGCTTACCCGTCAGAGAACCTGGGTGCATCGCAACGAGATGGTGGAGAGCCTGATACTAGAGGATGGAGGCAAGATACGGTTCTACAGCCACACATACATGGTCAGCACAAAAGGGCGGGCCTGGACCCCTTATGTAAAATGGGACAACTGGGAGCGCCAGCCGCATGTTGACAGGTTCGATGGCAGCGGGGTCATGGTGGAGCAGAAGCCGTGCAACGAGAAAACCCTGGAGGAAGTGCTGAAACTCGTGAAGATATTCAGGAAGAACCTTCTTTCCATGGACATCTCGCAACTATAGGTGTGACTCATGAAAATTCGTATCTCCAAGAGATGGAAGCCCGGTGATATCAGTGACCTGGTAACCTCATTCGGCAGGAAGTACGGCACGCTCCAGTCCCTGCAGCAGAAAGTTTCCATCTCCAAATGCGACAGCCCCGAGCAGATGAGCGACTTCATAGTTTGGAAGCATCTTTCACAGGGCGCAGAGTTTCAAGACATCATCATAATTAGCGATACGGAAATATTCGAAACGCTCTCTCCGAAGCGCGTCGAGATGCTCGAATATCTGATGAGCAACGACGTAACTTCCATCAGGCATCTATCCACCTCCCTCAAGCGGAATTACAAGAATGTTTATGATGACCTCGTAGCGCTCTCGAAATACGGTTTGGTTGACCTGACCCCGTCGGGCCGTTCCCTCAAGCCCGCGGCAGCCGCATCCCGCATCGAGATCTCTTTCGATGTATAATTTACTTTTCAAACCATAATTGTTTAAAATTTATGCTGGCTATCTATTTTATGTATTACACCATATATCTTAATGCTCTGATTTTTCCCCTGTTTTCTGCGAAATATATATAAAGATGAACGTCTTTACAATATTAGAGTAAAGAGGGTATCGGATGAAAGCGCAGAAATACGAGAATGTCGAGTTTGTCATAAACCATGCCGGCGACGACGGCATAAAGCTGAGCTTGGTTTGGAGGAAGGGCGGCCTTTATCTCTCGCTTTCCGGTTTATTTCTAACCGACGGCTCGACATGGTACGAGCTGCCTGTCAAGGACCTCGAGAACATCTCGGTCGTCAGCGATGAACCTCTCAAGCTTAGATTGAAGATCCCTTCATTGGACATCATGGTTTCCGGCCAGAGGGCAGAGCGCCTTCTTGCATTGCGCCATTTTCTGCTGCCATCAATATCGGACGATAACGGCAGCGACAAGCTGAAATCTCTTCTGCGGTTCAGAGCGCTCGGAATAAAGGAATCCGAGATGCTTTCGAAATTGCTGGATGTCGAGACACAGAAGGTGGAAGATCTCACTGGAATTGCCAGGGAAAAGGGATTGCTTGATAATGACGGTCGCGTCACCGATATGGGCAGAACCTTCATAATGCCGGGGGATGAGTGATATGGCAGAGAACGAATTCAGCAGCTTTGCCGAGACGATCGCATCCCTTGGGACCCTGACGAAGATTGAGTCAGCGGTTTCCACGGCGATAAAGACTTCCCGCGTTCCGGCCAAGGAGACGCGCAAGCTTCTCAAATGCATGAGTTCCCAGGAGGCCGGGAATACAGCATTATTCCAGTTCATGAGAGACCTGTTCGAGAAAGTCGGTTTCGGCCAGATTGAACTTGTCCGGAACGATATCTTCAGGTATGATTTTGCCATCTCACACTCGCCAGTCTGCAAACTCTATCCTCATGTCAAGGGCAAGAAGACATGCTACATCACTGCCGAGTCGCTCTCGCAATTCTTCACCAAGGACCTCGGCCTGCCCGGGACTGCCGAAGAGATCGCCTGCCAGAACGCCGGCGACAAGAGATGCGAGTTCGCCATCTCATTGCAGCCGTTGGCAGTGTACCAGCTGGCCCTGGATTCCATAGATAAGTCCATAATCAGCGGGATAATGGAAGGCCAGGACACGAAGAAGATATCCGAATCCCTGGACATGGAGGTGAATGAAATTCTCTTCCGCATGAACATCCTGAAGCGGTACAAGATACTGGATGACCGTTACGGGATGACTGAGATAGGCGAAACCTACCACAAGTACGGGGAAGGGATGGGCGGAGAGGAAGAGGATTTCCAGCCGCCGTGGAAGGACATGGCCATCATCTCGAATGCGATATCCGCATCGACGTCATTCGCGGAGGCGTTCACCGAGACAACCAGCAGGGAACCGCTGTGGGAAGTCCAGGAGAAGGACATAGTCAATCTGGCCGACGAGGCCAAGAAGAGCAAGAGCTTCGCGGAATTACTCTCAAAGCAAGTCAAGAGCGATATGGAGGAATAGAAATGGCAAGAATCAAGACCGGGATATTTGGGTTGGATCAACTCATCGAAGGCGGAGTGAGGGACAACACGGCAATAGTCATTGTGGGTTCCAGCGGTACTGGTAAGACAACTTTCGCAATGCAGTTCCTCATGCACGGAATAGAGAACGGGGAGCAGGGCCTTTACGTGAGCATGGAGGAGTCGCCCGAGCAGCTCATGAAGGAAGCGGAGATGCTTGGCTGGGACATGAAGAAGCATTACGAGAAATCGCTTTTCTTCATTCACCTGAAGGGCAAGAACTTCAAGAAGATGATAGATGAGCAGATACCCCAGCTGGTCAAGGCCAGAAGCGATTACGACATCAAGACCAGGGTTGTCATCGACCCTATGACGCCGGTGATATGGGCGACGGAAGACAAACTTCAGCAGAGGGAGCTCATCGGAAAGCTGTTCTACACGCTGAAGGAGCTTGGCGTTGTCGTCGCGACCGTCGAGGAGCACTCAAGACCGGGCGAGATGATTGGCGAGGATGTCCTTCTGCCGGTATATCTCGCGGACGGAGCCATCAACCTTGAATATTACCCGATCGGCGGGGCTTTCAACAGGACATTGAAGATAATCAAGATGAGAGGCACTCATCACGGCGAGGGAGTGTATCCGTACATATTCGCCAGAGGCGCGGGCGCAATCATCCGCACATCATCTTCCGAGGCAGTGAAAACCGCAGAGCAGGGCGAGGACTTCGGGCCCATATTTGACGAGGCAATCAAAACCGCGGAATTCATAAAAGCACCCGAGAGCATCATCGTCAAGCTGAAGAAGATGAAGGAAACCTGGACATACAAATATTCACCGGAAGAAGCACTCCAGGTCATATTCGATTCCTACGGACTCAAGTGAGCCCGAAAGGGAGGCCTTGAATGGTAGAGAAGAAGAAGATCGACAAGAGGATGGAAGCCAAGACGGTGGTCCAGCTCAAGCACATGTTCGACATGGAGCTGAGGCGAATCAAGGAAGACAACAAGGTCGACATAATCATGTTCATCGGCATAGATGGCCGCATATTCGCCTCTATCATACCGACGATATTGGACCCGAACCAATTTCGCTTCCTGAACCTGCTGAAATCCGACCTCCCGTCGCTGTGCAGCCAGCTGAAAGGCGACAAGCTGCAGGTCAGCATCCAGCAGTACGACCGCGGGACGGTAGTCATCTCCGGAATCGGCGCCAACTGCTTCCTGGCATCCATTTTCTCGAAGCCGCTTTCCATCGAAACCATGGCGCCGACGATTTCCAACCTGGTCAATGGCAGCACGGTTCTCAACCACCTGTTCGAGCAGCGCCCCATAACGCCGGATGCCCTGGCTGGCTATGACAAAGCCGTCGTTGAGGAGCTGGACAAGCTCACCAGGCAGCTGTTCGTCGAGAAGTTCGATGAGACCCGCGAGTACAAGAGAAACATGGAGCTCATGAAATACCTCAAGCAGAAGATCGGAAGCGTGGTGGGAATCGGCGCCGTTGACGAGGTAATCACTGTGACCATGAACGAGCTGGGCACAAGCACAGCCTACATGAAGGATACTGACTGGATAAAATTCGTTGAGCGCATAATAGACAAGCACGTTCAGCCCAGGAACGGCGAGCTGGTGGCGGACCAGTGCCGCAAGACCTGGGTGCCGGAGATAGAGCGGAAGCTGAAGTCCTTCGTCTGATGCAGGGATGGGAATGGTAAGAAAAACCGTGAAGAAGGCGCGCAAGAGCGTGAAATCCGAGCCTGGAGAGAGTCAGAAAGCTGAAAGCATCCAGCCAGAGCCAGTTTTAGCGGATTCTTCAAAGCCATCTTCAAAAAAGGCCGAAGTGCGCTGCGAATTCTGCAACAAGCCGATGAAGGACGAGAAGACCAGAAAGATTCATCAGCGGAACGGCAGGCATAAGGCGGCAGAACCGCCGGTAAAAAAGGATAATGAGATTCAGGCCGCACTCCTGCAGATGAAAGACAACTTCGAGGACCAGCGCCAGTCATTGGCCAAGGACTTCAGGGAGCGCGAGGACCATCTCCAGAGGGAACTGGAAGAAGTGAAAACTGTCCTAAGAATGGAGATTGAGAGGCACAGGAAGGAGCTGGAGCGCATCAGCAAGGTCGAGAAGGACGTGGCAGCCGAGAAGCAGGAAAGCGCCGTCCAGGCGCCGGTAACAACGCCGCAACCTGAGGAATCGCGCCCGGTCGAATTGCAGCACGCAAGAACCCCGCCACCTAAAGCAATCGACCTGATACCCATGCACATCCCGGCCATACCCAAGAGGAAGTTTCACCCGCTTGATGAGAATGAGTCAATCCCGGACCTTGCAGACGACATTAAAATCAAAACTGAAGTTCCGAAGATGGACCGAGCCGCTGTTGAGGAGGCCGTCAGGGAGCTTCTGGAGAAGAACATGCCTGCGGCGCCGGCCCAGGCGGACACCGGAAATCTCGGCGGGAAGATGAACCAGCTCGCTGGCAGGATGGACCTTCTCGAGGGAAAGCTCGAGCGCGGAATGTCTGAAATGAGAAAGACGCTGGAAAGATTTTCCAAGGAGAATGACGCCAAGAGGGTGGAGAGGGAGCTGGAGAAGATATCCGAGAAGGTCAATGACATCATGGAGGACTCCGGATACGGCGAGCGCCTGAGCGTGTCCAAGATACCGCCCACCATTCTTGAGATCGTGTACCAGGCGATACTGGATGATGTCCATCTCGAGATAGTTCGCACGAAAGGCGCGCAGGACGCGGATAAGATCGCAAGGGCCGCCCTCGAGGAGGTCCGCCTCAAGACAAGCGGAAGCGAGTTGTTCAAGTTCGACGGGCGGAAGATAGTCACCGACAACCTGGCCAAGTCCATTGAGGCTAATTTGATTTCAGCGAAACAGATCCAGACGACATACGATGTCCTGATGGACCGCCTGCTGGAAACAGTGCCGCAGCACAAGGCCAAAAACTTTACTGGCATGATAAAGATAAAGAGCCAGGAATTTGCAGTGGACAGGGCCACTAAACTCACAAAGGACCTTTCCCGCATCGACAAGCAGCTGGATTCCACGAGCCACATGGTTGCGGCCATGGCCGCCAACATCAGCTCCCAAACCCTCTCGCTCCATGAGAAGATAAACCAGATAAACGAGAAATCCCTGGCTTCGAAGGCCGACAGGGAGGAATTGGAAGCCCTCAGGGCCAAGCTGGACGAGTCCGGCGAGAGATTCATGCGCCTGGCCGATGAGATTTCCCTGTTGAAAGCAGAAATCGAGATGAAATCCAGCATACGGGAGAAGGAAGAGGTTGCTGATGCCCACAATGCAGACATTTTCCTTACACCGGGAGAGGAGCCATTCATCCCGCCGGACGTTCCCGAGGGGGGTGTTTTCACGACCCAGCCCAAGGCGGGCGAGCCGGAAGAAACTGGAACAAAGAGCCCTGACACACCCACCGAGGACGATTCCCAGTTCATCGAGCCGATACTGACCGCAATTTCCGGCGGCGCCGACTCCAAGACCGCCATCGTAAACCGGACCGGCCTGGAGAACGATGCCGTTTCCCGGGTGCTGGCAAGCCTTGTGGAATCCAAGAAAATCATCGAGAAGAAATCGGGAAAAAGGTCGAGGTACACAACGCTGGAACTGGAATTGAACAAGGCCAGGGACGAGCCCGCCCCGGAGAAGAAGGGCAAAAAAGCCGGAAAGAAGAAGGCCGCGGAAGCGCCCGGATCCGAACCAGAACCAGCCCCGAAGGAACCTGAGCCGACTCCAGAGCCGGAAGTTACGGAATTCAAGCCCGGCATCATAGTGCTCGATGATTCCCCTGAAGACGCGATGGCAGAGCCAGTCCCGAGAAGGAAGAAGGCCAAGAAGATGCTCGAGGAGGAGCCCGAGGAAGCCGAGCCGGCTCCCGAGCAAGAGCCGATTCCCGAGCCCATCGCTCAACCGGAATCCATTTCTGAGCCCGATGAGGAGCCCGCGCACAAAGGAAGGAAGAAGGCTAGGAAGGAATCGGAAGAGCCGAAGCAAAAAAATGAGCCAGACCCGGCCCCGGAACCGGAGCCAACGGTCACGGACGACATTCCGATAATCAAGAAATCGCTGTCCGAGCTATCCGATGAAGAGGCCCAGGTCCTGGAAGCCATCGGCGACGGGTCCGTCACGCTGTCCGGCGTCCAGTCAAAGGTCGGGAAGCACCTCAAGAGGTTCGCGCTGCTGAGGGCGCTTCGCGTCCTCATAGACTCCGGCCACGTTGGGATTTCGACCAAGGGCCGCATGGAACTGTATCACAGAATCACTGTCGAAAAAATGGATATACCGATAGAGGAGAAACGTAAAAAGGAGGTGAAGTGAATTGCTAGATGTAGCATTGGTCTCGCTTATCCAAGACATGAGCGAGAAGGCTGGTGTAGAAGGCACCATCCAATACTGGGCTAGAGTAGGTGAAAGCCTGGCCAAGAGAATGGGAAAGGAAGCGTACATGGGCTGGCCCTCGTTCAACGTGGCGTTGAGGGAAGGGAGAACAGCATTCTCCATTGAGGGAAGCGTAACGGCCTTGACCGATTTGGCCATAACTGACGTCGACGGCGACGTTGTGGGGTACATTTACGCCCTTGAGACCTGTGTCTTTAATCCCACGATAGTGCGGATAAGATACAGCGTGGGCGAGCTGCCCCGCGCAGACAGCGCGGTCGCGGAAGAGTACAACAACAGCGTTCGCGATACGGCGGTCTGCAACTTCTGCGTGATACACCAGAGGTTCAGGGAAGAGGTTGCGAAGAATATCTCGATCGCCGATCAAAGTCTCGATTGCGTCCAGCTGGCGAATCGCGGATTTGCCGGCGAGACGAAGATAACCGAGGACGCGCTCAAGAAGATTGGCATCAACCCGGAATATGTTCGCAGCTTGCTGAGGAATTACGCATGCGTCTACGCCATAATGATGCGCGGCGCAAGGTTGAAAGGCGAAGCGGAGGACTGATTGAATGAACGAGAGAAGGAAATTCCTGATAGACGACAATCCCTTCGTGGACGTAGCGGCCTGCCTGTTCCTTGAGGACATCGCGGACAAGCAGGGAGCCAGCGGAATGAACAATTACCTGGTGAGTTTGGCCACTTCGCTGGCAAAGAGCATGCCTGAAGAGGAGTACCGCACCTGGGACGCGTTCCTTGACTCGCTGGTGAAGGGCGAATCCATCATATCCGCATTCGAGGATGTGATAACCATAACGCCTCACTGTGCAGTGACCACCAAGTGCCCGTTCACAAAGGGCTGGCAGGAGTACACCAAGAGGATAGGCACATTCTCCAAGATACACGCGGATGTTGCGGAATATTATAATTCCGTCTACAAGCCAGGCACCATCAACAGCATGTGCATCATCCATCAGACATTCAGGAACGCTGCCGCCGACCGCATAAAGGTCGCGGGCAAGCCCCTGAAGATAGCGCAGATAGCTGCGGTCTGGGAGGACGGCAACCGCAAGGTCGCCCCCGAGGAATGGATGCCCATCCTGCTGGAAAAGGCGCAGATATCGCGCACCGACCTGAACATGATACTCAGGAACAACGCTGACGTCTGGGTCATGTATACTGACTGAAGCCCGCGTGAAGGCGACAACCCAATCAAGCGCCGCGGCACAACCGCTGCGGCGCGATTTTCCCCAAGCGTTGTGAAGGTGTACCATTGCAGGAACTGGCCAGGTCTGGAGACTACGTTTTCCACAAGCTCGAAGACGCATCGGAGGTAAATAAATTCAGGATTCTAGGCATGGAGGACGGGAGGTTCCAGGGCGGCGGCTTCGAGTTCTTCCGCGGCCTCGGCATCATCGGCTATGAGAAGACATTCAAGATATGGCTGAGGAAGTTCCCGCGTCCGATTTTCATAGTCTGCGTCAAGGGCAGCGAGATAATCTCATGGGTGTTCCTGGAGGAATGGGAAGGCGCGGCAACAGACGGCATGGCCATATGGGTGCTCAGGGCGATTGAAACCCTGCCAGGCATGAGGAAGAAGAAGCTCGGCTACAAATTGCTCATGCTCAGCGCCCAGCAATGCGTCGGGTACATGGTGACGAAGCCCCTCACCCCGGAAGCCAACAAATTCTTCAAGGAGGCAGGGTTCATGGAGCCGGCGGAGTTCAAGAAACCGCCGTTCGACGTGTCCAGGCATCCCGGGTATCTCATTCTGCCGCCGTACAGGAAAGCGATGCTGATGGAGAAGTTCGGGGAGCATTTCAGGTAGCACTGCCAGTCCGGTCTGGTTAGCAGTTGCTGTGGTGCCAATCAATTATAATTAAAAAAATTGGCCGGCCTCTCAGCCGGCCATTGCGGGATCAAAGCATCCCCAGTATCTCGGCGCCGTACTTCTGCGCCCTTGCCTCGCCGATGCCGTAAATCCCCTGGAGGTCCTCCAGGGTCTTCGGGTCTCTGCTGGCAATCTCGACCAGCGTCTTGTTCTTGAGGACGCAGTACCTGGGCTGCCCGAGCTCGGCTGATTTCCTGTCGCGCCATTCCTTGAGTACCGCTTTGCGGCGCTCCACTTCCTCGGTGCCCAGCTTGGACTCCGCTTCAACGGGAACATCTCCGCCGGCCAGGACGTCCAGGCCCTTGCTGGTGACTACCAGGACAGGGAACTCGGAATCCTCGACGTATGCGAGGTAGTTCTCCTGTATCAGCCAGTCGACGAGGCTGAGAACCTCTTTCATGCTGGTCTCCTTGGCGACGCCGTAGGTGCCCAGCTTGCTGATGTTGATGGTCAGGATCTTCTTGGACACTGAACCTGTCAGGATCCGGGCGATTGTGGTCCTGCCGTAGTTCCCGCCGAGGTCGAACACGCACTTCAGAATGGACATTGCCAGGCTGTTAGTCTGCTTGCCGGAAGAAATGCCTTGCATGGCTGTTATCTCAGTGAACTGGAGGGTGAGCTGCTGCCCGTCCTCGGTGGTCGCGAAGAACTCAATCTCGGCGTCTGCCAGGTTTCTGGCAATCGAGATTTCAGCGCCGCCGTCGATGTAGCACAAGGGCCGCACACCGTTCCCCAGGTTGTGAACAATGACCGTTCCATCCGGCCTGGCGCTTACCAGCACCTTGGCCTGGAATTCTTTCGTGACTGATGCATTGGCATATGTGCCCTTGCACTCCCCCACTATGATGATGTTCTGCAGGTTCATTTCCTGCTCGTTCGTTTTGCCGTTCTTTTCCGTTTTTGCGGTTTGTGTATTCATGTTATCACTTACATCCCGTTGTTTTCTTTGGATGCAATGCCCTCATTCCGGGGTGAGTATATAATGAAAATCTGTACATGTAGCGTACATCGCAACTTTTATACATTACAGGGAGATGGCATATCAATGAAAGACCGCATCAATATGAACATGGGCGCCGGCGGCGAGGGCATGCAGTCCCTTCTCAAAAAATTCATAATCGGAGCGCTGGCCGATGACCGCCCGGAAATAGGCCTAGAGGAGATGGACGACTCCGGCATAATCGACGGCATAGTCCTCACCACCGATGGCCACACCGTGAAGCCGCTGTTCTATCCGGGCGGGGACATTGGCCGTTTATCGGTTTGCGGCACAGTGAACGACATCGCCGCAATGGGCGCCGAGCCGGTTGCGCTGGCTCTCGGGATAATCATGGAGGACGGCCTGGAGATTGCTGTTCTCGAGAAGGTAATGGCCAGCATCGCCAGCACCAGTCGTGAGTGCGGCGTGCCTGTGATAACCGGCGATACCAAGGTTGTCGAGAAAGGCGCGATCGAGAAGATGATGGTCACCACTTCTGCGGTTGGAAGGATGCACCCCGCCCTGGAGCGCAACAACCGGATCCTGAGAGAATCAACCGGCCGGGAGCAGAGCTGGCTGAGGGACTGCAATCTGCGCCCCGGGGACGATATCATAATCACCGGCAACATCGGAGACCATGGCATCGCCCTGATGAGCTTCCGGGAAGGATATAATTTTCAAACAACGCTGGAGAGCGACAATGCGCCTCTCAACGGGTTGATGAATGACGCCTTGCAGATCGGCGGCCTGGTGGCGGCAAAGGACCCGACCAGGGGCGGCGTCGCGAACGCCCTCAACGAGATGGCCAGCAAATCCGGCGTAGGAATAATCGTGCGCGAGGATGCGCTCCCGTTCGACCCGCAGGTGCGCGCCGCGTCCGACCTGCTGGGCATCGACCCGCTGGAGGTTGGGAATGAAGGGAAATTCCTCATCGGGGTTGCGCCGGAATTCACGGATGCTGTTTTGAAAGTCATAAGGCGGAACATGTACGGGAAGAATGCCCGCTTCATCGGCCAGGCTACCGACACGGTCAAGCGCGTTGTCATCGAGACCGCGGTCGGCGGGAAGCGGATAATGGAACCCCCGGCCGGTGATCCGGTGCCTAGAATATGCTGATTTTCATTGGAACTGCCAACACTATTAAATCCTAAAAACGTATTAGACGCATTAAGTGAAATTATGTACAAGGCGAATCCTGTGAAGAGAGCGTTCAGTTTATCGATTGCCGCATTGCTGCTGTTCAGCGCGTTCTCTGTCCTTATCGGGATGCCGCCTACCGCCAGGGCCATCGACTTCACACCCAGCCCTGTCACGGTGACTACCAGCGCGAATGTCAAGGAGTCGCTTGATTTGGCAGTTTCCGATGACGGCAGGATATACTTGTCATGGTCCGAGAAAACCAACGATAATATCGATGTCTACTTCTCGCATTCCGCCAATAACGGCACATCGTTCTCCCCGAAGGCCATGGTCAACAGCCAGTCTCTTGGCAACCAGAAGGCCAGCCAGATGGCGGTTGCCAACAACACCGTTTACATCGTCTGGGAAGACTCGCTGGTAGACAACGGGGACATCGTGCTTGCCCGCTCCGATGACGGTGGCCTCACATTTCAGCAAGCTCACGTGAGCAATCATGAGAATGGCACCCAGTCAAATCCGGCCATTGCTGCGAACGGTGACCGGGTCGCGGTAGCCTGGGAAGAGTACCGCTCTGACAACACCATCCGGATATGGGATGGCGTAAATGGAAACCTGGTGCGTGAGCTGGTGGGCCATACAGGAGCGGTCCGCGATGTGGAATTTTCCCCGGGCGGAGCGCGCATAGCTTCCGGTTCCGAGGACAAAACAGTCAAGATTTGGAGCGCCTCAACCGGTGCACTAATCACCACCCTTTCCAATCATACCCACAATGTAATGGCGGTCAACTGGTCTGCGAACGGGAAGATGCTGGCCACGGGCTCCTGGGACCACAACGTCCTGCTGCTCAATTCAACCACGTACGGCATCATCAAGGTTCTGAATCACACCTCAGTTCAAACAAAAAATTACGTTAACGCGCTATCCTTCTCGCGGGATTCCTCAAGATTGGCAGTCACTTACAACGGTGATTATGGCACCGGGACGCCTTCGGGATACCCGGTCCAGAATTTCAACCTGACAGTCTGGAACATGACGGGATTCTCCAACTGGACGCGGGCCGAAACAACGCCCGAGCCGAATAGGGGTCACACCGGGCCGGTCATGGATGCCGAGTTCTCTCACAACGGCACATACCTGGCCAGCGTTGCCCAGGACTCGACCCTGAAAATATGGAACTCATCCACCGGCGAAAGAATTCAAAACGTGATGCTCGGGCATATGGGCCAGGCGGTTTCATGGTCGCCCGATGATGTGTTCATAGCGGTTGGGCTGGGCAATGGCTCGATAGCCATAATCAATCAGACCAATCTCACTGACATCGCCTGGATGAACAATCAGCACACCGGGAACGTGAACTCCCTGGATTGGAGCACTGTGAGGGACGAGATTGTGTCCGGGGCATCGGACCCGATTGTGAGGGTCTGGGACAAGATATCCAGAAAGGAGCGGCTCAACCTGACCGAGCACTGGAACAGCGTTTACTCTGTCGACTGGTCATCCTCCGGCCAGCATATCGCAACCGCTGGCGGGATGTCAGAGCAGTACGGGATGAAGGAGAACCAGATATTCTGTGCCATGTCGGTTGACGGTGGCGTCACATTCTCATCGCCGGTCATGGTCGCGGACAGCTGCGCAGGGAACAGGTTGAGGCCAAACCTTGCCATGGATCAATCTGGAATAATCTCGGTTGTCTGGTACGATTCCCGGAATGGCGGCTCGCACATTTATTTCGCAAACTCCACGGTTGCCGGGGCAAGATTTAAAGTGAACGTGGGAATAGACACAATCTCATCGGATTGCACGACGCCGAGGATATTCGTCGAGGATTCGGGAGTGTCCCATGTCGTATGGCAGTACGGCCTTGGCGCCGGAATAAGGTATTCAAATTCAACAGATGGCTTTGCGACCTCAAGGATTGTGGCGCTCAATGCCCAGGTGCCAATAGTTTCCGGCTCACCGGACGGCTCCTCGATATGGGTCGGATGGAGGGGGAAGAATCTTACGACTGATTACAGCATCTCGCAGGCAGCAATCTCATACAACGGCGGCGCGAATTTCACAGAAAATGTGCAATTCAATTCCAGCTCCACTCTCATTGGTGACCATTCTTTGTTTATTGACAGGTACAACCAAACATTCGTGGCCTGGGAGTTAGGCCAGAGTATCTACCACCGCTCCACCGTTCTTTCCGATGCTTGGGCTCCCACAGTGCTTTCAACATCGCCCTCCTCCGGCGAGACTGGCGTATCCATATTCACGTCTTTCACTGTCCGATTCTCCGAACCGATGAACAGGGATGTCACCGAAGCATCCTTCTCATGGACCGATGGCACCAACACCTGGAACGTTGGCAACTGCGAAGGCAACAAAGGCACATGGAATGCTTACGGGGACACAGTCATATTCAAGCCCAAGGAACCGCTCCAATATCTGAAATCGGGGTATTCCTTCAGAATGAATTCGACAGCCAGCGATATTGCGGGGAACCTGCTCGGCCAGAACATGATATTCGCAGATCGGAAGAGCGTCGTGTAGGGAAAGAGTGTAGATCTCGGTGGTCG
>CALKWP010000189.1 GCA_938004075.1 uncultured Methanomassiliicoccales archaeon
GCACCGGC
The DNA here is from genome assembly GCA_938004075.1 of uncultured Methanomassiliicoccales archaeon. Taxonomy (GTDB): domain Archaea; phylum Thermoplasmatota; class Thermoplasmata; order SG8-5; family SG8-5; genus UBA147. The sequence continues at coordinate 9 of CALKWP010000189.1, forward strand.
GCCCTCGCCATGACCGCCCTGGTCCTGGAGCTGCTGCGCCGCTGAGCCCGGACGGGGAGGCACTAGGACGCGCGTTGCGCCGCAACGCGCACGTGACGGATTGCCGAAACCTACCGGGAATTGAGCCAAGATACACCCGCCCGATGATTCAAAGTCTGCCGTCCATGCCGGTTGCAGCGCAATCGGCGTCCTGGGCGAGAACAGTGCCGAATGGCAAAAGCAGAAGACATGCCGCCAGGAGAAGGGGGAGGAACTTGGTCATGAGGAGGAATAATCTAGGTTTGGATAATATGCTTTCGCCTCATAAAACACTTATACCTTGAGCGTTTCCGTGGCCTGCAGTCGCAAAAGCCGAGGAGCTATCCTGTCCAATTCGGAAGTCGCATTGGCCGAGGTGGCTGTTTTTTCATCCGGCTCTGAACAATAACATTCAGATGATGAAAAAACTAAGCCTAATTCAACAACCAGCATTTCACAGCAGAGGATTAGGCGCTACGAGCGAATTAAGACCCCTAGATTGGGAACATAATTCGCGGGAGCCCTTCGGCGCGACTGTGAGCAGTCATTAGCAAAGCGCCGAAGTGGCTCAGCCTGGTAGAGCGTCGGACTCATAGGGATTATCTATGACGCACTGGATATCTTGAGATATCCGAAGGCCGTGGGTTCAGATCCCACCTTCGGCACTATATTTATTTTAGATTTGAATCGTGCCAAAGGTGGATGTTCGGCTATTGCTTTCATATGTTTCCAGTGAAGCCGAACATCCCGCCTTCGCTATGCAAGAACTGTAAATGCTTTTAACTGTTTGCCGAAGGTTGGTTTTTCGCATCAATCCATCTAACTCTTTTATCCCCCTGGAAAAAAGCCAGGAGCTCACACCCCCGGCCCCGGTATCCCACTCAGGCGGTTTGCGAAAAAAGTAAAAGAGGGCAGCGGAGATGATTGAGCGTGATCATGATGCTGGCACTGCGTTCTGCGGCTTGACCTCGCGCTTCATCTTTATCGCGCAGAGCATCACCCCGCAAACTGTCATTGCCTGTCCGAATACCATTCCGGAGCTTGGTGCGAGGCTGAGATTATCTATTCTGATTGCTGCCCTTTCCGAGTCTATGCTCGGTATCGTCATCTCGTATTCGTACCCTCTTTTTTTCATGCCCTGTTGCCTCCTCTGCGGTTCAATGGTTCTGCCATTGAATCGCATTTCTAGAACTTTTCACAGTTCTCAATTATCTAATGCACTACAAGGAATAAATACCCACGTTGGTGATAACCGGGTAATACACCATAGCCGCCATGCTTCGCCAAAACTTTAATATCCCTTCCCCATCCCAGATTCCATGCTCTCAGAAAAGGAGATGAAGCTGCAGGTAAAACAGGAGGCCTCCAGAGACCCGAAGAGATTCTTCCCCACGGACACAATGAAAGCCCTGGGCCTGGTCAGGGGGCACTGCCCGAAATGCGGCAATTACTTCTGGACAGCGAATCCAGATAGGACGGTTTGCGGGGAGCCGATGTGCGAGGGCGGATACTCCTTCATCGGCCGGAAAGCCTGCGCCCACCAGATGGATTTCATCGGTGTCTGGCAGCGGTTCTCGGAGCTATTCTCGAAGCGCGGCTACACGCCAATAAACCGCTATCCTTCCATTTCCAGGTGGAATCCCACCTCGGAATTCACGCTGGCCAGTATCACCGATTTTCAACCATATGTGGTGAGGGGGGAAGTTCGCCCTCCAGCCAACCCGCTGGTCGTCCCCCAGACATGCCTCAGATTCAATGACGTGGACAATGTCGGGATAACCGGCCGCCACAACACCGGCTTCATCATGATTGGCCAGCATGCATTCGAGCCCCAGGGAAAATTTGACCAGGCAAAATATTTCGAGGACATACATGCCTGGCTGGTGGAGGGAATGGGCATCCCGCTGAAGGATCTCGTATATCATGAGGATGCATGGGCGGGAGGGGGCAATTTCGGCTGCTCGCTGGAGTTCTTCTCAGGCGGGCTGGAAATAGGCAATCAGGTTTACACGATGTATGAGCGGATGGGCGACACACTCAAACCGCTGGACATAAAGGTTCTGGACATGGGCATGGGCCAGGAGCGCCCCGCTTGGTTCAGCCACGGGACGCCAACGGCCTATGAGCCGAATTTCCCCACAGTGATGGAGAAATTATTTGGAATTGCTGGCATCAGTCGAAATGGCGAGGAGAAGGAAACAATGGCAAGGTTCCTTCCCTATTCTGGACTGCTGAATCTGGAGGACACCGATGACATTGACGGGGTCTGGGCAGATATCGCGGGAAAGATAAGCGTGGACGTGGACAGGCTGAAAAGCCAGGTGATGATGAATGCTGGCCTTTACTCAGTCGCAGACCATTCCAGAGCACTGCTTTTCGCGCTCACTGACGGCGGATTGCCATCCAATTCGGGAGGCGGCTACAATCTCAGGCTTATCTACAGAAGAGCAATGGATTTCATCAAAAAATACGGCTGCAGGTAGATATGGCGGATGTCTGCCAGTGGCATGCGGAATATCTCAAACCGCAATTCCCCGAGATGCTGGATGCCATGCATGAGGTCCGCGATATACTTGAGAATGAGAAATCAAAATATGTCCAGACCAAGGAAAAGGCCCTGTCGACGGTGAAAAGGATGAGGGAGAAAGAGCAGAAAGTGAACCTGCAGGACCTTCTCAAGCTATACGATTCTCATGGCATCACTCCCGATCTCCTGGTGGCCGAGGGGCTGGATGTCAAGGTGCCGGGCGATTTCTTCTCACAGGTCGCAGCATTGCATGAAAAATCCGAAGCCGCGGCAAAGACGGAGAAAGCCGAGAAGCTTGACCTGGGCGATGTTCCGGAAACCGGCATTCTGTACTACGATGATTACCTCCATATTGATTTCGAGAGCGAGGTGTTGGCAGTCGTTGGAAACCATATTGTGCTGAAGGAGACCGCCTTCTACCCGACATCCGGCGGCCAGTTGCATGACATCGGCTACCTGGAAGGCCCAAACAGATTGAATGTGCTGGACACTTTCAAGCAGGACAAGGTCATTGTTCACAAGGTTGACTCTGAGCCGATCGGATGGAAGCCCGGAATCGTAGTAAAAGGCCATGTTGATGAATCTCGCAGGCGGCAGCTTGCCCAGCATCATACGGTTACCCACATCATCAACGGCGTCTGTAAAAAGGTTCTTGGAAACCATATCTGGCAGGCCGGCGCGGAGAAAACAGAAGAGAAGGGCCGTCTGGACATCACGCATTACGATTCACTTGACCAGAAACAACTTGATGAGATAGAGAGACGCGCCAACAGGATAATCGCGGACGCGATTCCGGTCGAATCGATGATGCTCCCGAAAGATGAGGCAGAGAAGAGGTTCGGGTTCCGGCTGTACCAGGGCGGAGCAATCCCCGGTCATTCACTGAGGGTGCTGAGGATTGCTGACCTTGACACCGAGGCATGCGGCGGCACTCATCTGCGCAACACATCCGAGGCAGTGCGCATAATTATACTGGGCACCAAGAAAATACAGGACGGCATCGTGCGGGTCGAGTATGTTGCAGGGAATCGAGCCAAGGCAATATTCGATGCAGACATGGACCAGCTAGCCAGGGTGATGGATGTATTGGGCAGCACAGACCCGAGCACGCTTGAGAAATCCTGCCAGGATATCTTTGGCCTTTGGAAATCGCTTCGCAAGGCCGGGAGTAAAGTGAATTCGGCGCCCGAGGAACAGAGGCCTGCCATACTGGAAGAGGTAATCGCAACCGCCAAGGCCAGCCCGGCATTCGCAGCTCTGGAAAGGTTCAGGGCAATCGGAAGGCCGAAGAACCTCGAGGACGTTGCGGCAGGAAGCGGCATTGTGATTGCCAGGCCTCACGAGCATCTCCAATCATCCTCGGCGGCATTCAAAGTCCAGAAAGAGCATTTGGGAAGAACACTCCTGAGATTCCTTGGTGAAATTGACACATGGCTCGCCGAACTCGGCGCCTGAGGTTTCATTCCGGGCAAACCATTTTAATAATGAACATCATGTCATGAATCGTTAACATGCTCACGTGCTTCATATTGATAAGGGTCGAGGCAAAGAAGGAAGATGAGGTGTACGACCACCTTGCGAAAGTGAAGGAAATAGAGGGCATACGCGAAGTTTTTGGCGAATATGATATGATATGCAGGATGGAAGCCAGGAATCTCAAGGAGATGCGCGCCCTGGTCATCCAGAAAGTGAGAAGCGTCCCCGGCGTTATCTCGACCACAACGCTAATCACATCTGAGTGAAATTTCAGATGATTCAATATTGAAAACATTTATACCAAATCGATTTATCTGGCGATAGCCGGCGTATCCGGCTGTGGTGAAAGCATGGATGATTACGATGCCAAGAAGATAGAGGCGAAATGGCAGGAAAACTGGAGCCAGTGCAAGCTTTACAACTTTGACAAGGGTTCCGATAAGCCAGTCTTCAGCATTGACAATCCGCCAAGGTATGCCTCCGGCCCGCTTCATGTTGGCCATGCGACTCACTACACGCATATAGATTTCTCAGCCAGGTTCAGATGGCAGACCGGCCATAACGTGCTATTCCCGCTCTGCGTGGATGTCAACGGGATGCCCATCGAAGTCAACGTGGAGAAGAAGCACAACATACGGATGCGCGACACCCCCCGCCAGGATTTCATCGCGCTCTGCAAGGAATTCGCGGATGCAAACATCGACCGCATAAGCAAGCAATTCAGCCTGCTTGGCTGCTGCATGGACGCATCCCAGTTCTACCGAACGGATGCAGAGTACTATCGGCGGCTCACCCAGATAACTTTCATCCGGCTCTACAACAAAGGACTGATCTACAAGGGACTGGCGCCTGTCAACTGGTGCCCGAGATGCGGGACTGCGCTTGCCGATGCCGAAGTGGAATATGAAGACCGCGAGTCTGTTCTGAATTACATTCGGTTCGGGGTTGCTGGTCAGGACGAAGACGCGCTTGTTGCAACAACCCGGCCGGAGCTCATCTGCACATGCCAGATGGCGGCCGTGAGTCCGAAAGACGAGAAGCTTGCGCATCTAATCGGGAAGAAGCTCATCACGCCAGTCTATGGCAAGGAAGTCGAGATAATTTCTGACGATAAAGTGGACCCTGAATTCGGGACTGGCCTTGTGATGATATGCAGCATCGGGGACAAGGATGACCTTGAATGGATCTACAAGTACAAACTGCCTATCGAGAATGCCATGGACGGCCAGGGCATAATGAGCCAGATTGCAGGCAAATATAAGGGAATGGCAATCAAGGATGCCAGGGCGGCCATAGTCGAGGATCTTAAATCATCGGAGCTTCTGGTCAAGCAGGAAAAGACCCCGCAGAATTTCGGCACCTGCTGGAGATGCCACTCACCCATAGAGTTCCTTCAGATGCCGCAGTGGTTCCTCAAAACCCTCGATGCCAAGGGAGATATCCTCCGTGTCGCGGATGAGCTGAACTGGCACCCGGAATTCATGAAGATCCGCCTCCAGGAATGGGTGCACTCCCTCAACAGGGACTGGGTAATATCCCGCCAACGCTACTTCGCCACGCCGATACCGATATGGGAATGCAACTCCTGCGGCGACATAGTCCTGGCCAAAGAAGAGGATTGCTACGTTGACCCCACTGTGGATAAACCGCCGGTGCCGGAATGCCCGGAATGCGGAGAGCGCCTCAGCGGCTGCCCGGACGTTTTCGACACATGGATGGACTCCAGCATATCCCCGCTCTACCTTTCGTTCTGGGAGCGCGACAACGACCTTTTCAAGAAGATATGGCCAACCAGTTTAAGGCCGCAGAGCCATGACATAATCCGGACATGGGCGTTCTACACCATACTCAGGAGCCATTACCTTGTCGGCACGAAGCCCTGGAAAGATATCATGGTTGATGGGTTCATACTCGGGCCGGATGGCAGGCCCATGCACGCTTCAGATGGCAATGTCATAGACCCGCTGGAATTGCTGGACCAGTACGGCGCCGATGCCTGGCGGTACTATTCGTCCACTGTCTCGCTGGGCGAGGACAGCGCAATCCGAATAAAGGAGGTCGTCCATGGCCAGAGGTTCTGCGCCAAGGTCTGGAACATCCATAGGTTCCTTTCAAAATTGATAAAAACGCCTGAAGCGGTTCCCGAGCCCGAATTGAGGACAGCGGACCGTTGGCTCCTCACGCAATACTCTAGATTGGTCAAAGAGGTCACGAAGGATTACAGCGAATACCATTTCGACAGGGTGGTGCGCAAGCAGGAGCAATTCATATGGCATGTGTTTGCGGACCATTACATAGAGATGGTCAAGTACAGGATGGCCGGTGGCGACAGAGCACTGGCGTACACAGTTCACGAGGTCGGCCTCGGCACGCTGAAGATGCTGGCGCCGATCATGCCGCATATCTGCGACGAGATTTACGAGCAAATTTACAAACAATATGATGGCGCGAAAAGCATAACTGTCTCGGATTGGCCATCGCCTGTCATTGATAACCAGAGTGATTTGGAAAGCGGCGAGCTGCTGAAAGATGTCATCGCGGCCATCAGAAGCTGGAAATCCGAGAACGGAATGGCCCTGAGCGCGGAACTAAGCGTGATTGAGATAATCGGCAAAAAAGCGGAATTCCTGATGGGCTCGGAGCCGGATATCGCGGGCACACTGAAAGCCAAGGACATCCTGCTGATGACGGAATCCGATGTCACCGAGAAGATAACCGGAATAAAGCCGGTCCATGCATTGCTTGGCCCGACATTCAAGCAGAACGCCAAGGAGATTGCCGCCAAGCTGATGGCTGTTGACCCGGAGCAAGTCGCCAGGGCGCTGGAATCCGGAGAGCTGGACGTTCAGCTGAACAATGGCGAGATGGTCAAGATAGATCGCAACATGGTGAGCATCATAAAATCGCCGATGATAGACGGAAAAGAAGTTAAATCGGTCAACGTAGGCGAGCTGCTGATATTGATTGGAAAAGGTGATTGAATGAGTTTGCAGGACAATGCGATAGCCACTTTGAAAGCCGTGCTGGACCCGCACACGGGACTGAGCGTCTGGGACATGGGATTGATACACGATATGAAATTCGACGGAGGCATCATCAGCCTCACTTTCATACCCACCAGCCCATTCTGCCCCCTGGGGATACAACTTGCCATAAGCATAAAACAGGCCCTGGCCAAGGTTGACGGCATAACCAAGGTCAAGATCAAAATAGAAGGGCACATGAACGCGGTTGAGATCAACGAGATGCTGGCCAAAGATTAGGCCAGCATTGGACGGATGGGTTCAATTGTATTTTGTTTTGATCAGCATGCCCTGCCTGTGAGGGCAGGGTTTTGAAGCATATCCATGCAAGTGCGCTTGTACCAAACTTATGGAGCATTAATTTCTCAAGAAACCCCGCCTGTCAAGGCGGGGAGTTGGCACGCAATATCACAGGGGGCTTTTCACACATAATTCGCGTTGCATCCTCCCAACAAAAGATAGAACGAATAGCTTTCTGTGCAAGATCTTCCAAAATGGGGGGCCACTGTTAACGTTGGGTAGGGCCCCATACCCGGGGCTCAGCGCCGAATTGGGTGCAATTCGGCTTGCTTGGGTTGATGTTTGGAAATTGTTAGCTAGCTACAACCCTCGTACACCCGGGGTTTGAAGAGATTTATGCACGCTATCCATCACCAGGCCTGGTTCACATCTAACCAGGCCCACAACCCCGCCCTAATACATCGCTGCGATAATATCAGGCGGGGCATGATAGGGGTGATCGGTGCCAGGGCCATGGACCGGGGAAGATATAATACAGGAGCGTTTCTCATATCCTTCGCGTTGCATTTTGCAAACAGAATATAGAAATTAATCAATCAAAACGTGTTTAGAGGACCAGGCATTGCTGCCTGGCCCGTTGTTTATGGTTTGGGAACACCTGGCTTCTTGAAAGTCAGCGGGGCAGATATGTCCCGCAGGCAGTCCCGGTCCCGGGGCCGCCCGCTCTTGGGTCGCATGCGCATTGTTTGCATTTGAACGGCATGCGAGCGTTCTTGTTGTTGGCAGCCATGCCTTGTGTGATATTCATCACCGGGTTTTGGCATGGCCGTATATCGAGAGAGGCGGAAAGCCAGCGTGTCCGGGTTCTTGACGTCCGGGCGATTGCGTTTGTCTGGCCTTTCCTCTTTCGATTGACTGCGGGCCAAGGGCATTGGCCTTGACCGCAGTTTACAGATTCAGCGGGGCGCTCCAGAGGACTTCGTTCCTGTCCGAGAGTTCGCAGAAGTTGTGCATCTGCTCCTCGTGCATTTTCTCGAAATCCGCTCCGGACTCCTTTGCTGGATCGAACTTGGGCTTGTTCAGGAAGAGTTTGAGGTTAAACATATGCCCTCTCACACTCCTCAACGTAGCTCAAGATGTCGTACTCCGAGTCAGCATAGATGTTGTCTGCGCTTCCCATGTGTGTTGCGTTTGCCATGCTGTCCATCTCGTGTATCAGTTCCACCATTTCGGATATGTCCTCGCCGCGGTTGTACATCTCGAAGGCAAGGTCCCTGAGATCCTGTATCGTGTGATACTTCATCCAATCGGTCATCTCGCTGTCCATACCCCTAAGGGTTCTCCAATCTCTGTTCTTCAGTTTTATGTATTCCACCATAGTGCATCCCTTTCTGACGTTTTTATTCATTTCGTCTGACGTTTGTCAGCCGCAAAACCTATATCTCTTCGGGAGTATATAATACTTTCGGATGATGCAAAAATTACATAGCCAGGATACTAAATATTCGGTAAATATATGCCAAAAACAAAGAAAAATATACAGAATTTCACTGTCAGACAATTTGTATGCCGAGACATGACAGAAATGAGCAAAGACTTTAATTAGATACATACATTACTGATTATATCTGATTTCACGATTGTCTGACAGACGAAAGAGAGATTGGAGGTGGCAGCATGGGATTTCTTGATTCGATGAGCAAGGAGAAGAGGTTGTACAACAAGGCTGGCAAGCTAGTGGAGAAGGGCAAAGCAGCATCAGCGAAAGGCCAGTCCACCGAGGCGCTGGATTCATATCAGAAAACTATGCAACTATTGGACCAGAACAAAAACATTGTTGCCCTGGCCAAAAATGAATTCTCCATGATTTACGATTCGCTGGGCAACGGATTCATCGGAGTTGGCCAGAATGCCGAGGGCTCCAGATGCATCGAGTACTCATTACAGCTGAACCCAGGCAATGTCAAGGCCATCGTGCACAAGGGGATATTCCTTTTCAGAAACGGGAATTCAACCCAGGCGATAGAACAATATGACAGGGCGCTGTCTATCGAGCCTCGCAACAAAGCGGCACTGGCCAACAAGGCTTATGCACTTGAGGGGCTGGGCAGGGTCGCGGATGCTGTCGCATCGTACAACAAGATTCTGGAAACGGAAGAACTGGCCATTGAATTTTACGACAAGATAATTGCTCTGACGCCAAGGGAACCGAAGATTCATAACAGGAAAGGCATCGCACTGAACAAGCTGGCCAGATATGTCGAGGCTGGAACTTCGTTCGCTGATGCGTTGGCGCTTGATCCAAATTTTGTGGATGCATGGGTGAACAAGGGGCTGGCCATGGCGTTGGCGGAAAGGCATGAAGATGCAATAGATGCATTCGGGAAAGCTCTTGCCCTCAGAAGGGACGACCCGTTCATCTGGGAGCAGAGAGGCCATTCGTATTACAGGATTAAGAAGTACAGGGAATCCGCGAACAGCTACACAGAATCCCTCAGGCTGAAATCGGACAATGTGAAGCTCTGGATAATGAAAGGCATGAGCCTTCACATGGCAGAGGATTTCGAGGCTGCATGCGGCAGCTATGACATGGCATTGACAATCGAGGCGGAGAACATGGCCGCCCTGGTGAACAAGCGCCAGAGCCTGAAGAAGCTTGGAAGGCACAAGGAAATCGTGGAAGCGGCAGACCGGGTGCTGGCCATCAACCCGGCAGATAGGAACGCTCTCCTCGACAAGGGCAAATCCCAGACTGCCCTGGGAGAACACGAGCGCTCGCTTGTCACGTTCGACATGGCGCTCAACCTGAATCAGAAGGACCTCGAGATTCTTGTGGTGAAGAAGGATGTGCTCAAGCTTCTGGAAAGGCATGACGCTGTCGACGCGGTGTGCGACAGGATACTTCACATTGACCATCACAACAAGGACGCGCTCTTCGACAAAGGGTCTGCTTTATTCGCGCTTCAGGCATTCGATAAAGCGCTTCACCCGCTTGACAAACTGCTTTCCATTGACCCTGTGAATCTGGGGGCATTGAACAGGAAAAAGGAATGCATGAAAGCTTTGGCCAGACACCATGAGATTGTGAAGACTGCGGACGCGCTTCTGGCGCTGGTGCCTGGAGACGGCCCGGCTCTGATGGACAGGGCGGTCGCGCTGTTCAACCTGTCAAAATATGAAGACACTCTCGCAACAATTCATAACTACATCCAGCTTTTCGGCAAGGACCCGGCGGCATGGTCGCTGAAGGGACATGCCCAGGCATTGCTGAACATGCATGTCGAGGCGATTGACAGCTTCGACAAGGCCATCGTTTTGAAGCCAGGGGACAAGTCATTGCATGACATGAAAGGCCGCTCTCTCTCGAGGATCGGCAAGTACCAGGAGGCAATCGCCCAGTTTGATATCGCCCTCAAGATCGACCCCGACGACCCGGAACTCTGGTTCAGCAAGGGGCTTGCACATGAGAGCGCCAAATCCCACGAGGAGGCTGTTTCCAGCTTCGATAGAGCCCTGCGGCTCAAGCCGGAAGACAAAAATATCTGGTACAGTAAAGGACTTTCCCTCACCTGGCTGGAGCATCATGATGAGGCAATCGGCGCTTTTGACATGGCCATCAAATACGGCCCCAGCGACAGGTTCCCTTATCTGAAAAAGGCAGAGATTCTTCTCAAGATTGGACGATATCCGGAAGCCGTGGATACAACGAACAGGCTGCTGGCCATGAATCACATGGACCTTGACGCGCTCGTGCTGAAGAAGAGTGCGATGAAGAGCCTGGGAGACAACAACGGAATCATCGAGGTTTCGGACAAGATTACCAAGCTGGATCCGAAGAATGTTGAGGCACACTTTGACAGGGCCATTGCCGAACAGAGGATTGGCCAGCATGCCCAAGCTGTGAAATCCCTGGACAGGGCGCTGCAGCATCAGCCGGGCAGCATCGAATTGATGGACGCGAAGAAAGATTCGCTGGTGGCGCTCGGGGACCTGGAAGGCATCATCAACATTGCCGACCAGATAATCAAAATCGACCCTGCCAACTCAAAAGCATGGCACGACCGCTCCAAGGCGCTCGGCTCCCTCGACAGGTTCGATGAAGCACTGGCTGCCGCCGATACCGGGCTCAAGGCCAACTCCAACATGCCGGATTTATGGATGATCAGAGCGGAGATTCTCATGAAATTGAATCGCGGCGTTGAGGCGATTGAATCCTTCGACAGGGCATTGCAGCTCAAGCCCGGCGATCCGAATACATATTACCGAAAGGGAAAGGCGTACTACGCCATGGAGAAATATGATGAAGCGGCGAGGTCTTTCTCCGAGGGGCTGTTGAATTCGCCGGACGACGTTAGATTGCTCAATGCCAGGGCCATGTCATACGTCCATCAAGGCAAGCATGACCAGGCGATTCCGGATTTCGACAGGGCAATTGCACTGGAGCCGGACAACCTGCGCACGCTCACCAACATGGGACTTCTGAAGCTGGGCATGAAGAAGTACGATGATGCGCTCAAGCACCTTAATCGAGCGCTTCAATTGCAGCCCGGCGACAGGGAAGTCCTTGTTGCCAAGGCAAAAGTCTACGAGGCAATGGAGAACCTTGATGAGGCAAAGTACTGGTATCAAAAGGCGCTCGAGCATGGCGAGGACCAGGAAACATTGACCAGCATGGCATTGATTCAATCCAGGATTGGAAATTATCAATCAACGGTCGATATGCTGGAAAAAGTTGTTGCCAGCAGCCCGGATTCCAAAGATGCATGGTACAACCTGGGGATGGCCAGGGAGAAACTCAAGCAGTATGACGAAGCTTTGAAATGCTATGACCATGCGATAGGCCTGGATGCGAATGACAAGATTTCCTGGAACAGCAAGGGCCTGGTCCTTCTGGAGACAGGTAAGCTGGACAATGCGATAAGGGCATTCGAACGAGCACTGGAGCTTGACCCCGAGTTCGGCGCGGCCCAGGACGGACTGCGGATATCCAGAGAGAGAATCGCAGCTCAGGAGATAGAGAAATTCGCCAGGAGATCGGAAGAGCACACGTCTGAACTCCAGTCACGAATCACCATCT
>CALKWP010000190.1 GCA_938004075.1 uncultured Methanomassiliicoccales archaeon
CCAGTAACCAACATCGGCCCAGGAATCGCCGCAAATGTTGTTGTTACTGAAACCTACCCGACCCAGGTATCCTTTGTCAGTTCAACCCCGGCACCCAGCACAGGCAACAATGTATGGAATCTGGGCAGCATCAACCCCGGCCAGACCAGAACGATCGCAATTACTGTGCTTTCATCCAATTCCGCATTCGGAATTGCGGTGAACAGGGTATCGGCAACCTACACCGCGCTCAACGGCACCGCCTTGCCACCTGTCCAGACCTCTGCTTCAACATTATTCGCGGGGCCGAGCATGACCGTCGTCAAGGCCGGACCTGACGCGATAAGCGTCGGCCAGACGTTCAGCTACACAATCACGTACAGGAACATTGGAAGCGGCCAGGCCAGCAACGTGCGCATACAGGATGTGTACCCGGCAGGCCTTACGCTCGATTCTGCATCCGTTATGTGGTCGAACCATGACCTCGCCAACAGGCGCATCACCTGGAACCTGGGCAATGTGCCTGCAGGCGGTTCTGGAACCATTACAGTGACCTTCCAGGCTACAACAGCATCCATGAATGACTTCCTGACCAACCATGCCTATCTGAACTGCACCAACGGAGCTGGAACCTCGTTACCAACTGTCCATGATTTCCATGTCACGAGAGTTAGAGATGCCGTGTTGACCTTGAACAAGGTTGCCCCGGGGAATGCGAATTCCGGCCAGTATATTGAATACACCATATCTTATTTCAATACTGGCAATGACTTCGCCATCAATGTCGAGATAACAGAAACATACCCGGTTGGCGTAACATTCGATAGCGCAATGCCGGCACCAACCTTCGGCAATAATGTCTGGAACATACCAAGTGTGGCACCAAACACGGGCGGGACCATCACCATCCGCGTGATGGTCAACACGAACGTGCCAAGCATGACCCCGTTGCTAAACCAGGTGACTCTAGATTACGAGAACGCAGCTGGAACCTCGAGACCGCAACTGCTGGATGATGCAACCACCATAGTCCGCGATCCGCTACTTTCCATTACGAAAACGGCAACCGCCACAAGTGTCAGCAATGGCACCATAACCTACAACGTAACGGTCACGAACACCGGCGATGCCGATGCAATGAATGTTGTTGTCACCGAGAACTACCCGCTGCAGGTTTCTTTCATAACCGCAAGCGTTCTGCCGACCTTCGGAAACAATGTCTGGCTTGTGGGAACACTTGCACCTGGTGCAAGCTGGACGGTTACCATCACCGTTCTGGTGTCCACATACGTCCAGGGTAGCATAACCAACGTTGCTCTTGTTGACTATGAGGATGCCGCTGGTGAACCCCAAATGCAGGAATCCGATTCGGCCAGCACCTTTATAGCGGACCCGCGCCTTACAATCACAAAGACTGCATCCTCAGAAGCGAGCGTCGGAGGCACCATAACATACGTCATAACTGTTTCTAACATAGGGCTCGGAGATGCCTACAATGTCGTAGTGTTCGAGATATACCCAGCTGGTACGAGCTTCCTCAACTCATCCGAGACACCGAGCAGCGCATCAAATGATACATGGACAATACCGGTTGTGCCCGCGGGCTGGTCCGGAACCCTGTTCATCAATCTGACTGTCAATTCCGGCGCAGTTGGAACCATTGTGAACACTGTACTGTTGGATTATCATGACGTGATTGGCGCAGCCAAACCCCAGGAAATGGCTGAGGCAGAAACTCGCATAGTCGCCCCATTCCTGACCGTGACCAAAGATGCACCTGATTTCGCGTATCATGGCGGGCTTGTCACCTACACGATTACCATAGAGAACAGAGGCACAGGCAATGCGACTGCCATATCCGTGGCCGATATCTACCCGGCAGGACTCACTTATGTTGACTCTTCAATTGCCCCAAGCTTCGGTGACAATGTCTGGAACTTCACAAACCTTGGGCCAGGCCAGAGCATAATATTCACTGTATCTCTCCGTGTAGCGGACTATGACCCGGCCAACATCCTCACTGAGGTCACCAACCTCGTGATAGTGTCCTACCAGAACCTCGGCGGCATCGCTTACCCGCTAGTGAACGATACGGCATTCACAGTGATAATCGCCCCATTGGTTTCGATCCAGAAGAGCGCACCTGCAGTGATCAACACAGGCGAGACAATGACATACACCATCTCGTACTCCAACATCGGAAACGGTTGGACATCTGCGGCCACTCTGACTGAGACATATCCGGCTGGAGTGGTGTTTGTCACTTCAACCCCCTTGCCTAGCAACGGCAACAATGTATGGGAACTTGTCACACTGGCGCCAGGCTCCTCGGGAACAATTGAAATCACTGTAAGGGTAACTGCTTTGCCCGGAACAACACTTGTCAACACAGTTGAGCTGGTCTACAGCAACCTGGCAGCCCATGAATTCCCAGCTCTATCTGCACAGGCAACAACTATCGTATCAGGTGATGTTAGCGTTCAACCGCCGCGCGTCACATCCACCCCGCCCGCATTCATCTGGGCTGGCCAGAACTTCACCCTCTATGCCGATGCAATGGGCTTTGGAGCTGGAATTGACACAGTCATCCTATACTTCTGGGACATCTTCGGAAACGCCTGGAGCAGCGTGATGGTGCCATTATTGGTCACAACGAACGGCAGCGGCATGTACCAGATTGCGCTGCCTGCTCAGCCATACAAGGGATTCGTTTCATACTTCGTGTGGGTCAATGACACAAATGGCAATGAGAACCGGACTGGAATCTTCGACGTGCCAGTAAGGCTTCCGCCATACTTCGTCTGGGGCAATGTGTATTCGCACAGGAATCTGCCGGTAGGCGGCGCAATGGTGCTTATTACAGATGTCCAGACAAACGAGACTGTGATCGCTTACACTGATGGCACTGGCGGGTACCGCGTAGACCTTGCAACCCTCTACTCGGGTTACATGAACGGCGAGAACCTGACAGTATTCGCAACAGACGGCACATTCTACGGGCGCAATGAATCATTCATCGACCTTGATTTGTTCAGCGATGCATCCATGGCCCATCCGAACAGACGTGTGAATGTTGTGATGAATGAGATACCCGAATTCACGACCATCCTGATTCCTGTGCTCGGAATGTTGGCTCTTGTGGCTTTCCTCGGAAGGAGAAGGAGGAAGAAAGAGGATGCCGAAGCTATCTAGATTCATCCTGATATCTCTCCTTGCATCTGCATTGATATTATCAGCCATGCCAAGGGAAGCACTGGCCATTCCTTACAAGCTGGAAGGTTATCTAAAGGATGAGAATGGAGTTCCGATTCCATTGGCCAACATAAGCATTTCCGGAGAGATATATGATATGGGTACCCAGGATATGAAAGCAGTGACCTATTATCAGACAACGAATGAATATGGCTATTATGTAATATACCTCGCAGCGAATGAACCGGGCGGATTCTTTGCCAACGCCACGGTCACCATTTCGTACACCAATGAAGATCAGGTTACCAGCACAAATGTCAATCTGGTAGGCATTAAAGCCTGGGCCAATCTTACATACAAAGAAAAAACAGGTCTTGGAGATTTCCTGGTCTCGCCTGCTGGTGTATTAACATTAGTTGCACTGTCATCCGCTCTGATTATTGGATTTTTCATCCTGAGGTCACAGAAAGATACTGATAAGGTTGATGAAGACATCACAAAACGGCCTGAGAAACAGCGCCGGAGAAGATGATGGAGCCGTGTTCAATTGACTCATGAGCGTCGGAAATTGGCAATAATCGCGTTAACTGTCTCCATGCTGCTAATGCAAATCATTCCCATTCCGATGATAGGGGCGCAGACGCCTTATATGATTCTGGGCACCGTTTATGACTCAGAAGGGGCGGGTGTAATGGGCGTAACTGTGTACATAAACAACACCAGGACCAATCACTCAAGTTCTGTCTCGACAGACCCACATGGGAGATATTCCATTGATCTGAACCTGGGCGGTTCCGACCCTGGCTCCTGCCAAATTGATGATATCCTTGCATTCGTGGCTGTATATAATGGGCATCTATCCTCCAACACCTTGGTGGTGAAAGCTCAGCCATACCAGATTATGAACCTCACATTCGGATTCCGGGCATTTGTCATCGAGGGGCATGTGAATAGGGCCGTGGATGGGACCATTGCACGATACTTCAACGTTCAGATCACCAATGAAGCCAGGAATGAATCCAGAACATATTTGGCAGATGTGCAGGGATATTATCGCATGGAGCTCAGCACATTTCCAAGCGGATTCGCAATTGGCGACAGCATAAAGGTATCGGTCAACCAGCAGGGATTCGCTGGTCTGAATTACAGCACTGTGTCAGCAAACCATGGAGAAACACTGGACATCGCAATATTCGACATTCAGAGCCCGGTCACATCTTTGCAAGAAGCACCCTCGAGCATCAATCTGAATCAGCCTTACAGGATCATCGTGCGAATCACTGAGAATTATCAATTGGGTTCCGTTAAATTATATATTAAGAAAACCGGGCAACCTTTGTTCACTGAGGTCAAGATGCTAATGGATAATGGCACAACAAATGATTGGAACGCAGACGGAATGCCCAACATACAGATATGGGGCCAGTCCACCGCAAGGAACCTGCCGCTTCAAACTGGCATCGGAGACTTATTTTATTACATTGTGGCAACCGACTCCAGCGGAAATGTGGCAACCCTGCCTGACAGCAGCCCGCAATACACTCCATACATTATCAAGGTGATAGACCCTATAATGCCAACCATTTCCCATACGCCGATATCGTTGCTGGAAGCAGGAAAGAAGGGGGAAGTTATCGTTATCGCCGATGACAATATCGGCATCGGCGAGGTTCGGTTGATGTACAAAGGTGTTGGCCAATCAATTTTCACCAGCGTTCCAATGAACCCCACCGGAGATCCCAAACAGTACAATGCCAGCATTCCGGCGCAAACCTCTCTTGAAACCGCATATTATTACTTATCATGCAACGACACCAGCAACAACACGGTTCGGTTGCCAGCTGCCGGTGAATGGTCAGTCTCTGTTGTAGACACAATACCTCCAGTAATAACACACAGCGACATCAATTCCGCCAGGCTCAATGGGTCAATCAATTTCACATGCTCTGTCAGCGAAATCCTGCTGAACTCAGTATGGCTCAATTACACTTACGGGGCAGCGTCTGATAATGTCACAATGTCTTTTGACTCGGCTGCTGGAACATGGTACCATCAGATAGCCACTCTTGCAACACTGGAAACCATGCATTATACCCTCTGGGCAAATGACACAAGCGGGAACTTAGCCAACATCTCCCATGCATTCCCTGTGCTGGATGGGGACATACCGCTTATATCCCATGAACCCCCAAGTCAGATCGAACTGGGCGTTATCACTGCCATCGGGGTATACGTCGAAGACAATGTCGAAATCAGCTTTGTGAACTTGTCGTATCTGCCCGTTGGCGCTTCCTCATACTATGTAATCACTATGAACAGCACGGATGCGCCCGTCATCACTGGCTTCGGAAATTATTCCGCTGCAATTCCTGCCCAGTTCGCCCTGGGCGAGGTCAGATACATAATAAACGCAACCGATGGCTCCAACAACAGCATCTCATGGCCGTCACTCTCTCCTTATCGAACGGTGGAAGTGAGAGACACTGTGCCGCCAGAGTTTTATGAACTCACTTATCCCCAGAACACACAGTCAGGTCATACCGCTCGGGTTCAAGTCAATATTACAGATGTGGATTCTATTGCATATGCTCGATTGTACTACCTGAATTCAACCGCATCGCAATGGACCGCTGTGGAAATGACCCTCAATGGCTCTCATGTGTATGAGTGCTTGATTCCCGCCCACGCCCCTGGACAGGTGAAATTCTACCTCGCATCCAACGATTCAAGCGATAATAGAGCTACACTGCCCGCAATCACACCGAAATTAGCTCCATATGTGATGAATTTCACTGATGACAATCCTCCAGAACTTGAATTATCTATACCGAACTCACTATACGTGAATCGCACGGCAGAGGCATTCCTCAATATTTCAGATGATATGCAAATATCTTCATTTGAAATCCAATACAGCGGCGTCAATGACTTACTGCTCATGCCGCTTGAACTCTTCCAGATTAGTCTTGGCTCGTTCAAATGCACCCTGCCACCACAGATGGAGAGCGGTACGGTTCGGATATTCGCGACAGCATCTGATGGAATTAATCATAATCAGACCCAGATTTATAATATCTCAGTCGTGAATTTGCCCCCAACAATTACCCACTCCCCGCCAGGGATTGTACCTCTCGGCCACAATTTCAGCTTGATTGCACAGGTATCCGATGACCTTCATGTGGAGAATGTCTCATTGGAATGGAAATTCCTTGGAGGCTTGTCAAATATAGTTGAAATGGACCGAATCAGCACTTATTACAGGGTAAATCTGTCATTCCCGGAACCTGCAACAATTAATTACCGGATAATCGCCAATGACGCGGAAAGCGTTTCCGCATGGCCGGAATCCGGTTTCCGGGAACTGCGTATCTTGGATACTGAATCACCTGCCATCCACCATGTTCCATTGGCAAATCTAACCAACATCCAGATGCCTATCATAACCGCAAAAGTGACAGATAACTGGCAGGTGGAATCGGTGAAGGTTTGGTACAGGAACAGCACTTCGGATACCTTCATATCCGCTTCGATGAGTCCCGTCTCCGGAACTGATGACTTCGCAGTGCTCCTTGGAAGGCAGTCACAGGGGAATTTCAGCTACTACATTGAGGCCAGCGATGGCTCCAATGATGTTGTCTCTCCGGCAACAGGTTTTCATACCGTGTTCGTGGAAGACGCCAGTGTTGATGATTTTATTTCGGAGATACTTTTCATCGCCTTGATTGCGCTTATGCTGATGGCTTCAATTCTGGTATATCTCCACCATCGTAGGAAATCTATTAATGATGCGGCAGATTCGGGTGATGAAAGAGTTGAGAATGATGAGAACCCCCGATGAATTCAACGAATGGTACCTGGAGATTGTTGAGAAGGCCGGCCTGGCCGATAAGAGATACCCGATAAAAGGGATGAATGTCTGGACCGGATATGGTTGGAAGACCATGCGCCTCATCGACAATTACATCAGGGAGCAGTTTGACGGCACCGGTCATGATGAGGTTTGCTTCCCTTTGCTCATTCCCCAGAACGAATTCCAGAAAGAAGCGGATCACATAAAGGGGTTCGGCGCCGAAGTTTACTGGGTAACCCATGCCGGGGAGAACAAGCTGGACATCCCGCTTTTACTTCGGCCCACAAGTGAGACGGCGATGTACCCAATCTTCTCATTGTGGGTTCGCTCACATGCCGACCTGCCATTGAAAACATACCAGATTGTCAATGTTTTCAGGTATGAGACGAAGCAGACCAGGGCTTTCATCCGCATGAGGGAGATCCATTTCTTCGAGGCACATACCTGCCACAGGACTTTTGAGGATGCCGAGGCTCAGATCCAGGAAGACCTGGACATTATGAAGAAACTGGCTGCCAAGCTGTGCCTGCCTTACGTGCTGTGCAAACGCCCGGAATGGGACAAATTCGCAGGCGCATTTTACACGATTGGCATTGATTCGCTGATGCCAACCGGTCGTACGCTGCAGATGGGCAGCATACACCAGTACAAGGAAAATTTCTCAAAGCCCTACAATATCACCTATGAGGACGATGATGGCCAGCACAAGCATGTTCATCAGACGACATATGGCATGAGCGAGAGGATACTGGGCGCGATAATCTCGATTCACAATGACGACAAAGGTATCATTCTCCCGCCGGATATTGCCCCAATCCAGATTGTCATAGTTCCTATACTATCGAAGAACGATCCGGAAGTTGTCATGGCGCGCTGCTCGGAGATTCATGACTCATTGAAAGCTTCCGGTCTCAGGGTGCATTTCGACAAAAGGGACCTGAGGCCAGGGAACAAGTTCTTTGACTGGGAATTGAAAGGTGTTCCACTTCGAGTTGAAATAGGTGCAAGGGACATCCAGAACAAAGTTGTGACATTCGCCAGAAGGGACACCGGAGAGAAGATTCCGGCGCCGGAAGCGGATTTGATGCCAAAATCAAAGGAACTTCTCAACTTGATTCAAACTGCCCTTTACGCGAAGGCCAGAGAAATGCTTTCGACATCAATACATAAGATTGAAGATATTTCCCAGGTCAAAGCTGGCATAAATGTCATGGGCTGGTGCGGCGAAGAGGAATGCGGCAAGAAGATTGAGCAGGCCACCGAGATGGCAGTTCTCGGCGAACCGGTGGAACTGGCTCCATCTGATCGAAATTGTATCGTGTGCGGAAAGCCCACCCGGAAAACAATCTATGTGGCCAGGACATATTAGTGATTAGTCGTTGTATGCCGTACTTATGCAATCAAAGTGAAATGAAGCTACTTAGCTTCGATGTTCAGGCATACATCATATCATGGTGAATTTCCACTCACGAATCATGTTTGCAATATAATATGCGTTAGCAACAGTCCATTTAGGGGCTGGTAATTAATTCACTGGCTCTTCTCTTTCAAGTGGTAAAGCAGGATTCCGGTGATTCCAAAACCGCAGAGCATCGTAGTTACAGCATACATACCCAAGTTGGTCCTCTCGAAAATATTCCAAGAGCCGTACAACAATCCCCAGGCAATGTAAATTATCAGACCCAGTGCTAGCAGGCCCGAGTAAAAGCCCAGCATGACCTTTTTGGGAATCTCGACTTCATTGGTTTGTTCTGGCATATTTGGGTGGAACGGCATATGATATAAAACCTTTGCTGATGAGCCGTTTCCATATCCTTTGTTACACCAAAAAGGATTTATCAATGACAACATTACCTGGTTAAGAAGAGTAAGGTGCACCGATGGGTGATAAGGTTCCGATTGTTAAATTGAAAGCAGGAGAGCTAAAGACCCTGGCAAACGAAATGGGTCTGCCAACTACTGGCAAGGAGAAGAAAGCTGAACTTGCTGATATGGTGCTTGCATCTCTTCGTGAAAAACTTGCGCAACTTTCGATTGAAAGGTTGAAAAATATCGCTTCGGGCCTTAATCTAGAAACACAGGATTCCTTCCAGATATCAGATTATGTGAATTCCATAATGAACAATCCTTCGATGGGCACACTCAACGATGTTTTTGGATTAAATGTAGAACCACCATCCCGGAAAGAAGGCAAGCCAGAAGAGTTTGAAGAGATTGCTGATGACCTCGTTCAGGTTGAGAAGGACATTGAAGGGGTAGTCCAGAAGCTGGAGAAGATGCCTGCGCCAGACATGGCGGACATCTATCTCATAGACCAGAAACTTGCTGATGTTGTTAAATTGAACATAGATTACGGTTATGTCGCAAATATGCTGGATGTGGGTCGGATAAAGTTCCTGGACAGAAAGTACATTGAAAGCATGACCATGCTCACAGAGGCAATAAAGGCCTCGGATGACCTTCGCAACCAGTATCGCGATATAACGCAAGCTTTCATCATACTTTCCGCTGAAAAGATACTTGAAGAGTGCAGGGAGTCAAAAAGCAACGACGAGGTTGCAGCGGATTCCCTTATAAATGCCAAGAGAATGTTCTTCTCAGGTTCAGAGAATAAATATGACTCTGTCAAGAAACTTTCAGAGATTTCCTACACCGTATACAAGGAAGAGGTGATGTTCCTTGAGGGGCGCCTGGCACAGGTAGAACCCCTGATAAGCGCCTTGAAGGTTCAGGGCGTTGACGTATTCAATGCCGAAAGATATCTCCACAGGGCAAGAGAAGCATTCCTGGCCGGGGAACTGGCATCAGTGAATTCATACCTTGACAAATCCGTGAACACTGCCGAGGATTCAAAGAACAACTGGATACAGGAAATACGCAATGACATCCCACGTGTTGAAGCGATATTGAAGCAGGCATCCGAGCTGGGCGCTGACATATCCCCTGCAGAAAAGCACCTTGGCCAGGCCAAGATCGCATTCGAGAATCAGGATTATTCCTTATGTTCCGAATTGAAGAAGATCGCGGAGAGGAAGGCAATGGAAAGCCAGCACCTCCAAATACAGAAAGCCGCAAAACTGGAGCGGGAGAAGCTTGGCGACGCTGAGAAGATACTCGGCACCATCGCTCCGCTCATTCGGGAAGCGGAAGCTTATGGCATCAACACATACGAGATAAACGGGGCCATAAACGCATCCCGGAATGCCCTGTTCAACAATGATTATGTCAATGCGCTCACTTATGCAAGGGACGCTGAGACTCGTTCAAAGCCGATATGGACCCAGGTTCGCGCATTCCGCGAATCTGTCATAGCAAGCCGCGAGCCGCTCCAGCATTGCCAGACATGCAATGCCTTGGGATTGAAGGTGTTCCCAAATGGAAAGGCGGTCTGTGTAAGTTGCGGAATGGTGTATGACATTCAGGTTCGGGCACCCGATAATAAGAAATCCGGGTGGTTCAAGAAAAAGTAGAAACAAAGGCAAAAATTATGTCTCATTCAACCGTGACGCTCTTTGCCAGATGCCTTGGCTTATCTATCTCGCAACCCAGAATATTGGCGGTGTGATATGCAAGAAGCTGCAGCACAACCGAAACCAGGACTGGCGTGAACAATGGGTGGACATTGGGTATGTAAATCACATGGTCCGCGTATTTATCAAGTTCCCTGTCTCCCTCGGTGCCTATCGCGATGACAGTCGCCCCCCTGGCGCTTACTTCTCCGATGTTTCCAAGCATCTTCTCGTATGTCTGGTCCTTGACCGCAATTGCAACTATCGGGGTTTCGGCTGTGACCAGGGCAAGCGGGCCGTGCTTCAGCTCGCCTCCGGGATAACCTTCAGCATGGATGTAAGATATCTCTTTCATCTTGAGAGCGCCTTCCAGTGCGACCGGAAAATTCACGTTCCTGCCCAGGAAGAACATGCTTTTCGCGTCAGAAATTTCTTGGGCAAGATCGACAATCTTATCGGACTGGTCAAGCAATTTTCTGACATGCTTCGGGAGTTTTCTCAGCTCTCCGGTGAGATGCCTCGCTTCATCAATTCCCAGGGTCTCTGTCTCGACGCCCAATTTTATTCCCAGGATGAGAAGCGCGACAAGCTGGGTGATGTAAGTTTTGGTCGCTGCAACACCGACCTCAAGACCCGCTCTTGTGTAGAATACGGAATCGGCCTCCCTGGTCATTGTGCTTCCGACGATGTTGACTATGCCCATTGTGTCCAGACCGCGCTTCTGAGCGGTTTTTATGGCAGAAAGCGTATCGGAGGTTTCACCGCTCTGGCTTATGCCAATTACCAGCGGAGTTGTGTGCGTATCGGATGAGAAACGGTATTCGGATGCCAGTTCAACAGTTGTCGGGATGTGCGCAAGCTCTTCCAGAATGTATTTTCCGACATAGCCTGCATGATAGGATGTTCCGCATGCGATTATCTTGACCTCTTCCGGCTTCATGTTTATGGAATACCCGCTTTCAGCATTCAGGTTGGCGCCAATTATCGTGTCCTGGATGACCTTGGGCTGCTCGAATATTTCCTTCAGCATGAAATGCTCATAACCGCCTTTCTCGGCGCCTTCAAGCGTCATTTCCACCTTCTGCCATTCCCTCTTAACCGGTTTTCCCCGGAAATCCATTATCTTGACAGAGTCCTTGGTCAGCGTGACTATTTCCTCGTCCAAGAGGTAGATCATCCTGTCTGTGTACTCAAGCACTGCTGGAACGTCGGAAGCCAGGAAGTTCTCGCGCTTTCCGACTCCAACTACCAAGGGGCTGATGTTCCTCGCGCCGACTATCTTGCCAGGTTCGTCAACATGCATGGCGGCAATGGCAAAGCTGCCTTCCAATTCGGCAACGGTCTTCCTCACGGCCTCCTCCAGGTTTCCATCATAGTATTCCTCGAGAAGGTGGACAGCGACCTCGGTATCGGTTTCCGATCGAAATACATGGCCTCTTTTCATGAGCTCTTCCCTGAGTGTGATATTGTTTTCTATTATGCCATTATGGACCAGGGCAATCTTCTCTTTGCAATCTACCATCGGGTGGGAGTTGTTTTTCATCGGCGGACCATGCGTCGCCCAGCGGGTGTGGCCAATTCCATATTTTCCACGCATCTCCGGCATTATGCTGATGAAGTGGTCCATGTCGCCTTTATCTTTGAAAAGCTTCAGAGCGCCATTGCCTATTGCCAGACCGGCCGAATCGTAACCGCGGTACTCCAGCCTTTTCAGGCCGGATATTATTACATCCCTTGCCTGCCTGTTGCCAGTATACCCAATTATGCCGCACATGGTGAATCCCTACATGACTCTGGTATTGTCCTCGACATTCGAATTTATGGTGGAGTGGCTTGCTATCTTGCATCCGGAGCCAATGATGCAACCTGACGCGGCTGTTACTTGGCTCCCAATAACAGTCCTCTCACCGATGAGTACACCCAGTCGCTCAACCTTTCTGTATTCTCCCTCAAGACGGACGTGTGTCTCCGCCTCCACGGCACAGAACTGGGGCATCAGTTCGACGCCTTCGCCGATAACGGAATGTGAAACATATGAGCCGGAACTGAGCTGGACGTCATTCATGAGAACGCTGTTTTCAAGGACGGTAAATGGACCAATCCGCACATTGTTGCCTATGCTGGTGGACGGATAAATGCAAACCGACGGGCCGATTTCACAGCCATCTCCGATGACAACGGGCCCCATTATGTGAGTTCCGGAGCGAATTATTGTTCCATCGCCAATGGATACGTTTCCCTTAATCACAACACCCTTGTCTATCTTGCCAGATGTCTTGGCAGCGCATTTGCGCAATGCAACTGCATTCATTGTGAGTATGTCCCATGGGTACACAACATCATTCCATACCTTTGATGTTTTCACAGCAGTCACACGGTTGGTGGGAAGCAAGGACTGAATCACGCTGGTAAAGCCGTAGTTACCAGACTTCATGGCCCGGTCGATGTACCCGAAAATGTCATCGTCCAATTTGTAAATTCCAGTGTTTATTAAATTGCTGATATGGGTTTCGGGCTTCTCAATGATATTTTTTACCGTGTCGCCGGAAAGTTCCACCACGCCGTACTTGGAGGGAGTTTCGCTCTCGGTTACGACCATTCTGTATTTTCCCTTGCTGGCGAGAAGCTCCCCGATGAGAGTTGGGCTTATTATGTTGTCACCGGAAAGCATTAAGAAATCACCGGCAATCTCGGATTTGGCCATTGAAAGAGCGTAAGCAGTTCCGGCCTGGGCCACCCTCTTTTTCTGGTCTATGTACCTGATATTAACCTTCCAGTCTGAACCATCCCCGAAATGGGTCATTATCCTTTCTTTCTTATATCCCACAACAACAGTAATGTCAGAAACTCCGTTCTTTGATAACGCATCTATGGCATATTCAAGTATCGGCCTGTTTGCTATCGGGATCATCGGTTTGGGTTCCGAATTGGTGAATGGTCGCAATCTTGTGCCTTCCCCTGCAGCTAGTATCACGGCTTTCATGGATGTCATATTTAGCCTAACAAACCGTTCCATATTTATAGTTTTGCGGGAGAACAGAAAGAAGTGCCAATTGTCAAGATGATTGAGACAAATTTATGTTAAAATGGCCAATATTTAATATACAGTACCCAATCGGGGGTCGCTAGGTGATTAAAAGAGCACCTGACAAGAGGTATTTCAATGGCCAATATCGAGAAAGCGAAAATGAAAAAGATGTCTGTAGACGGGAACACAGCGGCAGCCCATGTGGCTTATGCATTCAGCGATGTAGCGGCGATATACCCAATCACACCTTCAAGCCCGATGGGCGAGGAAGCGGATACCTGGGCTGCGCAGGGCAGAAAAAACATGCATGGCCAGGTTCTCAAAATTGTAGAGATGCAGTCTGAGGGAGGCGCGGCCGGGACGATGCACGGCATGCTGAGCGCAGGAGCGCTGGCCACCTCATTCACCGCATCACAGGGACTTCTTCTCATGATTCCGAACATGTACAAGATATCTGGCGAATTGATGCCCTGCGTCCTTCATGTGTCAGCAAGGGCTATTGCAGGCCAGGCACTCTCCATATTCGGCGACCATCAGGATGTCATGTCGGCGCGCGCAACCGGCTGGGCGCAGATTGCGTCCTGTTCTGTCCAGGAAGTCATGGACCTGTCTCTGGTGTCGCATCTGGCAACCCTCAGAACCAGCATTCCGTTCATAAACTTCTTTGACGGATTCAGAACTTCCCACGAGGTCCAGAAGATTGAGATGATCGATTACGAGGATATGAAGAAGCTGGCAGACTGGGACGCAATAAGGAATCACAGAGCCAGGGCGCTCAACCCCACCCACCCGCACCTCAGGGGAACTGCCCAGAACCCGGACATATACTTCCAGGTCACCGAGGCGGCAAACAAATTCTACCTTGCAGTGCCCAAATTGGTTGAGGAAGAGATGGAAAAGGTCGCAAAGCTAACTGGCAGGAAATACAAATTGTTTGATTATGTCGGAGCCAAGGATGCAGACAGGGTCATTGTCATGATGGGCTCCGGAGCTGAGGCGGCCGAGGAGGCTGTGAATTACCTCAATGCCAAAGGTGAGAAAGTTGGCCTAATCAAGGTCAGGCTTTTCAGGCCATTTTCAGCGGAGCATTTGCTAAAAGCCATTCCGAAGACCGCGAAGAAGATTTCCGTGCTGGACAGAACAAAGGAAAACGGTGCATACGGAGAGCCGCTCTACATCGACGTCTGCGCGGTTTTCCAGAATGCTCATGATGACAGAATCATCGTCGGCGGAAGGTACGGGCTCGGCTCAAGAGATTTCACTCCGGCAATGGCTAAGGCCGTGTTCGACAACCTGAAAAATGCAAAGCCAAAGAACCAGTTCACCGTGGGAATCATCGACGATGTCACGCACACATCGCTGCCGATAACGGAAAACATTGACGCAACTCCAAAAGGTCTTGTCCAGTGCAAGTTCTGGGGTCTAGGCTCTGACGGAACCGTGGGAGCCAATAAGGATGCAATCAAAATCATCGGAGACAACACAGACATGTATGTTCAGGGTTATTTTGCATATGACTCTAAAAAATCTGGCGGGATCACCCTATCCCACCTGAGATTCGGCAAGTCGCCAATCCAATCAACTTATCTTATAGACCATGCAGATTATGTTGCCTGCCACCAGCCATCATACGTGCATAAATATGACCTGCTAAAGGGCATAAAAGATGGCGGCACATTCGTGCTGAACTCACCTTGGTCGCTTGAGCAGATGGAGAACGAACTTCCAGGCGCGATGAAGCGCAAGATTGCCAGCAAGAAATTGAAATTCTACAACATCGATGCCGTGAAGATAGCATCCGAGATAGGCCTAGGAGGGCGCATCAACATGGTGATGCAGTCCGCGTTCTTCAAACTCGCGGATGTCCTGCCAGTGGATGAAGCGGTGGAACTCCTGAAGCACGCCATCGAGAAGACATACGGAAAGAAGGGCGAGAAAGTCGTCCAGATGAACTGGAAAGCGGTGGACGCAGCCCTAGATAACATTGTCAAGATAGACTACCCGGCGTCTTGGGCCAATGCGCCCTTGAAGAAAGAGGGCGCCAGGGACGAGCCGGCCTTCATCACTGACATCATGAGGCCGATGCTTGCACAGGAACCACACAGGGGCGACGACCTGCCAGTGAGCCTGTTCACTCCGGGCGGATTGTTCCCGATGTCGACTTCCAAGTACGAGAAGCGCGGAATTGCAATCAACGTGCCGGAATGGCAGTCAAAAACCTGCATTCAGTGCAATCAATGCGCCTTCGTCTGCCCGCATGCAGCAATAAAGCCCGTGCTGGTGAACAAGTCGGAAAAGGAAAAGGCACCCGATGGATTCGACACACTGAAAGCAAACGGAAAAGGCCTTGAAGAGCTGGAATTCCGCATTCAGGTGAACACGCTTGACTGCGCGGGTTGCGGCAACTGCGCCGATATCTGCCCGACCAAGGAGAAATCCCTAATAATGAAGCCATTGGCGAGCCAGATGGATAAGCAGATACCGCTGTTCGATTACTCGGAAAAGATACCTATCCGAACTGGAGACATCGGCAAGTATACCGTCAAGGGCTCGCAATTCTTCAAGCCGCTCCTGGAATACTCCGGGGCATGTGCCGGCTGCGGTGAGACTCCTTACCTCAAACTCATAACCCAGCTATACGGGAACAGGATGATGATTTCCAATGCAACAGGCTGCTCTTCCATTTGGGGTGGCTCCGCGCCTTCCATCCCGTTCACGGTGAACGTCGAGGGACATGGACCCGCATGGGCCAACTCACTTTTCGAGGATAACGCAGAGTACGGTTTCGGAATGCTCATTGCCACCATCCAGCGCAGGAACAAGCTCGCAGACCTGATAAAAGAAGCCATTGAAAAGAAGGAGATGCCAGGACTGGACGAGGCGTTCAAGGGATGGCTGGATTCGATGTACGAACCGGAAAAGGCGAAGGAATTCGGCGATAAGATAATAGCGGGACTCAAAGATGCGAAAAAGTCGGACCTTCTGAACAAGATATACGAATCCAGAGATATGCTCCCCAAGATCAGCCAGTGGGTGGTCGGTGGCGATGGCTGGGCCTACGATATCGGCTACGGTGGTCTTGACCACGTGATGGCAATGGGCGAAGACATTAACATCCTGGTTTTTGACACCGAAGTTTATTCCAACACCGGAGGCCAGGCATCGAAATCGTCTCCAATCGGCTCCGTTGCGAAATTCGCGGCTTCCGGAAAGAAAACCGTGAAGAAGGATCTGGGAATGATGGCCATGTCTTACGGTTATGTATATGTCGCAAGCGTTTCCATGGGCTCCAACAAGAACCAGCTGCTCAAGGCCCTTCAGGAAGCGGAATCATACCCGGGACCGTCCCTCATCATCGCTTATTCGCCTTGCATTAACCACGGGCTGAAGGCAGGCATGGTGAAATCCCAGGAAGAGGCAAAACTTGCGGTGGAATCCGGATACTGGAGCCTTTACAGGTACGACCCGCGCCTCACAGCACAGGGAAAGAACCCGTTCCAGCTGGACTCGAAAGAGCCAAACGGCAAAGTTCGGGAATTCATCATGGGAGAAGTCAGGTACCAGAGTCTGACCAAAGCCTTCCCAGGTGAAGCCGAGCGGCTGCACAAAATGCTCGAAGAGGATGTCAACAGGCGCTACAAGCAGTACAAGGCGCTTGCGGAAATGAAGTACTAAAAGCCCGGGTTCAACCGGGCTTTTTTCTATTTATTCCACGACACCATCTGCGATGCACAAGCTTACAGCAGCTCAGAGGATGAGAGAAATTTTCTAAACTGCCTAATTGCGCCCAGAATTGTTTCGTTTATAGAACGTTCTGTCTATTTTTTGAGGATGGCGTAATGGTTCTCAGCAGAATAGAACCTTTCTTCAGCCTCGAATTCCGATTCTGCCAGCAATTTATCGAATTCTTTTTCAGAGAACAGATGATAGTATCGCGGGAACACCCGGCCATCCGGCAGTTTCCAGTCCAGCAGCATGTCTCCGGGCGCCCATTCATGCTGGAACTCCATCTTGGCCTGGGCCATGTTATCCTTGAATTTGGTTTGCTCGGCTGCCCAAACCCCAACAAGGCAATGGCCTCCCGGTATAAGGCAGCGGTGAGCTTCGTTCAGTGCTGCAAGTCTTTCCCCCGGGTCAGGTATGTGATGGAGCGTGGCAACCAGCAATGCCCCCGTTGCGATGCTGTTCCTGAAGGGGAGATGCGTGACATCCGCCTGGATCAGGGATGGAACATTCTCTGACCTTTGCCTTACGATTTCCAACTGGCCTGCGGATATGTCCAAACCGATAACATGCATTCCTTTTTCCTCGAAGAATCTCAGATCCCTGCCGTTGCCGCAGCCCAGGTCGAGAATGAGATCGCCAGCGGAGAAACGCTCTGAGAATCTGACGGAATCAGGCCATGGTCTGTGTCTAGTCACATCAAAATCATGTGCTATGGCATCGTAAGTTCGGATAACGGATGCCTTATCCTTCATTTCTCTCCCTTTTTCCACATCTGTGGGTAAGTGCCAGGATCCATGAAGACACGGTCCAGGTCGATTGCGCTTCCTTTGACCTGCTGAAGCATCTTGGCGGAATCAAGTTTCGCTTTTCCTACTGCGATGCCTTCGCCCTTCATGCTCATGACAGCCACCATCTGGCCAGCTTCAAAGTTGCCTTCTATCTTCTTTATCCCCGGGATTGCGACGTCCGCACCATGGCACACCGCATCAATCGCCGTATCCTTGACATAAACCTTCGGGATGTGGTCCAGCATTCTTTCGAATGGCAAAACAACGCGTCTGAGGGGCTTCTCATCCCCTTCCTGGTAGGCCACATAGGCATCCATCAGCTCCTGAAGTGTTACAATCTGGTCCTCGCTGAACCTTGCGGTTCTGGTCCTGCGAAGCTCGAACATATGGGCTCCCACTCCCAGTGCATCGCCCATGTCCACGCACAAAGTTCTGATGTAGGTTCCAGATTCGCAGACTACCCTGAGGAGGACATTCTTCTCAACGACGTCAAGAATCTCCATCTCATGGATTTTTCTGGAACGCCTCTCTCTCTTCACGGCTGCTCTGACTGGAGGTGTTTGGTAAATCTCCGATGTGAATTCTTTCACGACACGGTTCAACTCATCCTTGTCAACCTGCCCGTGAAGTTTCATGGTTGCCAGGTATTCCTTCGAATCAAGAAGCAAGACTTGAAGTGCTTTCAGTGCATCGTCCAGTGCAATCACAAGAACGCCGCTGACATTGGGATCCAGCGTTCCACCGTGCCCGGCTTTCTCTGCTCCCATCATATTTCTGACCCAGGCGGAAACCTGATGGCTGGTTGGGCCTCTCGGTTTATCGAGGACTATAATCCCTTTCCTCAGGTGCTCCTTTATTTCCCTCTCCTCCGGGGCAACACCGCGGTTCTTTGTTGATGCAATGTCTGACATTAATTGGCCTCCCACTTATCCATTATCTCATCTACTATCATCTCAGGCGTCTTCTCATCCGAAGCAATGACAAAGTCATATATCGCCAGTGATTTCAGGTCAATTCCGTAAATTGACTGGTACCTGTCAACTTCGCATTTCTCTCTATCGAGTATCTCCAACCGAACTTGCTCATTGGTCTTTCCTTCCCTGCCGGATATGCGCTCAGCCCTTGTGTGAATGTGAGCATCTATCCAGACCTTGAAGGCTTTGATGCCATTCAGATGCAACATGTGGCCCGCAAGCCGGCCTTCCAGAACCATGTCTCTCTTCTCGCCTGCAAGTGCAAGCATTCTGCTGTCAAGTTCCTTGTCTATGGCATGGTCCTTGAGTGCCAGCGCGCCAAAGTCTTCAAGCGACAATCCCCTCTCCTTCGCCATATCCCTGAATATCATTCCTGTGGATATGAACTCCAGCTCCATCTTTTCTGCAAGAAGTTTTCCAACGGTCGTTTTGCCGCTGCCAGGAGGGCCGCTGATGGTGATTATCATCAAACCTCACCGCTCGCACCTGATTCTGGCAATTCTCCCTCTTCATCATCAATGACAAGGAACTCCTCATCTTCCTCTATCTCTGAATCCTGTTCCTCTTCCTCAGCAACTTTCTCTTCCTGCTCAGGCTTGCGTTTGAACATCTCGGAATCTGGATTCTTCAAAGCCTTTGAAAAACTGTAATACTTGAATACGCGCTGGATTACCTGGGCAACTGACATTGAGATAAGCATGTATAGAAGCATCCAGTTTGTGAAGGCGCAGCAGGTGCTTGTGCTAAGGGAAGCCTTCATGTCCACATTGTTTGACCATGGGACTGATAATGTGGCCCCTGGGATATCGTTGATGAACGCGCCAATGAATGCGAATGTGCCAACCAGAAAAATCATTGTGAACATCATCGGCTTCATCTGGTCGAATGTGGACATCATCTGGTCCTTTGACATGTCCATCTGCTTCTGGGTTAGTCGCTTAATCTCGGCTTCGTTGCCTGAAAGTCTGGCTTCCCTCATTTTCTTGTTGAAGTCCTTCATCTTGAACTGCTTCTCCGCAGAATCAACCCAGTCTATGAAGTAATGCCGAACGGCGCTGGAAAAGGTGACCAATCCGATGCCCGCAAAGAGGACGGTAAGCACAGGATACAAGCCGTTGAAACCAATGATCGGTTCCAGAATTATGCCTGCCACGTTGCCGACGCCGTCCCTGAGTTCGGGGATGAACATTATGAACATCGTTCCGAATATCATCATCATCATGAGCATCTGGGAACTGGCTTGGCCCTGTGGGGGCGGACTCGGTGCGCTTGCCATTCAAACTCCTTTCTGGCTAATCACGATACACTATAATACGTTTTCCTCATTGCTCCTGCGTTCTTTCTTTGTGTTTTTCAGAACGCTGGCCGCATTCTGCATGCATATGTCAAGCAATGCTTCCGCATCGCCGATTCCCGTCAATCCAGCGGCCCCATCATGGCCTCCTCCCTCGCCCTGGGATTCACCCGCTATGCGATTGAAGAGGTCCCCAAGATGAATTCCAGCTTTTTGGGCCTGGGAGTTCGCTCTTCCGGTTATCCTGAATTCATCATCCTTCTGTGAACCCGCAAATGCAACATCAGCGCCGAGAGAGAGAAGGGCGTTGCAAACTGCAGACTCGAATGCGCCAATCTCGCTGACGGCCACAATCCAGTCGCCGAACCTCTCATAGCGCATTCTCTGGACGCCTTTCAACCTGGACATCTTTCTGGAAATGTCCTGGTCCTCTGCAACTTCGAAGACAGCCATGACCTCTTCCATGGAAAGACCGGATGAAGCGAGAATCTCGGATATGGCCGCAAAAGTTTCGCTGCCGCCCCTTCTCATGTGCCCGGTATCGGAGACAATTCCGGAGAGCAGACATAACCCTATCTCCCTGGAGATTCTTTCTGGTTGGCCAATTATTCTCCATGCCAGTTCGCAGGTCGAAGTGAGATTTTCCTCGATGATTGAGTGATTGGATGTGATTGTGCTTTTGATTTTGTGATGGTCGATGACAAGGGTTTTGTTCCAGGGCGTCCCGCTGTAGCCCAGCGATGAATCGTCCTGGGCATCCACCACAATGAAGCGGTCGTAATCATTTGAGCCAATGCTCTCCTTTGCTTCAACACCAACAAGACTCAGCAATCGCTTGCCCAGGTGGCTGATTCCTCCTGGTGCCGCAATGCTATCTATTCCGAAATGCAGGGATAACGCCACTCCCGAACCCGCAGAGTCCAAGTCCGCGTTCGAGTGAAGCAAGATGACATTCTTGCCGCTGGCCAGCATGTTTCGTTCTTTATCGTAATCCTTTCTCATGCCTTTTCCTTTTGGAGGGCATCGGTGAGTTCCTTCTGCAGGTTCTGGTGCATTTCCCTCAGGGTCTTCTCCTGGTTGCCGAGCGTCTTCACACGTATCTCCAGGGTCTCTTTCTTCTCCTCAAGCTCCTTCAGTAGACCTTCCTTGTCATTGTTCTTGACAAGTATAGTTCCGACGCTCTTGTAAATCTCTGCGCCTTTCTTCAGTTTGGACAGTTCCTCGACGGTTTTCTCTATCTCGGTGACCTGCATGTCTATCTGGTACTTCTGCTGGGCTATGACCTGTATCTGCTGCTGGATCTGCTGAAACTGCATTATCTTTCCCTGCATCTCCTGGCTTATGTCGTTCATCCAATTCCTCCTATCGTTTCGTTCGTATCTATTGCGAGCTTGGTCCATCTCAGGTATGAGTTCAATGCCGCCCGCAAGGCGACAATGTCCTCTGCATTTATAGTTATAACGACGTCATTTCGTTCATGTTTTACATCTATGCAATTACGGGATATCTCGTCGTTCGACTCGCTGCTCAATATGCTGGATATCATTTCAGCACTTGACTCTACCTGGATGCGCACCTCGGCCCTCATCATCGAACAGTAGATGGCTTGTGTCTATTAACATTTTGGTCTGACTCATTCGAACTTCGTGCCACATTGTGGACAAGCATCAGAATCGGGTTCAACCTCGCATCCACATTGCGGGCAGAGGTACGTGTATTCATCCTTATTGTCAAAAATCGCACCGCATTTGCATCTTTCGGCACCATTCTGAACATAAGCCTCGCACACAGGGCATTGATAAAATATCTCCATTATGTCTGTTCCTTCTTCATTTTCACGTGCTATTTCGATATCTGGCTCATTTATTGGAGCAGATTGCTCTTCCAGTTCGATGGTGACGAGCTCGAAACCGCAAATCGGACACACGTCAATTTCATATATGCATGCAAGATAGAAGAACTTTCCGCATTCACAGAAGGTGAGGGCAGTTCCTGGCTCCAGCTTTCC
>CALKWP010000191.1 GCA_938004075.1 uncultured Methanomassiliicoccales archaeon
TCTGATGTTCTGCGAAACTTGCAACACATGGGCGCTCTTGACCACGTTGCCGATTCCCTGATGTTGGATGACGTAGAAATGAAAGTAATGCTTGACGACATTCCTTCGGCTGAGCTGCATCTACGCAACCCAGGTGACAAGCTAACCGTTGACCAAGTAACTGAGCAAATACGTCAAGAGCGTGCTCTCGAACGACAGCGTTACGACCAAGACAAAAGTGAGATGTTAAAGGAGAAGAAGAATATAACCATGTTGTTCAAAGTGCATGGTTACGAATATAGGCAAATAACCCAAGTGACAGAAATACTCGCAGGAAAAGACACTGCAAAGGGTATTTACCTTCTGTGTAAAATGTACCAGAACAACCAAGAAGCCCTCAACTATGCGGCTCAAAAAGATGACCAACCGTTATATTCGGAACAACTTCTGGATTCCGTTAAGGAGTAGGAAATGACAGACCCAAATAGACCCACTGTTGAGCCCTTACAGCGTCAAGATACCCGTAATCTAGAAAAGCTGGGGCGCAAAGCTGTTGAGAAAAATATTTCCACATTGAAGACGTTGAAAGTGGACTACGTTTCTCCCGAAACCATTTACCCGAATGCCTATAATCCGAACAGGCAAACCGAGCGTGATTTCGAACTACTACTATCTTCGATGACAGAAGACGGTTTTACACAGCCAATTCTTGTGCATCGAGCTACTCGTGAAATCGTTGACGGAGAGCACCGCTGGCGAGCTGCCCAACGGTTGGGTCTCAAAGAGATTCCCGTTGTGTTTGTTGACATGACTATGGAACAAATGCGTATCAGCACCCTTCGGCATAACAGAGCTAGAGGTTCAGAAGATATCGAATTGACGATTGAGATTTTGAAAGACCTCCGTGCGTTAGGAGCGCTCGAACATGCTGTAGATAGTCTCGGAATGTCCGAAAAAGAATTGTCTGCTTTGATTGAAGATTTGCCCGCTCCCGAAGCGCAGGCAAGCTCCGAATTCTCAGCGGCATGGTTGCCTGCTGTTGAAATCACCCCCACCGTAGCAGAAGTTGATGCGAAGAAGAGAACAATCACATCCGCGTCTGAAAGTCGTAATCGAATGCAGGAAATCATTGACCTAAAATCCGATACAGCGAATTCGGAGCTTGAACGTCAAAATGTTCTTCGTGAGGATATGACTGGTCGAACAATCACGGCAGTATTCAACCCTGAGCAGGCGGCACTAGTAGTTGAAGTACTTGGACCCAACCCCGCCGCCAAGTTGCTGCAATTAGCACGGTTCTACCTGGACAGTAACGGAATTGCTCGATGGCAATTGGATGAAAAATGGAACACGACAGTAAAGCTATAAAGTCTATTGAGGTGTGTCATCTGTATTTGACAGACAGTCCCCCAAGTCGACTGGTCATTGATTACCATATTGATGAGGCCCGGAAAATTACAACTACAACGGAAGGCTCCATCATTATCCTAGTGGACGATCAGCATTTGAGAAGACTCAAGCGGTCAGATTACTTCCCTCTACTGCATTACCTATGCAATGAGGTTCAGGCGGATTTTATCAGCTTTGAAACCGATTTATTTGTATACACAAATGATTGGCTCAAATCACAGAGTAACATGCAGGAACTGGGTAAAGTAATCAAAAAGAAATACAACGGAATTCCTCAATGTTCCCACTACATTGCAATATGGTATCTACTCCGACTCGGATACATTCAAGATACACATAACAAAGTGCTGAACATCTCAAACAAGTATCCCTCTTTTGTCGGCAGTGAGTTGGTATCTGTACTGTCCGAGAATAACCGTCCTTACGAAGAGCAAACAGAAAGTGAGATATTCGCCTTCTGCAAAAGAAATCTAACAGGAAAAATAACACGGGTTTACTACCCGGAACCTGGAGTTGCGAATGGGTAGAAAAGTAATCCAAAAAGACGTGTTTCAAGCAGCCTATGACCGATTGTACGATTGTTACAAAGAGGGCCATCGTCTCGTTGTGTCATTCTCCGGCGGGAAGGATAGCGGCGTTTTATTGGAGATGGCGATATTGGCTGCGAGAAGTGCTGGTAAACTTCCTGTAGAAGTAATGTT
Organism: uncultured Methanomassiliicoccales archaeon; assembly: GCA_938004075.1. Taxonomy (GTDB): domain Archaea; phylum Thermoplasmatota; class Thermoplasmata; order SG8-5; family SG8-5; genus UBA147. Next base: position 2,091 of record CALKWP010000191.1, read on the forward strand.
CCGAGATGATGAAATCCTCTATCCGGGAACTGCTGAGTATGTGGAGCGGACCGCTCAACGACCAGAAGTGAATATGCATTGGATTGTAAACAGACAGGCGGCCCCTAACATCTACAATAGAGAGATGCCGTTCTATTGGTGTTTCGACCCACTATTACAACCGGAGCAATGGGTAAGAATCTTCCCCGATTACGCCGAAGAGGATTTGGAGAATATTAATCTCTACTATCTTGTGAATCCACAAAAGTACCCAAACCCTCCCGGCAAGTTTACGGTTGCTGTTGTCGGTATCCGCACTACAGAAAGTAGAAATCGCTTGTTTGCTATTCAGAGTTCCAAAGGGTCTCGTTCCTATGCGCCAGATAACCCTAATCTGTTCAATCTGTACCCAATTTACGATTGGACCGAAGGTGACGTGTGGAAAGCGGTCAAGGACAATAAATGGGATTATAACGAAGCCTATTCAGTATTAGCCAAAATGGGAGTAACAGTATCCCGGCAAAGATTATCGCAAATTGCTATGACTGCTATTGGTGTAGACAATTTAGCCATAGCTTCCAGAGCATGGCCTAAATGGTTTGATAAAGTATGTACTCGGTTACCCGGTATTCGACAAGTTGTTTACTACGGCGACCGAGTACTGCGACCTATTCGCCATACTACAGAAACATGGGAGGAATGCTTCTATCGCACTTGCGTAAACAATGCGCCCAAATGGATTTCTGACAGAAGCACTCAATGTGCAGCCAGAATGTTGGCGTCCCATGCAGCCCATTCGCAAGAGCCCTTCCCGGAAGTACAACCCTGTAAGGCATGTAAGCAAAGTTGGAAAACCCTTGCTAATGCACTGTACTCTGGAGACCCTTTCCATATCGAAATCCCATGGCTTCTAGATGTAGAGCCAAAAATGTTCCGGGAATCGGAAACACGCTCATGGCCCAAAACTCACAAGTAAGCAATCACTACAATAGTATTGCTCGTGAATATGATTTACACGACAACACTAACCAACTAGTTGCTACAGATAAATTCATATATGGATTTATACAAAGACATGGTTGTGTTCCAAATATCATAGACCTCGGCTGTGGTACAGGACGTAGCATCGATTGGCTGAAACTAATGCCACACGAATACTACGGAATCGATATTTCGGAAGGGATGCTCGAACAATTTAAAATAAATCATCCGGGCTACCGATGTGAGAAGAAGGATATTTATCAACCTGATATTCTGTCCAACAGAGGCGAGAAAACAGCAATATCTTTATACGGAAGCCCTTGCTATACAACACTAGATAAGTTCATAGAACTAACTAAACAACTATGGGCTAATTTTCTACACGTCTATCTTTTACTGTACGGCGTAGAGCGTAACGCAGAGACATTTGAGGCTCAATCCGAGATGGGAATCCTGAAACCTCTTGTATGCGACAGTAAAACCCTTTATCATTTGCATAAAGAAATCCCTACACTGAAATGGAAAGGGATTGACCAGTTCAAGAAGAAGAACTTGACCTTATCAGTTCCACGCTACTACATAAACATTGGAATTGACAGTTTAACTCGACAAGTAGAACGGTTTGCCTGGGTGATGCTATACAAATGACCTCAATAATACCTGCTGCAATCAATACTGATATCTGGGAGAAATTACCAGATGAAACCGCAAAAGCTTACTCCGCCTTTGTGGTGTATATGAGACTGGACCCAGATATCAGAAGTATCCCTAAAGCAATAAAAGAGAAATACGGAAGTGTCACTTCCTCTAAACTTCGCCTATGGTATAGATGGTCTTCCGAGCACTCTTGGATGATTAGGGCGAATTCTTGGGACGCAGAAGTCTATCGTCTAAAGAACGCTAAACACGTTAAAGATGTAATGGAGATGGAAGACCGTCATATCAAAATAGCTCAAGCTTTACAGCAAGCCGCTGTAAAACGATTACGTACTTTAGATGAAAATGAACTAACCGTAACGGACATACTAGGATTCTTCCTGGAGGGCGCCAAAATGGAGAGGCTCACTTTAGGACAGCCCAACGAGATAAGCAAAAATGTCAACGCCAATCTAAACATAGAAGCTTTTGATTACTCTGCAATGAGTGATGAAGAACTGCGAAAAATACTGGCGACTAACGCAACACAGTCATCTAAGTCATAAATGCATGAACAAGGCCTACGCAAGACAATATGCCGACAATGCCGAAGCAGAATACGCAAGCCGCATTCTAGCTCGAAATAACTTTGTGGACTTCATCACATACACTTACCCACAGTATTTTCCCGAACCATTTCACGAAAACTTATGCGAGAACTTAGAATCAGTATTGCGGGGGGATACCGAACGTCTGATGATTATTGCGCCCCCGCAACATGGAAAGTCAGAAACGGTTAGCGTGCGTTTCCCTCCATTCTGGTTAGCGAAGAACCCAAGCCTTCCTGTTATGGTGTGTTCATACGGCGCGTCTTTAGCAAACGAAAAGGTCGGCAACGCTAAAGACTTGCTGTATTCGGATGCATACCATAACCTCTTCCCAGAGATGTTTCGTAAACCGGGAAAATGGTCACGCAAGAAATGGGCTCTAGTAAACTACAATTCCAAGATATATTCCGCAGGTGTACGTGGGCCTATTACGGGTAAGGGTGCTGGACTTGGAATTATTGACGACCCTGTGAAATCGTGGGAAGAAGCCTATCACCCAAATCAAAGAGAAAAGGTATGGGAGTGGTGGAGAACAACCTTTCGTACTCGTATCTGGGAACATGGCCGTATCATCGTCATTATGACACGGTGGCATGAAGACGACTTAGCCGGAAGAATTCTGAATACCTCAGGAGAGAAGTGGAAAGTTCTGCGATATCCTGCATTGGCCGAATCTCAAGAAGACAGAGATGAATACAATCGCAAATACCTTCCCAGCGCAATTGGCGAACCAGACCCCCTAAGAAGAATGCAGGGAGAACCTTTAGCGCCGAGAAGATTTTCCGTCGGGGCATTACTCGCTCTAAAATCCGATGTGGGTCCACGCGCATGGGGAGCGGAATACCAAGGAACTCCTAAGCCATTGGAAGGCCAAATGTTTAAGCAAGAATGGATTGGGGAACTAGTAGACGAATTCCCAAGAGAAGCTCGATTTGTACGATACTGGGATAAGGCTGCTACAGAAGGCGGAGGGGCAGCCACAGCCGGGGTGCTAATGAGCCGGACGAAAGAAGGACTGTTCTACGTCATTGATGTAATTACAGGGCACTGGTCATCATTACAACGAGAAGCCATTATCAAGCAGACTGCGGCGCTAGACGAGAACAAATATGGGCGTGTCGAAATTTGGATTGAAATAGAACCAGAGATCGGAAGAGCACACGTCTGAACTCCAGTCACGAATCACCATCTC
>CALKWP010000192.1 GCA_938004075.1 uncultured Methanomassiliicoccales archaeon
ATCGGGTAAGTGTCACCGATTATCTGGCGATGATTTTTCTTCACAATCTTGAGGTGGGCCAGAATGAAAAGGTACAGCCGGTCCACATGGGTCCACAGGCGCATGGTGTTGGACTCGCTCTCCAGATGTCGGCGGTACGCTGTGAGCGCGGTGCGCCAGTGCCCGCCGCTCTCATTGACGTAGAGCGGGTGCACATCCGCGCCCAGCTCCATCAACATGGAGTAGCTGGTGAGCGCTTCCTTCCCGCCGCTGGAGAGGATGCCGACCTTGTTGGCGTCCGGCTCATTGGCGATAACATCATCGGCAATTATCTCCCTCGCGTGAATGCTGGCCCTTGGCTCCGCATTCTCCGGAATGATATCGTCTCCGGCAGGCAGGTATTTCTCAATGAGATGCGCGGTCCTCCTGCGCACCAGCTTGTTGACGAATATGTCCCTGGAGAATATGCCGAGAAGGTCATCCAGCAACGCTTTATCCGCCCTTGAAACAGGGAAATCCAGAATGATGGAATTGGCAAAAAGCCCGTAATTCATGACCGGCATGGCGGATGCCATCCGGTAGAGAGCGAGATGCCGGACATCGGCCTTTGATTCGTATCTCATCTGGAAAACGAATGATTCCGTTCTGCCATCCAGGTGCTTCAAAACAATTTTGGAAGAAACGGATCTTCCCTTGATTAAGGGCTCGGAGACGGTTATGGAATCCAGGCAGAGGATGTCCATGCCTCATCTCCTTTTCCTGATGTGCGGCCGCAACGCATCCACAAGCACATCCGCGCCCTGGGTCAGCGGGTCGATCGCGGGCAGCTCCACCGACTTGCCCGTCTCCTCCACCACCCGGGGGATGTCCGCTGCCGGTATGCCCTCGTGGTTGATGGCTATGGCCACTACCGGCTTCCCGCTGATGAATTCTATTGCCCTTATCTGAACGTCCAGAGGATGCAGCTTGTAGCCCGGGAACCCATCATACTCCTTCCTGGTCGGCGGGTGCTGCATTATAACGACATCAGGTCGCCCGGCTGCCAGTATCTCGAAGCCGCCCGGGTAGGCGGGGTTCATCAGGCTGCCCTGGCCCTCGATGACGATGACATCGGGCCGGTTCTCATTCCAGGCAGACCACACCGCATGCTCTATCTCGCCGCTGATGAAATCGTTGATGAGCGAATCAAGTATGATATGGTATTTGGCGCCTTGCATCCAGGCAGTCTGCCCGGTGCCCACCATCTCGGCCTTGAAACCGGCTTTCACCAATGCATCCACAAGGATCCATGCGGTAGTTCGCTTTCCCACGGCCGAGTCTGTGCCCAGCATGGCCACCTTGAGGCATTTCACTTCATCAATCTTGCCGGAAAAGAAATGCAATTCTTTCCGCCCGGGCGTCTTCCGGACGTCCCTTATCTTCAATCCTTTGGATGCTGCCAGTATGGCAAGCTCCGGGTCATCGGAAAGAAAGTCATGAGCGCCGGAATCAACGCACAGGCCAAGCTCAAGCGCTCGCTTTGCGGCCGCACGCGTCTCAGGGCTCACCGCGCCTCCGTCAGGCGTGATTCCGTTCACGAAATACTTTGCCGGCGTCCCTCGTTCCCTGGACGCAGCCAGCGCTTCATCGATGGTACGGAATATCGGGATGCCGTAATTCTTCCCGTCAAGAACATCGCCTGCGTCATTGCCTGCGTATCTTGTATCCACCAGCGCCACCACGTCATAGCGCCTGGTCTTCCTGACAAGGCCGTGGGCGGTCTTGCCATTGGTTGTGTTGAAGAATCCCTCGCAATAGACAATCGCATTCCCATCCAGGCTCGCCATCAGGTCTTCCTCCCGGTGAGTATCACAACGTACCGGTCGCCGGGCAGGGGCTTCTCCGCATGCCTCTCAAGAAGCGCAATAAGTCCGGCGGTTGAAGCTGGCAGCACGTTCATGCCTTCCTTCTCCCTGATGAGCTTCGCGTAATGCATCATCTCCTTGTCAGTGGCATCGGCGGCCCAGCCCTTGGATGAGCGGATCGCGTCAAGGGCAAGGTCCCCGTCCATCGAATGCCAGTTGATGAGCGGCTCGTTAACCTCGGTCTCCTTGACCGCCTCGGGCTTCAGGTCCTCGCACTTGGGTTTGTTCTTCAGGAACGCGTTGACTATGGGATTCTTTCCATAGGACGAGCCGGCGACTATCCTCGGTATCCTGGAGGTCTTGCCGCGCCTGTAGAGGCTGAGGAATCCCCTGTAGATGCCGGCCAGCGTCGTCCCGTTCGAGACAGGGCAGGCGACAGCGTAAGGGGCGTCCCTCAATTCATCGTATATCTCGAATGCGATCTGGGCATACCCTCTCAACTGGATAGGCGTATTGATGCCACCCGGATTGGCGTCGTACATGCCATCCTTATCGGCCGCCTCAACGGAAATCTTGACGGAATCCTCGTAATTGCCTGGAACCCGCCTGATGATCGCGCCCATGTCCTCCATCTCCTTGATCCGTTTCGTGTGGTACGTCTCAGGGATGTAGATGATGCACTTCAGGCCGGCAACGGAAGCTGCGAGAGCGATCGCGGCCCCGTAATTCCCGCATGTTCCCACAGTCATGGTGTCATACCCGCGGCGGAGCGCGTCCTGGGCCTGGGTGAAAGATATCCTGTCCTTCTGAGTGCCGGTTGGATTCCCGCCGTCAAATTTCAGGTAAATCTGTCGCAGCCCGACGAGATGCTCGACATTGCGGGCGCGGGCCATGTTCGTGTCGCCGATCTCGGAGTCCTTGATGTCCTCGAATGCCTCAAGGCGCTCCTCCAGCGGGCGAGTGGAATCGGCGGCCACCTTCCTCTGGTCATCCAGCTCCATGTTGATTGCAGGGGAATAGGATGTCGCGCCATCCAGAAGCGAAAAAGAGTCTATGTCCTTCTGGATTACTTCCGATTCCTTGTTTTTCTCTCCGTTCTTCTTTACCTTTGGCTCGTTGTTGTTTTCCTGACCTGGCATATGGTGTCGGACCTCTGGGATAGAAATCTCGCAAAGGATAATCAGTGGAGCGATATTTAAACGTATGCGGGGGCACGAAGCCCCTCCCTGTTAGCGTTCATAATTATCCTGGCACCTCTGGAGAGCGTGTCAAAGCCCAGTGTCACCATGACCAACACAACCACCATGAGTGCGATTACGGCAAACAATTCATATGTTAGGATCCCGCCACCCAGATCCGCAAGGTAAATGAAAACGCCAAGCGTTGCGGTTATCAGAGCGAGAAACAGTTTCAAACCAGTCAGTGAACATCTCACTTCCTTCAGTGTCGACCAGGCTTCCCTCATAAGAACGGGAATGCATAGGGAAAATAGCCCTATCTCAAAAATCCGTATCGTGATTATGTTCTCAGGCAATATCCCTATTATCAGGCCCACCACGATCCCCATCAAGGCGATCACGCCTCCGATCATCGCAATCGCCTTCCAAATTGGATATATGCTTTTCATCATCCAAAAAAGGACGTTAGGATGTAATATAAACATTGACCTACCAATATCATTGCCAATAATCATACCATCATGCCGCGCTTCTTATCATCTCCGTATGTCATTATGTCATTATCCCAGAAAAATAAATCCGGCCGAGCCATCCATGTTTGTATGCGCTGGCCGGGATTCAACTTCTCCAATGCCTCCACCTGGGTATCATATTCTCATGGTTCTCATGCACGAGGCTTTTCCTAACCTGATACCATGTTTTAAACCGGGTATAAAAAGATTGCCTGAGATATCTTGTTTTTTATTCAAAAAAGAAAAGAGTGGGCCAGGACGTATGGTTTGTCCCGGCCCGGAGGAGGAGAGAGTTCATCCTAAACGGTTGCCTGGAGGGGTATTCCAAGCATTTCCAGGTTTCCTTCATAATCCACGGTTCTGCCGGATTTCATTTCGAAGCGCACACGCATTTTGCCATCTTCCAGGAAGATGTATGCATTCTTCAGATTGGATATGTAGACGCTCATCCTCTTTCCTTTCTGGGTGAGGATGCGCTCCTCGCACCGTATAAGGCTGGCATTCTCCAGCATCCTAATTCTACGGTAGCAGGCTGCAATCGGGATGCCAAGATCCTGGCTAAGCTTGATGGCGCTCTTCGGCCTTCGGAATGTTGCGGCAAGAATCTTGGCAGCGTACTCGTCCGAGATAATTTTCGAAGCTTCAATCGCGTCCATGTGTTTCACCGTTTCCTTTCAATCTCATCATTGTCCATTCTGTATTTATATTGCTGTCCAAGATTATCATGGTTGATATCCCCCGGTATCTCCACTGGCCCTAGAAAGTCCGGTTGCTCGCTCGAACCGTTTCCTGAAATCATCCGCCATCTGAAGGACCACTGTGAAGCGCACCTTGATCCTGCCGGAATCATAGAATACGTAGGCATTCTCCAGATTCGCCGTATAGTATTCCATGGTTTTCCCATTGGCGCTCCGGACTGTCTCAGTGACCCTGAGCAAACCTCTCTTTTTCAGAACCTTGATCTTCTTGAAGCAAGTAACCGTGGGTATGCCGTACATCTCACTGAGTTCGGGGGCGCATTTGCATCTCTCGTAGGTTCCTAGGAGAATTTTTTCCATGTCGCTGTCCATGAGCAATTCGGTGGCATCTATTATCTTGTTTTCATGTTTGCTTATGTTCATTTTCATTCACCTTCCAAAATTGAAAAGAAGCCGCAGCGCATTGCTGCGGCTTTTTTCTCTCAGATGACCCGCCCTTTTTGTGCAGCTCTGGCATTTGACGTGTGATTCCCGGTTGTGCTGTACAATGCGAACGCTGCCACGGCAACCACGAACCCAACGCCCATCCATGATATCGATTGAAGGACGTTGAAATCTGAGGAGGCGCTCTGCAATACGATTTTTTCCGAGTAAGCGGAGACCGAAATGGTCGCTTCCACGATGTTTTCTCCGTCGCTTACGCTCACTTGTATCGTATCTGAACCTTCCCATGCGTCCGCGGTCTTGACCTCGAAGAACCCAAAGACATCCAACTTGGACACCGTAATGTTATCTCCGCTGATGACCTCCATGTCCAATCGTCTCGTTTCTGCGTCCTCGAAATAGCTGCTCAGTTCTATTATGGTCGAATTGCCTGAAGGCAAGATGATGGATGGGATCGCACGCAACTGATACGGCACGTCATTCACCGAAGTCACGACTACGCTTATGTCCTGGCATACAGAGCTCATGCCGTCACTTGCATACAGCTGGAAGGATGTGGAGCCATGCCAATTCTCATCTGGTCTGATTGCCAGAGTCAATGAACCATCATCAAATCCGGCGACTATGTCACTACCTACCGTTACGGTATAATGGATATTGTCCCCGTCCACATCCTCGAACAAGCCCAGGAGGGACAATGTAAATTCAGTGTCCTCCGCCATGGTTATTCCACTGATGCACGATCTGTTTATCGGAGCATTGTTCACCGGCCGGACATTGACATCCAGGTCCACGCTTACTATGTACTCCCCATCAGAGGCGACCAGTCGAAGGACATCATGTCCATACCAATGCGGATTTGCCGGCGTCATGCTTATGACATTCAATCCATTGCATTGGCAGATCACCTTTCCATTCATAGAATAGGCATAGAACTGTAGCTCGCTGTCGACATCAGTGAATATGGTCATAAGGTCCAACAATGAGCTCTCGCCTTCCAGGAAGGTGATTTGAGGTGTAGAAGCCACGATCGGCACATCATTCACCGAGAGGATCTCGAGCGTGAGATTCCTTGCGACCTGGTACTCATCATCCGCGCCGAAGATGGTTATCTGAACAATCCCGTTCCAATTCTCGTCTGGGGTGATGTTAAGGTTCCACGCTTTCTCATCCAAAACCATGGTTGTATTCGTATCATTGCTGAGGAAGCTGTACCAGAGCGCATCTTCAACATCAGCGATGTAATTTGCCAGGTTGATAGATATCATGTTGTCCTCGTCAACCGTCACTGTTTCTGGAAGTTCTGATGCGAATGGGATGTCATTCACCGGTTGGACGGTTACCGGCACATCCAGGGAGACGGTGTATTCCCCATCGGTGGCAATTAACCAGACTAATTGAGATCCGAACCAATTCTCCTCCGGCATGATGTTCACGAATCCATCATTGTCTATATCCACATCCAATCTGGATGCGGGGGTCATTCCCAAAACAAAGTCCAGGTCGCTGTCCACATCACCGAAGCAATCTCCGACATTGAACGCATTCGACAGGGGCATATCCTCCATCATTGTTATCCAAGCACCAGGTATGGAGTATGGGAGGTCATTGACTGGAGCAACGTTTAGAATGAACTCATAATATGCGTATTCAACATAAGGCATCGGCGGAATGGACGGTCCTGGGGGGAGGCAGTTGATGGAATCTGAATCAAAAGGCGGATTAATGGAGGTGGTGACGGGATACACGGAAAGGCCTACCGCATCAGCGCCGTTCCAATCTGGGCCGGGGGTCAATGTGGCGAAGGGCGCATCATCTTCATCGAAGGAAATCTCAGCTTGGATATACCCGATTTGATTCATCGAATATTCCTGCGTCTGGACATCCACATACTCATCCAATTGGAGATATGAGGAGACATCCTCTTCCATGTCTAGAATTTGCTTTGGGATGATGCAAACAGGGAATTCGTAAGTTCCCACATACTCTCCATCATTCGCAACGAGTCGCAGAATGTCGCTTCCCACATTCTCCTTGGTGGAAAAACCGACAATTTCATTCCCCCTAATATCTATTGACGCGCACCCGTTTAGTGAACTCCATGAATATGTCATCTCGCTATCCACATCGGTGAACAGCTTGTCCAATCGTATCGGTTCAACCAATGAATAAGAGCTGTCGGATGTCATGGTCAACCGTATTGGAGCCGCCCCTTCCGAGGTGGGAGGGTCATTGACCCCGTTCACCGCAACGTCGAACTCAAAACATCCGTAGAACCATGAAGAGAGGTCATCCTCCATGCATACCTGTTCCTGGCTCAATGGCGGTGTGGGTATGCAGTAAGGCGAATCGTAAATTTGGAGATGTATCCTTCCCTCTCCGAACCAATCGGGATCTGGTATGATCGACATGAGCGTTGGCTCGCCATATGACATCTCCACCTCGGTAGAGATGCCCTGGGTTGTTTCCACTTCATAGCAATCGGTGCTTGATGGGATGTAAACGCCCATATCATGCCATATGGCTTCGTCCTCATAGGTCACAAGCGTTTCTTTTGGATCCACGAGCATGATGAAATTGTATTCTGCCGAACCGTAGTAATTGCTGGCAATGGCGGTTAACATGAAATCACCATATACCCCTAGAGTCGTTATCGATGTTATCCTGCTCCCCTCAAGAACCACATCAACGACATCTGATGGATAGTCGATGTAGTAAGCAAGGCGAACGTCATCATCGGGGTTCGAAAAGTAATCATCTAGGTTAATCATGCCTTCCAAATTGAAAATGGTGTTCCCCGTCATCTGCACCGTTGTTGGATACAGCATCGTGCATATCGGAGACAAACCAATTTCAGTTGTCAGCTCAGGTTCCAGAATTGGCGGTCTTAAGTCATAATTCCCCTTGGAACCGAAGACGGATGACGTCACCAGGTACAAGGGCATTCCCACTATCATTAATGCAAGCAGGACGCTTGCGCACATTTTTGTCATGTTTTTCAGGTTCATTTCGCAATCACCTAGGCAGATTATTTCCATCATTTGCTTTTAAGCTATGTTCATGGATATCATGCATGATTATCATTAAAAAAACAAAGAAATATCAATATCAAATTTGATAATATTGTACCCTGGTCTTATAAATATTACATGACATATCACTTTAATGATAACAGTTGCTGATACTATGACACAACACAAGGAGAAACATGGAACCCTACCCCCGGACATCATCGAATTCTTTTCATTGGGAGGGCGCTCTCTCATAATAAGAGGAGCACCGGGCACTGGCAAGACCACATTGGCATTGGAGATACTTGAACAATTCAAAAGCAAGGGAGAGTCCATTTTCATTTCAGCAAGGATAGACGAGCAATCCCTCAAGGGGCATTTGAAATGGATTGATTTTGATATGCTGTTATCAAGGGGAAGGGACGAAGGTTCAAGAAACAGGAAGAAAGGGCGCATCAGCAGGAAGGAGCTTGACCGTTTGGAATCCCGAGTTGAGGATGGAGATGAATCCCTCGAGTCGGATTATGATCCAGAACCAAGCGCCGGTTCGGTCGAGGGAGACACATGGACCATTGACATTACTTCCCTTCTTCCCGAGTTAGATAGTCTGTACGAGAAATTGGAAACGAAAATGCCTCCAATGGCCATGGTGGCGTTGGACAGCATCGATTCGCTCGCTGAGAAGTACGGCATCGCGCCCAAGCGTCTCATCCACACGCTTCAGAAGGACCTTGTTGAGCGCAGCAATATCAATGCGATATTCATCCTGGAAACCGCGGACAGCAATAATCTGGAGTACATGGGCGATGGGGTGATATCCCTGGAGTCAGAGGATATCGGCGGACGGCGACTCCGGTTTATGAGGCTTGAGAAGATGAGAGGGCAGCGCATTTGGAACCCCGAGATGCCATTCTCCCTCTCCGATGGCCGCTTCGATTGTTTCATGGGCGAGCAAGACGCAGAGCCCACAGTCAATTTGGCTGCCACTGTTCCGAATATAGCATTAAGCGAATTATTGGACGGGATCACTGAACCAGGAAGATACACGGTCATCGAGTTTGACGGGACCGTGCCTGCGGACATCGCCCGTGGGATTGTAAAATCCATAATGAAGGCCACCACCCAGGAAAGGGGGATTTACACAACCCCATCCATCAGGCTTTTTGGCTTCGGGTTATCGGAATCTGTTGATCCGGCAGAGAAAAACTGTTCCGATGCGGTGAAGTTCATCGGCCCGGCGGAATTTCTTCAGAAAAGATCCCTGGAAGCTGGCATCATAAGGGTTGATGGCGATTCATTCCCGCTTGATTTCAATTTCGAATTCATTGAGGGACTGTTTCCGAACAAAGGACGTTTGTTTCTAATTGACGCTAACCAAATCATCTCCTATTACGGCCAGAACTCAATGAATGACCTGGAGAACCACATATCACATCTTCTCAGCGACAAGGGCACATGCATTGCATTTTCATGGCCTTCGAGCAATCCCGTTATTGAGATGAACCTTGGGATGAGCGACCGCTTTGTGAAAGTCACGAACCGTGGCTCCAAGATATTGTTCTACGGAGAAAAACCCCACACGCCGATTTACATACTGGCATCTGATGATGTGGCGAGCAGGCTCAGGGTAGTGCTGTGATTGGAATTCCATGTAAACTTAGGATCTAAAATCGTTCACCCAGGGACCGCTTATTAATGTAACGATGAACAGCATCATAAGCGAATTATCTATTTCTGCGACTGGATGGTGATACCGTTCTGATTGATTGTGTACCTGACATATCCCAAAGGCGTATTGGTGCCTCTCATTTTCACGACGTTCATCAAACGCTCCACGTGCCCAGTGAACGGGTTCTCCCTCTTGAACATATGAATAGCCCCATGCACCGAATACTGAGCCACATTGTTGTACCTCTCGTTGATGGTCTCATCAGACACAATTAGGCCTGTCATGTTCTTCTCGCGAATCGTGTTCACAAGGAAATCCATCTGCTCCCTGAAAGTGCCAATGGTGGTATCAAGGGTGTAAGAACCTATGTTATCGAATATCAACACATCCGCATTGGAGGATTTTATCGCGGCTAAAGGCTTTCGAAAGAAAGATGCCCCTGCATTCTTTCCTCTCTGCCATTGCACATCATCCATTCTTTCGTGAAGGGCAGGTTCTATGCACAGGCACCCCTTTTCCTCGTAGCCATCCGCGGGTATGCCAAGTTGGGTGGCTTGCAGGCGCAACTCCTCCGGGGTTTCTTCAGTGGCAAGGTAGAGGCATCTCAAGCCTTCGGCGCAGACCCTGTCCATGAATTGTAAGGCGATTATGGTCTTTCCCACTCCTGGGCCGCCTGTAATTAACACGGTCCTTGATTTTGGGTAGCCGCCATCGATCAGCGCATCCAGCTCTCGAACGCCTGTGGAAAGCCTCTTTACCATTTTTCCTTGCGGGTTGTTTTCCAATGAACTTCCTCCCTTACATCTCTCCGATGAAGCCGTTTCTGAGCTCACATCGAGCAGCCATATTTCCGTCTCGATAGAAAAGCTCAAGCTTGTGTATGTTCGATATGTAACTCCATCTGCGCTTCCCCTTCTGCGTCAGTATCTGCTCATCCCGGTGAATAAGGGCCATCCCTTCCAACAGTTTTATCCGCCTGTAGCACGCGGCGATAGGTATGCCTTTCGTCTCGGAGATCTCCGTGGCCGTCTTCGGCTTCAGATGCACGGCCATTAGTATCTTCCTCGCATATTCGTCCCCCAACACTTGTGCCATGTTAGTGGCATTTATTTCCTTGACTTCCTGCATGGTTTTACCCCCTTATCTAAGCTATCAACCGAATTGGGCATATATACTTTTTTTTAGTTTGATAGAAACAATTTAAATCAATAGAAAATATAATATATTTGACACATTTATATAGGGAGTGGAGAGGTGGTGAATGAAAAAAGTTGACATGTTATTCGAATTATCCCATCCTGCCAGGATTAGCATGATACGCTTGGCAGCAGCCAGGCCCGTTTGGCACAGGGACTTTATGCAAGCATCCGGACTCCCGCCATCCGAGGTCACGAGACACTCAAAAAGATTGATCCATAATGGTTTCATCAAGAGGAATAGAGATGGTTCGTTCGAGATTACCCGGTTGGGATGCATAATGATGAATAGACTGGATGATTTCGAATTCATATCATTTCATGGCTCATATTTTGAACATCATGATGTATCCGACATCCCAACTGGTTTTGACATGTTCCAGATGCTAAGAAAATGCCAATTGCTGAATGAGACCATGAGCACGGTCAATGCCATCCTTCGGATAAACGCTGAATCAAGGGATTTCATCAATTGCATAATGGATGAATTCAATGACGCTTTCGTGTCAATACAGATAGAAAAACTTGGTTCGGGGCTGGCCATCAATATGCTGACCCGGCCAGGGATCCGCATCCCCTCCGAGTACATTGAGAACAGGAACATGGGGATCATTATGAGAAAGATTCAGAAGGTGCCTTTCTTCCTAATCGGAAGCGAAAGGGAAGCCTTGATTTGCCTAAAGGAATCTGGCGGGAGAATGGATTATTCTATGGCATTCATTTCATCCGATTCCAGGTTCCTGGAATGGTGCGGGGAGCTGTTTGAGCATTATTGGGTGCGAGGCAAAGATTTGGGGCTTTAGATGGATAAGAATGGAGAGGTTCATACTAAGCCTTGCTGGTTTATTGGACTTCTTATGCACGGTGCCTTGAGTTCCTGCGCATAACCGCCTATGAGTTCCATTCCCTCCGCGCCTTCGTTCATTGCGTTTGAGGATCAAAATTCCATCGAGGAATTTTGGAAATTGCCCATTGTGTGCCATTATTTCAAACACATTGCGTGTTCCATTCAGGAATGGGTCATGATGGAGTACGAGAACGAACATATCAAGGTATGCATCAAGCCAGAATGTGCGCGAATTGGCGTGATGTCTTCACCCAATATTCGCGATTATGATCGTGTTGTGAATCGAGCATGTTGGAATTGTTCCGTGCTGTTTACAACGAACTTTCCTATTTCCCCAGAATATCCATGACGAAATCTGTGATGAACCGTATCCATGGGGCGCCGGTTATTAACTGCGTCGGGAGATTTTGGCGGCGCCTCCATCGTTAAGTTGCTGGCTTGGTAGATTTCCAGTGGAGCGGAAAGTTTGGCCCAATGTCAAAATGAAGGTGACTCCTTGGATAACTTCTCTTCCATTTTTGATAATATCACAGAAAAGTATTTAAATCCATATATGATATTCATATTACGCATCTGATTAGAACATGTGGGAATGAGTTCAATCGAGGTGGTTATGTCCAGCGACAGAGGAGAGAGGAGGAATCGTGTTTCAAAGAAGGCAAGGCGCTCGCCTGCGAAATTCGGCGAGATCAAATTTCGTGCCCTCATTGAGAATGGAACCGATGTTATACTCGTGGTTGATAAATCACTCAGAATGTGCTATGCCAGCCCTTCCTTCGAACGCATGTTCGGCATAGAACCGATGGGTTTCATGCACAAGCCCATGGATGAATTCTTCAGCGACAATGTTCACCCAGAATACCTTGATTCGGTATTGGAAGCCTATGAAGGATGCCTCGGGAATCCAGGCAACGAATGCCGCGCCGAGTTTCAATTCAAACATTCAGATGGCACTTGGCATTTTCTTGTCGCGGTTGGCATCAATCATTTCAATACACCAGGTGTGAACGGCCTTGTGATAAACATAAGGGACATCACCGAACAGAAGAATGCTTCCGAGTCCCTTCGCAGGAATGAGGAATTACTGAGGGCCATAATCGAGAATGTGAATGACATTATCTGGCAGCTGGACAATGAAACAAGAGTCACATACATAAGCCCATCGGTGGAGAAAGTGCTGGGCTACGCCTCGGAAGAGGTGCTTGGGACCAAAGTCCTGGATTACTTCCGGAAGGAAGATCTGCCGCATATCATGAAGAACATATTAGATGTGGAGAGGGGAGAAACCAGCGTATTCCACGAGTACGAGATGCGCGCGAAGGATGGAAGTTATGTTTCGATTGAGGTATCGTCAAAAGCACTTAAGAACAAAAATGGGGACGTAACCGGGTTCTCCGGGGTCTCAAGGGATATCAGGTATCGGAAACGTCTGGAAAAAGAGGCAAAGAATTACCTGGAGCTGGCCGATGTGATGTTCATCGCCGTCAACAAAAATGGCTTAGTCACGCTGGCCAATGAAAAAGCGGCAGAAATCCTGGGATTGCCAGTAAACGAAATAATCAGCAAGAACTGGTTCGATGAGTTTATCCCGAAGAGGCTCCGAAAAAGGGAAAAGGACATATTACGGAACCTGTTGAATGGGGATTTAAGAGAGTTGAGAGGGACAGATAGCCATGTTCTTGCGCGAGACGGCTCTGAACGACTCATCAGATGGGAAAAGACTGCCCTCTATGATGACGACGGCAATATCACCGGTTACCTCAGTTCGGGCATGGATATGACCGAGTTTGCGAAAAAGGACAAAGCCTTGCAGGCGACCGAGGAGGCGTTCAGGCAAATGTTCGAATCATCCAATGTAGGAAAGGCAATCATTGAAATAGACGGAGGCCTCCGCGTCAACAAAGCCTTTGCTGACATGCTTGGATATTCGTTGAAAGAGTTAGCGAACACGAAATGGCAAGAAATCACCCCCACCGAAGAGGTGGATGAGATCCAGGGCATCCTGAACCAACTGATTTCCGGAGAATTGAACTCAGCCCGATTCACAAAGAGTTACATCCGAAAGGACGGAGGCCGGGTCTTGGCGGACGTCAGCACGGTCCTTCATTGCGATGAGGAAAGGAATGCGAAATATTTCATCACCACGATAGTGGACATCACTGAGAATATGAAACGGCAGGAAGCGCTAGCAGCATCGGAGATGCGTTATCGCAGGTTGTTTGAGGCCGCCAAGGACGGCATACTGATACTAAATGCCGAGACAGGCCAGGCAGAGGATGCGAACCCATATCTCACAGACCTGCTGGGCTATACTCGTGAGGAGATCATCGGGAAGAAGATATGGGACATTGGCTTATTCAAGGACATTGCGAACAACAAGGGGAATTTCCTGGAATTGCAGAGAAAAGAATATGTTCGATATGATGACATGCCGCTGCAGACCAAGGATGGCAGAACAATTGATGCCGAGTTCGTAAGCAATGTCTATTATATTAACCGAATAAAGGTAATCCAATGCAACATCAGGAACATCACTGAACGGAAGGCCATAGAACGCATGAAAAGGCATCAGGAATTGACAAACGAGATATTGCTGGGTTTGCATAGCCTTGCGACAGCGACCGAACAGGAATTGTTCGATTTCTGCCTGGATGCATCCCTTAGGATAACGGAAAGCGGCATCTCATTCATTGGATGGATGAATGCCGATGAATCCATGCTGACTGTCCATTCCTGGTCAAAGTCTGCATATGAACAATGCAAAATCCAAGCAGGTCAACTTCACTTCCCCATCGTTGATGCCGGCCTCTGGGGAGATTGCGTCCGAAAGCGTAGGGCAATAATTGTGAATGATTATTCCAAAAAGCACAGGGGCAAAAAGGGGATTCCAGCAGGCCACGTACCCTTGAAGAACCTTCTCTGCGTCCCGATATCCGATGGCAACCGGATAGTTGCTGTGGCCGCTGTGGCCAATAAATCGTCTGATTACATCGAAGATGATGCTTCATCCCTCATCATGCTTATAACCAAGATGTGGGAGATTTATCGCCGCAAGCAACATGAGATAGAGATTGACAACCTCAACTCCTTCTTACAATCCATACGCAATCTAAACCAAGAGATCGTAAAGGAGGAGGATTTCGACAGGCTCCTGAACACATCCTGCAGGTTGCTCACCGAAATACGCGGATACATCGATGTCTCCATCGCATTCATCAATGCCCGTACTGGCGAGATGGTCTCTCGCGCGCATTACGGCAGGCATGGAAAGGACCCATGGAGATATTCACCAGAAGTCGACAGGGAGGTGCCGCCCTGCATCATAAAAGTGATGGGAGAGAATTCATCGGTCATCCTTGACAAGAAACACTCAATATGCGCAGATTGCACCTTCTGCGCCCACGAGGAACCACATCAATCCATACTGGTCCCGATGAGAGGGAGGAACGGAGAACTCATGGGTATAATTTCAGCATGCCTCGACATGGGCCGCGCCATACACCCACAGGAGGTGCCGCTTTTCGAGGAGGTTGCCGGGGACCTTGTATTCGCTTATGAGAAGCATGAGGGAGAATCGGCACTCAGGGAAAGCGAGAAAAATCTGAGAATCGCTGAGCACCTGGCAAAGTTGGGGAGCTGGTCCTGGAACAGGATGACAAGGGAGCTTTTCCTCTCGGATGAGATGTACAACATCATCGGCCTGGAGCGGAACAATGATGCCCTGGATTTCTCCAAGCATGAGCCATATTACACGCCTGAATCATGGAAGCGGTTCCATGCCACAACCGAAAAAACCATTAGGACAGGGGAGCCGTACGAGGTGGAGCTGGATATTGTGAGCAAGGACGGAACGAGGCGCAGGATGGTCTCCAGGGGAGAGGCCATCAAGGGCGATAATGGGGAAGTGATAGGCCTCAGGGGAACATTACAGGACATCACCGAACGCAAGCTGGCGGAAGATGAGATCCGCACCCAGTTGGAGGAGTTGAAAAGATGGCATGACGTCATGCTTGACCGTGAGGACCGTATTCAGGAACTGAAGCGCGAAGTCAATGACCTGTGCCGCCGGGCTGGCGAGAATCCCAGGTATTCCAACCAGGAGGGTTTGGATTGAGCACAGCGCCGCCGCTCCCATCGGTCGAGGAACAGGTAGCAGGCTTCCGCCCGGGCGACCATCTCTGCTGCATATACAGAAACCGGGACGATCAGATGGCCATCGTGATCCCTTTTATCGCCAGCGGGCTGAAGAACAACGAAAGATGCATGTTTTTCACAGATGAGAGCATGGCCGATGATATCATTGGATGGTTCAAACACGCAGATTTCGACATAGGCAGATACATGGACTCTGGCCAATTCGTTATCCTGTCAAAACACGATGCTTACCTCAAGGATGGAAAATTCGAACCAGAGAAAATGATAGGTCTTCTCAGAGAGGCCGAAAGGATGGCCTTGGACCATGGTTTTTCCGGATTGAGGGTGACTGGTGAGATGACATGGGTGTACAATGAGCCCCTTATGGTAGAGCGATTGATCGAATACGAGGTGATACTGAGCCATTACTTCCACGGAAGCAGGACTACAGCCATCTGCCAGTATCATGAGGCGCGATTCGAGCCGAACATACTTCTTGACATCATACATACGCATCCAGTGGTCGCCATCCACGGGAAGATCTGCGTCAATCCATATTTCATACCACCGGACGAGTTCCTTGCGAGGATGAGGGAAAAAACCGTATCTCTTGCATTATATGAAAGGATACGCGATGACATCCTTGTGAAGGACCGGGTGGAGAAGGAGCGAGCGATGCTGGAGTCCGATGTGGGAAAACTCCTGGGCGAATCCGAGCGTTCCCGCCGTGCCCTCCTGAGTATCCTGGAAGACCGGAAGCGCGCAGAGGACGAGAAGAAAGTCAGCGAAGAGAGGTACCGCACCCTCGTGGAGACCATGCATGAGGGCCTGTGGGTGATTGACGAGAAAGCGAACACCACATTTGTGAATCTAGCCATGGCCAATATACTTGGCTACACATTGGATGAGATGATCGGAAAATCCATTTATTCTTTCATGGATGAGAACAGCATCGAAATTGCCCAGCGTAATCTTGCTAGATGCCGGATGGGCATAAGCGAGAAGCGAGAACATTGAGAGTGAATTCATGCGAAACGATGGTGAGAGCAGATACCTTATGTTGGCCATCAGCCCGTTGTTGGGCAAGGGCGGCGAGTTCAGAGGCGCAATCGTTGGTGCCCAAGACATCACAGAGATGCGGAACCGCAACATGTTCATCAACACGGTCCTGGACAACCTAAACATCGGCGTTGCCATCAATTACATCGATTCTGGAAAAGTGAAATACGCCAATCCCGCTTTCTATAAGATATATGGCTGGCAGGCCGAAGATATGGTTGACATCACCCATTTCTTCGAGTGCGTTTATCCGGACCAAGGATACCGCACAAAGATGGTGAAGCGCATCATGGGAGACATCGCCACCGGGGATGCGAGTAAAATGGTCTGGTTGGACAATATCATCACAACCAAGGACGGCGAGAAGCGCTTCGTTGATGCGAGGAACATTCCCCTACCAGAGCAGAATCTTATGATATCAACAGTATGGGATGTCACCGAAAAGACCATTCTCGGGCATAACCTCAAAGAGAGGGAGAGCCAGTTGCAAAAGATTTTCGAAGTGCTTCCCGTTGGGTTGTGGTTCGCAGATAAGGACGGGAAGCTCATTCGCGGCAATCCAGCCGGGATAAGGATTTGGGGCGCGGAACCCAAGGTCGCTCCTTCAGAATACGGGGTTTTCAAAGCCAGGCGACTGCCCTCGGGAGAAGAGGTCGCACCGGAAGATTGGGCTCTGGCCAAAACAATTCGCGATGGAGTGACCGTCAGCGAAGAGCTCCTGGAGATAGATGCGTTCGACGGAAAGAAGAAGATCATCCTGAATTACACGGCGCCGATCTTCGATGAGAAGGGTGGCCTCTATGGTGCCATCGTGCTGAATCAGGATATCACTGCCAGCAAAGAGGCAGAGATGGAGTTGGAGAGGAATTATGAGATTCTCCGGATTGCAGGGAAGACCGCTAAGTTCGGAGGGTGGAGCGTAGACCTGAAGACCAATATCTGCACCTGGTCAGATGCGGTGGCAGAAATACACGAGACGCCCATAGGCTATTCCCCTACTCTGGAAGAGGGAATCAACTTCTATGCACCAGAGTGGCGCGACATTATCATCACGGTATTCAACAATTGCGCCACAAAAGGAATTCCATATGACAAGGAAATGGAGATCATATCTGCTAAAGGAAAACGAGTCTGGATAAGAGCCACAGGCGAAGCGGTTATGGATGAAAGAAAGAATATAGTCATGGTCCGGGGCTCCTTCCAAGACATCTCAGCACGAAAAGAGCTAGAGGAGAAACTTAAGGATTACAATGAGAAGCTCCTGGAAACCGTCAATTTGGTCTCCATGGAACTGGAGAGCGTCCACAAGACCTTGGTCAAACAGGAACGCCTGGCAGTCCTTGGCCAGATGGCGGCGAGCGTCAGCCATGAATTGAGAAATCCCCTCAGCGTTATTAACAATGTCGCATTTTTCCTTAAGACGAAATTCCCGGACATCGATGAGAAGACCATGCATATGTTGAATCTCCTTGAGAAGGAAGTGGACCGGTCTGACAGGATAATTGGGAATATGCTCACATTCAGCAGCCGCAAACCAAATATGAATGACGAGGTTAACATCAACGAGCTAATCAGGGATTTTTTCACCAAATCTGATGCGATCCCGGGAAACATCGAGTTGAAGCTGGACCTCCCGGACGGCATTCCCACGATCATTGCCGATGACGGGAAATTGAAACAGGTACTCGACAACCTCACGTCAAACGCGTATCACGCGATGCCGGACGGGGGAACCATCAGCGTATCAACCAGGGCAGGCAAAGACAGCATTGAGTTTTCCGTGCAAGACACAGGCCACGGCATGGATCCTAGCACCTTGGCAAAGATTTTCGAGCCCCTCTTTTCAACCCGAACAACAGGATTCGGCCTGGGTCTTGCAATCGTGAAGACCCTTGTGGAGGACCATGGCGGAAGCGTGGTGGTGGAAAGCGAGGTGGACCGGGGGACGACGTTCACAGTCACATTGCCGATTGGCGGGGGGGTTTAAGATGAGAGTTTCATCCTCGAAGCTTGAAGGGAGGTGCCAGTCATGGCCACGCTGATGCTCGTGGACGACGAGCCGTCGATACTTGAGGTCTATAAAAATATCCTGGAGATCAAGGAGCATGTTGTCATCGCAGAAGCCCATGATGGCGAGGAAGCAGTCGTTCTATACAGCGCCCTGAAGGAAAAACCCGATGTTATCCTCATGGACCACAGGATGCCGCGAAGCAACGGGATAACTGCCATGAAGAACATCCATCTCATGAACCCCCTCCAGTGCATCATCTTCGTGACTGCGGATTACGATGCGGCAAAAACCGTCATGGAACTTGGAGCCCACAGTTTCATCCTGAAGCCATTCAGGATGGACGCCCTTTTCAATTCTATAGAGTTGGCTCTTTCAGATGTGGCAACCGCCAGAAACCAGATCCGTGAATCCTTCCTGGGCCTTGTTGCGCGCCTCGGGACCAATGGTGGCAAGAACATCCCTGAGATCTCTGAGCGCCTGGAGAAAGAGGTCATTAACAAGTTCATCCCCGGTAAGGGGGAGGAACCGCTGGCAATCGAGACAATGGCTAATTGGCTGTGCAAGTTCTTCAATCTGATGGGATTGGATTATTCATACCAGGTCTCAAACAACAGTGTCTCACTGAAAAACACACGATGCGTCTGGATGGAGAGCCAGGGACCGAATCCAATGTTCTGCCTTGCCGCAAGATGCATCATATCGAGATTCGCAATGAAAACTGGGAAAGAATTCACCATGGACAGCACGGAAACGATAATGGGTGGAGACTCATCATGCAAATTCGAGATCTGCTTCTTGCGCAACTCCACGGGGGATTAATTTTTGAGATATCTCACGATAATTATTTAAATTGGATATTAAATTATATCAATTGACATGAAAATTACAACAATTCAACAACGCCTGAAAACAATCGGGCACGGCATAAGAGGTTAATCCTGATGGCGACTATTTTGGCAGTTGATGACGACCCGTCCATTCGAACAGTCTACAGGGAGATGCTGATCGTGATGAATCATACTCTGGTTGCAGAGGCATGTGACGGCGAGGAGGCTGTGAACATGTATCGCATGATGGGCAGGCATCCGGACATAATACTCATGGACTGCCGCATGCCCAGGAAAAACGGCATTCACGCCATGCTAGAGATAAGACATATGAATCCGGATCAATGCATCATCTTTGTGACATCGGACCCTGAGGCGGCCATGGAAGCGGAGCGATTGGGGGCCAACACATATGTGCTAAAACCTTTCAGGTTTGAGAAATTATCCGAAATCATCAACAATGTGCTCATTAAAAAAGACCAGGGGAGCAATACCTTACTGCGGTTCTGAATGTTGTTGTTCAAAGATAGCTCCCAACGCCGAAACTAGGGTGCTCCAACTAACATTCAGGAATACCTGATTGCCAAAATCGCAGATGAGAAGGTTGATTCTTCATTGCATCGAACAATGAGGCGATGGGGAAGCACCCAAATAGCTGAGGTCATGCATCAGAATCGTTTGAAATCCTCCACATCTGGAAACCTGGCTCGTGGCATCTGGATGATGGCATGTGTAATCCTAGAGCATGAGGCAAAAGAAAAAAAGAGGAGGGAATGATACGGATAGATAAACATTGTTCGCGATGTACTTATTCTCTCCTTTCTGATTATCTGTTCTGATAAAATCGGGCATTGCCAGGTGGAGGCTGGAATTTTGTTTTGGCGAACGCCCTTGAGAATGGTGGAAAGCACTTTTCCGGCAGGGGCATTCAAAATCTCATTTCTGATAATCTGTTATGATTCTTAATATACCCCGTCGAAGATTTGATGCAAAGGTGTGAAAGATGAAACGCATGCAATCCATGGGACCCAATCAAAAAACCGAACGCCTTCTTATTGACCTGGAGAGGGAGCAAATGGGTGTCCTATTCGATCACATCCAGGTGGGTGTAGCCCTTATCGATGCGGAAACTCATCAGATCGTTGACCTGAATGCCAAGGCTGAATCGATGATTGGATGCGGGCGTGCCAATATCCTTGGCAATGAATGCCATGAATTCATATGCCCCGCCAAACATGGGCAATGCCCGATAACAGACCTAGGCCAGATAGTCGATAATGCGGAGAAGGTACTCATCACATGGGAAGGAAGGAGAATCCCTATATTGAAGACAGTGAAGAGAATAGAGATAAATGGCCGGGACTACATCCTGGACAGCTTCGTGGATCTTACAGATTACAAGGCCACCCAGGAGGCACTGCATAACAGCGAGGAACGGTTCAAGGCTCTCTTCGTCTCGGCAAGAGACGGCATCGTGAACATCGACAGCAATGGCAACATCGTTCTGTGGAACCCTGCTGCAGAAACAATATTCGGTTACTCCAAGGAAGAGGTGGGAGACAAGAACTTCTTCGACATCATCGCCCCCCTCAGATCTCACGATGGCCATAAAAAGGACCTCAGGGGTTTAGTGGAGAATGGCAACGGCACTGCCGTTGGTAAGACGCTGGAACTGAAAGGGCTTCATAAGGATGGAAGGGAGGTTCCTGTGGAATTGAGCCTCTCATCAGTAAGGATAGGTGATGTATGGCATGCCATCGGGATAGTACGTGACATACATGAAAGAAAGGTCGCGGAAGCCACTTTGAAGGAAACCATCGCGGAATTGACGCTCATTAATGAGAACATTCCGATGGCCATCATGATGATTGACAGCGAAAGGCGCATCAAGAAAGCTAATGCCGGGGCAGGCGCATTCACAAACAGGGGTCCAGGGGATATTATCGGGCTCATGGGGGGCGATGCGTTGGGTTGCCTTAACAGACTGGACGATCCCAGAGGTTGCGGCTTTGGCCCGGAATGCTCTGAATGCCCAGTGCGAAATTCCGTCATTGAGACGTTCCGAACCGGTATTGGGGTTCACAATGCAGAGCATTGCCTTCCTGTATTGAAAGGTGGAACTCGAGGAAGGATATATTTCCAGTTCTCGACCGCGCTTCTTGAGTCGAGCAACACCAGGACGGTGCTGCTTTGCATCCAGGATGTGACCGAGCAGCATCTGAAGGATCTCGCTGTCAAGGAGAGTGAACTGCGGTTCAAATCCATATTCGAAGGAAGCTCCGATGGGATAATGCTAGCAGACCCAATAAGCCGGAGGTTCATTATGGCAAATCCTGCAATGACGAGGTTGCTCGGTTATTCGAACGCGGAATTGTTGGAGATGTCTGTGGCGGACATCCACCCTGCCGAAGAGCTCCCTATGGTGACAGAAGTCTTCAGAAGGCAGGTCGCAGGCGAGATTGAGATTGCCGAGGAGTTGCCAGTTCTAAGGAAGGATGGCAGGATATTGTATTGTGACATTAATTCCACATTGCATAAGATAGATGGACGCGACCTTCTCATGGGCGTGTTCAGGGATGTCACGGACAAGCGTAGCATGCTTGACGCCATCAAACGAGAGAAGGAAAGGGCTGAAAGCTATCTCAATCTTGCGGGTGTAATGTTCATGGCCATGGATTGTGACGGGAAAATCACTATGGCTAACCCAAAGGCCCATGAGCTATTGGATACGGAGGGGGTTGGGATCATTGGCCTGAATTGGTTCGACAATTTCATACCTGCCGAGAATAGATATGATGTTTTGGAATTTTTCAACCGGATAAAAGCTGGCCATGTGCCATCCATTGAGAACCACGAGAACCCAGTGATCACTCGAAAAGGGATGAGAAGGATGATATCTTGGCACAATTCCGCTCTGAAAGACGAGCGAGGCAATGTCATAGGTGTGCTCAGCTCCGGAGAGGATATAACCGAGCAGATAGCCTACCGTGATGCCATACGCAGGAGCGAGGAGCGCTTCAAGCTCCTATCGAATCTTACTTTTGAGGGAATCTTGCTGCACGAAAGGGGAACCGCGCGTGATGTCAATGAATCATTCCTGAGGATGTTCGGTTATTCCAGAGAGGAGATCATTGGAAAGAATGTCATCCAGCTGCTGGTTCTTCCAGAGCATCACGCGACAATCCAAGAGAACATCGTCAAGAATTATGCTAACCCATATGAGGTCATGGCTAGGAAGAAGGATGGGACCGTTTTTCCGCTTGAACTTGAGGCGAAGAACATTCAATTGGAGGGCAAAGAAGTTCGGGTCGTGGCCGCCAGGGATATTTCCGAGCGAAAGAGGGTCGCAGAAGCGATAAGGGTCAGCGAGGCAAAATACAAGCTTCTCTCTGAGAACTCGACTGATGTGATATGGTCCATCGACCTTGATGGCAAATTCCAGTATGTAAGCCCCTCGGTAAAACAATTGCGTGGCTTCACCTCCGAAGAGGTCCTCGCGCAGTCAATAGAGGAGGCGCTAATGCCGGAAGGAATAAAGCTGTTCGAGACCGAAATGGCCAGAATACTTGATTCCATTGCGGCAGGAAGCCCATATGAAATGAGCAGGGTCTTCGAACTGGAGCAACCCTGCAAGGGAGGGGGAACTGTCTGGACCGAGGTTTCAGCCAGTATGGTTCTCGACGAGACTGGCCAGGTGATAGGCATCCAGGGCGTTTCAAGGAACATCTCCGAGCGAAAAAAGATGCAGGACGCCATGAAAGCAAACATCGATGAGCTGGAGCGTTACAAGAGAGCCACCATCGAAAGGGAGTTCAGGATGATAGAACTCAAGGAAGAGTTGAAAAAGCTGAAATCGGGGGTGTGCTGCACTGGGACTGCGTAGGAAGACGACCCTGTCGATTCTGCTTGTGATTCTCACCATGTTCATGAGCCTTTCTGTGGCATCAAACGGGTTGATAATGGATAGCTTCCTGCTGCAAGAGACAGAGCATACCTTGGAAGATGTGGGCAGGACCGTCTACGCCCTGCACATGGAGGTTGAGAGCCTGGACATGACCGTTAAGGACTGGGCGGCATGGAACGCCACTTATCTATACATCACGGGCCAGAATCCCGGGTTCATCGAGGCTGAATTAGGTGATTCGACAATCGCCAACATCAGGATGGATATGGTATTCCTCTTTCATTCGGACCTGAGCCTGGCATTCGCAAAGGTAATGGATGTCGAAAATGGGATGGAAAACCATGAGCTGGAGCTTTTCATCGAATCAATATCCATCAATGCTGGACTTTTCCAAACATCTGACCGTGACAGCCGGACTGCTGGCTTGATGAGCACCACAATGGGCGCGTTGTTGTTCTCGTCCAGGCCGATTCAGGACAGCAGCAGGGCCATGCCCACCAACGGAACGCTTCTCATGGGCAGATTCCTGAATTCCTCTGCTGCGGAACGGTTGTCAAATGCCATGTTCATAGATGTCAGCTTGCATCCCTTGAATGGTCTGGCCGACCAAGACTGCGTGAATGCCTTGGATGTGATGCTGGCTGAAGGCGTTGCAACTCATGTCGCCACCCTGGACGAAAACACGGTTGCGGGATACGCTATCCTCAATGATTTCACTGGAGCGCCTCTGCTTGTTCTAAGGATTAAGGCACCCAGAACCATATACCAACATGGCCTTGACGCATATTATTACTTTCAGATTTTCCTTCTTGCGGTGATGGTGGTGATGGGCATTGTCACCATGGTCATCCTGGAAACTATGATGCTGAGACGGATGTCGCAACTCTCAACCGAGGTGAATTTGATCGGGTTGGACCCAGACCATGCGGCACGCGTGCAGGTGACTGGAAATGACGAGATGTCGAATCTCGCATCCAACATAAATTCAATGCTCGACCTTCGTGGGCGTTACGAGACCCAACAGGTGGATCTCAACAGCCGTTTGAACATGAAGGTCGCAGAACTGGAGAACTACAAGCGCCTCACCGTAAACAGGGAACTTCGGATGGAAGAATTGAAAACGGAGATGAGGTCCATGAAGGCCGGGGGTGACCGAATTGGAGATTGAGAGAATTGGATGGATCCTGCTGACCTTGATAACCTTCTCAATAGGCTTGGTAATGTTGGGCAGGTATCGCCAGAACAGGGATCTCCGCATGATGATGTTCGCCATCGGATTCCTTTCCTCTACGGTTTCATGGTTAGACATCTCTTTGTCACCAGGTCTGAATCCGGATGATCTCTTTTTCTGGAATCTCTATTATTGGTCGAGTGTTCCTCTGATGCTTGCCATATTCATAACTGTTGCCGAGCGGCTCATTTCGATCAACAATTTCCGTATCCCTTTCGCCGTATTCTCCATCGGGACAGTGGCTTGCTACGCCCTGATACTCATTCCGGGCGATTATCAACCACTGTTCAAAGGGGTCACATTATACATCGGTGTGTTCATAATCTGCAGTTCCGCATACCTTTTCACCAGGGACAGGAATTCCCTCGACCTGCTTTACCTGTTCGCAATAATCGCTTACATGATTGGAGGCATGGCGCAGGGCGCTGGCCTGACTGGGCTGCCTTTCTTTGCCTTCCTCTACGGCGATTTCCTCCTGGGCCTTCTCTTCCTGGGAGACCTCAAAGGAAGGAGCGGCCCATATTTCAGCATAAAGAAAAAACTGGAGGAGACCGAGAACCTATTAGCATCAACCGAGGAGCGATACCGCAGGATTGTCGAGAATGCCAGCGATATCATAATTTTGACTCGGGGCGATGGTGTGATTTGCTATGTCTCCCCATCTTTGAAATCGATACTGGATACGGAGCCCGCCTCCATTATTGGCAGGAATATCCTGGACACCTACCAGAAAGCCCCGGAGCCTTTGAGACATTTCTACAGCAATCTGGAGGGGAAAACCGACAGGATAGAGTTCGAGTATGTTTTCCCAACCAGCCTCAGCGAACCAAAAATTTTTCTTCACATTGTGAAGAAACTTGACAGCAGCGGCACCATTGAGGTCATTCATGTGCTGAAGGATATCACTGACATCAGGAAAACACAGGATGTACTGGATAAGAAGATCAAAGACCTTGAGAAGAGCGAGCGGGCATCTCTCAATATCATGGAGGACCTGAACGAAACGGTGGACACGCTACGTTCGATCGAGAAGAAACTTGCCTCGAAGAACAAGGAACTTGAGGATTACACCTACACAGTGTCACATGACCTCAAAGCGCCACTTGTGACAATCCAGGGATTCTCTGACATGCTGGCTGCAAATTACAATGATAAGTTGGATGAGAAGGGACGCCATTACATCGACCGGATAAACCAGGCCTCGGAAAAATTGAATACATTGATATCCGATCTGTTGGAGCTTTCAAGGGCTGGTCGAAAGCTTAAGCCGTTTCAATGGCATGATTTCAACAGCATTGTGAGCAATTCGCTGGACTCGCTGGAAGGTAAGTTTGCAGCTAGGAGGGTCAATATCGTCCGACCGAATGATTTCCCAAAAATATACGGGGATGATATGAGGCTCTCTCAGGTGATGAATAATCTACTGGCCAACGCGGTTAACTACATGGGAGACCAGGAAAATCCCGAGATCCGATTGGGTTGGCGTGAAAACGGAATCCATTACGAATTTTGGGTTCAGGACAATGGAATCGGCATAAAGCAGGAGGACCAGGCCAGAATATTCATGATCTTCGAGCGGGCTTCAGGAAGTGAAACGGAAGGATCCGGGATCGGGCTTTCTATCGTCAAGAAGATTGTTGAAACCCATGGCGGTGAGATACATGTTGAGTCGGAATACGGCAATGGTTCAACATTCACATTCACAATTCCGAAAATGGGGGTACAGATATGAATGAAAAATTCAGAGAATGCGTGATAATGCTAGTGGAAGATAATGAAGCGCATGCGGAGCTCACCGCCAATGCGCTGGAACAGGCAAATGTAGGGAATCAGATCATCATCATGGGGAACGGGAGCGAGGCACTCGACTATCTGAAAGGGAAGGGTAAATGGGAAGGAAGGCGAGACAGACCCATGCCGAATCTAATTCTTATGGATATCAAGATGCCCGTGATTGATGGGAAGCAAGCCCTGGCGGCTATCAAGAACGATGACCGTCTGAGACAGATCCCGGTGATAATGCTCACATCATCTGCATTGGATGCCGATATCAAGGATTGTTATGCAATTGGCGCCAATAGCTACATCGTCAAACCGGTGTCCTTTGGAAAATTTGTTGAGACGGTGAAGGGGATTCCGATATACTGGTTCATGTTGAATAAAATGCCGAGCGAGGTGAATTGAATGGAAAAGAAGATTCTAATGATAGACGACGATCCCGCATTCAGGGAGATGGTGAGCATAGCATTGAAACAGAAGATGCCGACGCTAGACATCGATGAAGCCCGGGACGGTCACCTAGGCGAGAAGAAGCTGAAGGAAAACAGATACGACATCATCCTGCTGGATTACAAGCTTCCTTTCGGAATGGATGGCATCAGATTTCTTGAAAAAACAGAAGACCTTAGAATGGAGACGCCCCTCATCATGATAACCGGCGAAGGCAACGAAGATGTAGCGGCCAGAGCATTCAGGCTCGGTGTCACTGATTATCTGGTAAAAAGAAAGAATCTGCTATACAAACTGCAGAATCTGGTGGAAGAGCTATTGGCTGAAAAGCCAGAAACGGAGGAAGAGCCTCTCCAGAGAAAATGCGCACATATGAGCAACGCTGTGTCCAGCGTGGAATTCATTCGGAACTACCAGGAAGACATTCCAGCCGAGAATGAAACGACCGAGCAGATGGGGGAGGCAGTGATGATCGAGTTCGACAATGTGGATGAATTCAACAAATTCTCAAGCTTTGTCAAGAGGATAAACGGGGTCAAGATACAGGACGTTAGGATACTGGATAACAAGTTTGTCTTCATGCTCTCTCTGCTGCCCTCAAGATTCGAGAGAATGGGAAAGGTATTCACCACCGGGTGAACAAGAGCTGCAGCCAGCGGAGAAATTATGATATGTTCGCAGAATCCCCCAATGCGAGCGGGCAGAGCCAGAGCACGAACGGAATAACCTCAGTTTGGATTAACTATTATCAAAATCAATACCAGTAATTCTGACAATCCATTAATATTCTCGGAATCCAATCTACGTTTCATGTGTGGAAAATGGAACGCCGCAATCATTCCGATCATATTGATTACTGGCATTATGCTGAACATTTGCCCCCAAACAGATATGGTTGGGTATGCAAAGGTGGAGGATGTGTCCATCACCTATCTAGGAGCTGGGGTTGGGAATCTCACTATGGGAGGGAATTTGCCATCTCAGAACAATCATACCGGCAACGCTTCCTTGGCTCCAGATCTAGTCTTCCAAAACACTGAACCTCAGCCTTTGATTGTCCCGGGAGGCAACATTTTGAACAGAACAAACTGCACAAACCCAAGGGAAACGATGGAAGAACCAAGGAATGATATCGTACTGCTTCTTTTTGCATCTCTCATTCCAATCGTAGGAATGCCATTCCACTCAATTATCAAGGAAAGGCGTCGCTCTTTGGTTCTCATAGCTGAGTCTCTCAGCCGATAACCCGATGGAAAGGGGTATTACCTCGGGCTGCGTTATCCTATATGGTGATATGATGAAAACCAAAATTTCAACTGGCCATATGGTCTTGTCTTTGGCAATGGGATTTGCGGTGATAGTGAATCTCGTGGCAACGAGTCGCTATGAGTTCTATCCTTTCGAATTCATCACAGGAATCGCCTTTGCGGTTGGCATCGCAATGGTGGTGGGCACCTTGGTGTTCCTGATGGGGGAGCCGAGACCAAGAATGGAAGCAAGGCAATTCATGGACTTGCCCTTCCCGACCTCCTCGGCACGCATCTTGAGCAAGCCGGCAAATGCATACCACTACACCACGAAGGTACCGGCATCGGCAGGTGCATGAGCCAATAGGGCACATTCACACATCATCTACCACATGATGAATCGGAAGCTATGGTCAAGCGGTGAATGATTGCAGCCTGCTATCAAATATGATATTGGTCAAGATAACATATAGAACGCCGAAAAGGATGGGTGATGATGTGAACAACATGACCGAAAATGAGAACTCAATCCGCATATTATCCAGAGCCCTGAAGATGGAGCTATTCAGTCACAGAATATTTTTTCTGCTCGAAAATCGGGTCTGCGACGAAGAGTGCCGCGATATATTGAAGAGACTGGCAGTGGATGAAAGGGCCCATTCGACCTTTCTCATGAGCGAGCTGGAGATGATGGGGGAGCGGTCTTCAAAGGAGGCGGGGGTTGATCAGGAACAAATTCTCAAGAAGGGCATTTCTGCCATAACCCGAGGTGGGCCTGTATCGATATTCGAACAGACGATAAATCTCAAGCAGAAGATGATTGATTTCTACAGGGTGTCATTGAAAGCCGTCAGCGACAATGGCATCAGAAAGATACTGTCCAAATTCATAGAAATGGAAGAGAAGCACAAGAGAATACTAAACATGAGCCTAATCATTGCGCGTGAAAACGCTCTGGGGCAACTTACGCATTATGATGATTAACATGAAAACACCGTGCTCAGACAGGTTATGCGAGGCATATTCCCTGAATTGGGAACCTATCGGTGAATAGCATCAGATATCGCTACCCATGGGGATGGTGTAGGGCCATGGGAAGGAGAGGAAGGTTCGCATTCAGTCGATGATTGAATTCAGGCATCTGCTTGTGCTCTAATATCCAGGCCATAGCCCTCAGAATGTTTCGGCAAGCACTATGAACCCCTCATCCCTGGTAATGAGATAGGATTGTTTTCCGGATTTGTGATTTGTGCCACGCATCTTCAGAATTTCCAGGTACTTTCTGCGGGCGCCTTCGACCTCTTCGTATGTCAGGAGAACAACGCCATCCGACGCATACGCCACCTCTGATGGATAGAGCTGGTTGGGGTCTACCTCTCCGGTTAACAGCGATACGGCATGCCAGTTCTTCAGATGATTAACGAGATCGAAGAGGAAAGGCCTGTAATCCTTGCCCAGGAATTCCTTGATAACAGTTATCGGGTCTATCACGACGCGCTGTGCCATGGTCCTCGCGATCTCCTCGTCTATGAATGCCAGCAATTCATCGGGCGTGGATTTCCTTATCAATTGGCCAATGTCACAGAAAATAACGTTCTTTCCGATGTGTGATTTATTAATATTTTTAAAATTGGACATGAAATGCATGACCCATTGCGGTGGTTCGCTGAGTGTGGTGAAGTAAAGGCCAACCTCTCCGTTCTCCGCCCCTGAGAACAGGAATTGCTGGGTGAAGGTGGTCTTCCCGGTACCGGCTGGACCGGCGACCAGTATCACACCTGGATATGGGTATCCTCCTTCGATCATCAAATCAACCCCATCAATTCCGCTGCTCATCCTGTCAACTCCGTTTTCCATGATTTAACCTCCTGTCACAGCTGATGGGAATTCTCCACCCAAGGGCATTGCCGGGCGGGACTCCACCCCAATCTTCGTGGGCTTTTTCATCTCCTTGAATATCAGTTTGGAAAGATTGATGAATAGGAACCTGTCGCATTTCTGTGTAACAAATTCATAAATTTTCCTGTCCCTGTTGGCATCAAGAACAATCGGGGCAACTATATCATTGAGCATCTCAACATGCGACATGTACGAATCAATCATCTTCTTGACGCCATCCATCTCCTGATATTTTGTGAGCGCGGCAATATCATCAATCAGAATGAA
This sequence comes from uncultured Methanomassiliicoccales archaeon, assembly GCA_938004075.1. Classification (GTDB taxonomy): domain Archaea; phylum Thermoplasmatota; class Thermoplasmata; order SG8-5; family SG8-5; genus UBA147. Next base: position 30,187 of record CALKWP010000192.1, read on the forward strand.
ATCCATGTCATCCAGATTTATTGATTGCGTCTTGATGGCCCCCGCAGCATATGAAATCGATGTGATGTCATCCAGGAAATTCATTTCGTGGGGGCCGTTGATGAACTTGACATTCGAAACATTGGCCTCAACTTCACCCGAAATCCTGCTGATGGCATCTATGTAAACCAGATTTTCTTGGGAGATTCCATGTATCGTAAGAAGGCTCGCGGTGTATTGGTGGGGCCTGTCAACCGTTATGAACAAACCTTTCTGCTTCATCTCGTGAAGGAAGAACTTCAGTAGACAGATGTTTATTCGGGTGCGTTCGGTGTACTTTGAGACAACAAGGACCTTTCCATTCTTCGGGCTGTTCGCGGAGTAGAAGAACTCCATGAACCTTTGGGTGATCTCTTTCGTTTCCGTCATATTATCACATTCAGATTGCCCATGTAGATATAATTGGTTTTCATCGGATTATCAGTCATGATTATCAGGAATCGGTTGCGATTCCTTCGCATGATTATCACAGGAGAGTCTGTGTACAAATGCATTTATAATTAGCAGCGATAATATCATCTCAATGTTACCTTTGGTGCATTTCATAATATCGCTTGGCATAGCATTCTGCCTGGAATACCGACATCCCTCAAAAATCATTACGATTCTATCGCTCGGATTCATAGGAATGCTTCCGGACCTGGACCACTTCCTGCCACTCTGGAATGGAGCTAGCCTGTTCCACAACACGCTTGCGCTGGGAGTCGTTCCCCTGGCACTTATCATTATCTCCGGCACTGTCGAGACTCACAGATATGAGGATTCTTCCAAATACCAGAGATTCTTCATCTGCGTTGCTGTTGTGCTGGTGGCACACCTTCTTCTGGACCTGCTTGGAGGAAGTGGGATTTATGTTGGATTTCCAACATCGACTGAAGCCTTCACTGTCGGGGCGACCCCCCTTCTCAAATATACCGAGAACGGGATATTGCTCATGACCTCGGATTTACTGTGGCTAGCCATGATGATCCTGGTGATCAGCGGAAACATTATCCAGAAAAGGATATATGCATTGTTTGAGGGCTTCTCGGAGATGTCGGATGTTCAAAACGACATCCTTCATTTTCCGTCCAAGGATGTTTTCACTACGAGGAAAAAACTTACCATACCTGGATGAAATTGAGATCGCCCAAATGACATTTTATTAAATTTTTATACCTGTCCCGTATTATGTGTGGCGTGGTCTACAAAATAAAAAAGGTAGCTGTGGTTTCGGATAAGGTTCTTGTATATCTGAATGGATTCAAATATTATAACGGAGATTATGATGGGATATTCGAGATGTCGCAGTCTGGAATCTCAGCAGCGATTGGCGTGGATGTCAAGAATGTGATCCGGGCGATCCGTCCCCTAATCGCCTCCGGCCTTGTGGAAGAACATAGCACCCATATCCCGGGGCTGAGGCAGAAAAGGTGTACCTATTACATCACAATTACAGGAAGGCAGAAAGCCAGTTCCATTCTTAAGATGATTTTGGAAACCGAGATCCATATCATTGGTCATGGGAATGATGATGTTCTTATCAATCTGGGTGAAGCGATGAGTGGTGTGCTTTCTAATCTTACGCTGACAGATGTGCTGAGGGAGCTAGGCGCTGGGAAAACACTGGATTATGGAAAGGTTATGAAGGAGATGAAGCGCCTCGAGAAAACAGCGCCCAGGCAACCTACCGAGAGCCAAAAATCGAGACAGTTTTTCGGGAGGGCCCATGAAAAAGAGATAATCAGGGAATGGCTGAAATCCGAAAAGCGGAACACGCTTGTCATACTGGGGGTGCCAGGCATTGGAAAATCCAGACTGGTTACAAGTATGATGGATGAGTTCAGCGAGAGTAATGATGTTTTCTTCTTCAATATCACACAGTGGTGTGCGTTGAGGCCCTTAGTTCAGACCATCGCCGATGCACTTGAAAGACATGGCATTGATGAACTGAAGAGATATATCACAGAACATGAGAATATTGAAATGTTCGACCTGGAAATGCTATTATCCAGACTTGTTAAGGACAAGAAGCTCATCTTCATATTTGATAACATCCATAACTTGACTGTTGAATTGATTCCGCTTTTTTCGATGATGACTGCACTATCGAGAGCTCAAAATGGCCTTAAGATCATCGCACTGGGAAGAGATACGGCCCAGTTCTATGACAGGTCCGATTTGCTTGAGCATGGCACTGTAATCGAGATTCGTCTGGGAGAATTGAATGATGCCGAATCAGATGCACTTGCACGGTCTTTCACAATTCCTGAGGCTAGGGCCAAAGAGATCCTTGCCATTGCCGGGAATCATCCGCTTTTCATTGAATTGCTAGCCCAAGGTTGCCGGCCAGATGGGAAAATCACCCTGGAAAGGTACATTACTGAGGTATTCATGGCTTCCCTTGATTCCGAAGAGTCTGAGCTCCTAAGGTATCTGTCGGTTTTCAGGCATCCCGTGGAAAGGCCGGGCCTCGCCAATTATCAGCCTGCAATATTATCTCTCTTGAATAAATCCATATTGAAATTGTCCGAGGACAATTATGTGATACTGCACGATGTCATCAAAGATGTGCTCTGCAGGCAATTGTCACAGAGAGAGCTTGAGAAATATCATTCGAATGCTGCACGATATTACATGGAATCCGGGAAAGCCGCGAGTCAGATTGAGGCTGCCAATCACATCCTTCAATCCGGAAGGGCCGATGAGGCAGCGCGGTTCATGGTGGCGAGAATGGATGAGCTTCTAAAGACCGGCAGAATGGAATCCATTGCCAGGATAATAACACTGATACTGAGTCGGAATGAAGGGATCGATGACGTGAGCAAAGCGATTTTCCTCCACGCCCAGGGCATTGCGCTTGCTTACATCGGAGAGACAGATTCCGCGCTAGACAATTTCAACCGCTCTGCGGAAATCGCAGCCGCCACAGGTTCAGAGCTATACCTGGCCAGGAGCAAACTGGGCATAGCTAAGATCATGCTGAAGAGAAACATCTATGACAAATCAGAAACACTTCTGAGAGACGTTCTGGAATGGACAAGGAAAAATGCAGAACCAGTCATGGAAGCAGAAGCCAATTACCAGCTTGGGACTATATATGAGAGGCAGTGTGTTTCTGGGAAGGCAATCATGCATTTCAGAAATGCATGGGGCATCTCTCTTGGACTGAATGATTGCATCCAGCTTGCTCAAGCCCTTTATGGTATCGGCCGAATCCACCACGCGGAGTCAAAATTGGAAGATGCGCTCAAGAGCAAGAACGAAGCACTTGAGATAGCCTCAAGGTGTAAGAATGAGTACTTGGCAGCCAAGATTCTCACGAGCATCGCGTGGACCCTCAATGACATGGGGCGGTTGAATGATGCAATCGATGCGAATGAGAAAGCCATTGCGCTGGCTAGAAAGATCGGGGCGGTTCGTGTGCTTGCATACACATTGTCCAATGCAGGTGCGGCCTTCATCGATAAGCCAGACCTCATTAGAGCCTCCGATTGCCTCGCAGAGTCATTTACGATATTTGAGAAAATCGGAGAACGGCGCATGATAGCCACTGTGAAATTGAACATGGCAACAGTCCTTCTTCTGAGAGGGAAGAAGAAAGAAGGCCGCGAACTGTTTGATGAGGTTATAAAACGGCTGGAGACCATCAATGACCTCTCAGACCTGATGATTTCCTACTTCAAGTTTGGACAGGTTCTTAAGAAAGTGGGACAGAATTCAGATGCAAGAAAAATATTAAAAAAGGCCTTGCGAATTTCCAGGGAATTGATGGATGGGGAAGCTTCCGAGCAGATTGCCGCGGAAATGCAAGGCCTATAAGGTTTGACCTGGAATGCTCCTTGCGTGATTATTCATCTCCATTCCAGAAACCCGCATCGCTCGGGTCGTCCCATTTGCCAAGGCCGTTCAGTCCATCGCCCTGACCTGTATCGCTCGGGTCGTCCCATTTGCCAAGGCCGTTCAGTCCATCGCCCTGACCTGTA
>CALKWP010000193.1 GCA_938004075.1 uncultured Methanomassiliicoccales archaeon
GATGGTGATTCGTGACTGGAGTTCAGACGTGTGCTCTTCCGATCTGGCAGCGTCGAACTTGGATTCTACAACCACCACACAAGCGTGTTCCCGCAGATGTTGGTTCCAAAAGAATGGGCCGAGCGCCACAAGCCGGAACCCGGCGGCTGGTACGTCGTCTACACCGATGGATACGCCAGCTACAGCCCGGCCAAGGCGTTCGAGGATGGCTACCACGGGTATAATGCCCTTGGAGTTTGCGCGGAAAGCAGCGGCTAGTTAGGTTCGGGGAGGACCGAAAATGATTCTAACCATCGAGGAAGTCAAGGCGGCTCTGCGCGTCGAGATGCCCGAGATTACCGAAGAGCAGATGGCGCGGCTGGAGAAACGGCTACTAGATACCGTTGCCGCGTTGAGCGAACCGAAGCAACCGCAGGGGGAGACGTTCTTCCGGCGGCTGGACAGACTGACGGGAACCCCGCGACGGCTGCGACAAGAATGAAGGGCGGTGCGTGATGACCTGCCGATGGACCGAAGACGAGGACGGCGTGTGGCACACCGCCTGTGGGCGTACGTGGATTTTAGATAACGAAGGCCCCGCAGAGAACGGCGTGCGCTATTGCTTCTGCTGCGGCAAGCGCGTGGAGGCGGTGAAGTATGAGCCGAAGGAGGATGAATCGTGAACCTGGACCTGCGGAAGATCAGGAAGGCGGCGCTGGATGCCGATTACAAGTACCACTGCGACAACGGCGGAGCGCCGCTTTGCAGTGACGAGCACGTTAAGGCTCGCAATGAGGCTGTCGGCCTCGCAGCCATCGCGGCGATGATTGAGCAGCATCACGACCATCCCGAGCATGGCACAGTGTGCTCTGTGGCCTGTGCTTTCCTGTGTGCCTGTGGCGACTGTTCGCTTGTGGCTATGCAGCCCAAGGGCTCTGGCATACCTGGCCCGCAGTGCCCGGCGAGGAGGGTGCGTGATGGCTAAGGTCGAGAAGTGTGCGTTGTGCGGGCGAGACGCATACAAGGAGGCATGCGCAGAATCATGCCCAATGTACGAAGTAAGGCTGCCATCCGAGGGATTCTGGCCAGCGTGGAACCGCCTCCAACGCGCCATCCGCGGGAAGGTCTTGGCGAGGGAGTGGATATGCCCGCGTGATCTCGCTCGCGGGCGAATAGCTTATGTGGGCCGAAGCGGGTGCGGTACATGCGAACACTGTCGGGGCGCTGTGCGCGTCGAAGTCCGCGAGGCGCCGGCGAGGAGGGTGCGGGGATGACCGAGCAAGAGCGGGAAGTGCTGAGGCTGCTGTGCCAAATTCATTTGGGACCAGGCCTCGCTAGTGACAAAGATTGGGCCAAGCTTCGCGCCTACGCCGAAGCGCAACCGGAGAAGCAGTCGGCCGCCAAGCGCGCGACGGTGGAGGAGATTCGAAGGCTGATATTGGAGGAGCTGACGTCCGTCTGCTACAACTGCGGGGATCGAAGTCTACGAATGCAACAGCCATGCGATGCCTGCCGAAACGCCGCCGATGGATGCTCTAGCGTCGTCGAGCGGATGCGTAAGGAGGGGCGGCTGTGATTCATGAGATAGAAGTTGCTAGAATCTTTGGATGTAGTGCATTCTATTTCAGCGAAACGCTTGCAACCAGCCTAAGTAGAAATGGTATGATAACACCTGTTTGGTTGGTACGCACTAAATCTGGTGTATACAAAGTTGTGCGTGGGCGCGGTCGTGTTGGTTGGCACAATACGAATCATATTAAGTATATCAGTGCCATCGTGCTAGATCCACAGGAAGTTAGGCTACTACTCGAGTTGGGCCTGATTAAAGATGGAGACTACGCATGAAGAGAGAATTCCTACAGTTAGCCCATACCTACAAGAATGAAGGGATCGGTGGCTACCTAGTTTCCGAGAAGTTGGATGGTATGCGAGCCTTCTGGGATGCTGGGATCTCGCGCGGATTATGGAAGTATGAAGTACCGTACGCAAATACTTTGAAGGATGAACGGTACCTCCAGAAGCAGAAGGCTACAGGTCTCTGGTCCCGGTACGGTAACGTGATACATGCTCCAGACTGGTTCCTGGATAAGCTGCCGCATATCCCGTTGGATGGCGAAATCTATGCGGAAGGTTACCGTCAGGACCTGATGTCTATCATCAAGAAACTTGAGGCCGGGTCTGGTTGGGAGGCTGTACAATACAATGTTTTTGATGTCCCTCCGATGACTCGCGTGTTTGAAGCTGGCAAAATCAACAATATCAATTTCAAGAAGACCATAGCCTCAACCTGTCTCGATTGGGTCTCGCTCCACTCTGAGCGACTCGTCTGGACACCTGGATACTGGACCGGATTCACAACACGACTAGCTGGTCTCCGGAATCGTGCAACTGCCAATGATGTGTGGAAGATCCACGAGCAGACTGAATTGCCGATGCAGACTGAGGCTGCAACTGCACAGTTGGAACGGATGCTTGCGGACGTTCTGGCACGTGGTGGTGAAGGTCTGATTGTGCGCTCGCCACATGCTCCGTATGAGTGCGGCCGGGTCCACTCGATGCTCAAGGTTAAGGGCTGCTCGGATATGGAGGGAACAGTAATCGGTTATACCGCTGGCCGTGAGGGGAAGCTACTCGGTCTAATGGGTGCTCTGGTTATCCGATTGGATAATGGAATCGAGCTGGAACTGTCTGGATTCACGGACGAGGAACGAGTCCTGTCCTCGACGCCATTCATTGATGCTTCTAGTTGGGTGATCGGAAATCCTGGACGGAGGTGTCCAGATACTATTTGGGCGCAACACTTCCCGCGTGGTACACGTGTGACGTTCACTTACCGTGGACTTTCTAAGGACGGTGTGCCCCAAGAGGCTAGATACTGGAGGAAACATGTCGGCTGATTTTAGCAGTCTTGAGTTAAGATTGTTTGAGACGGGTGCCTTACGACGGTTAACAGATGCAAAATATTATTCGCGGGAGTCCCTCAGACGCGAGTATGTTGACGACGAGAAAATCAATGTAGAAAAAATGATGGCAGATGGGGTTGATATCTATACTGCAATAGCCTGTCTTGTGTTCGATACCAATAATCCTCAACCGATTGAACGGGACGCAGTTAAGTACCGTTTGTTCCAGCTACTTTACGGAGGGTGACGTGATCACACGATACGTTGGATGCAAAGACGGTAGCGGATCATACAAGATGATCGTAAATACTCTTGAGTACAAGGTTAGTCAGACCTATACGAATGAATATGGGTATCAAAGAATCCATATTCGGTTCGGTGATTACTTGGAGATATATGGCGGCCCTTCTTATTATGGGATGTTCCAAAAGGATCGTTGTGCCACTTTGGATAAGTTAGTTAGGGCCGCACTGGACAGACAGTGTCTGATTTGTCTGATCCGCGCCGTCATGGATGACGGTGTACTGGCCGGTAAGGATGAAATCATCAATGGGATACGCAACTTGTTGAGGATTCATTCATGAGATGTACACAACTGATGGGGCTACCTCCTGCTGCCAAAGCATATCTGGAAGAGTATCGAGAGTGGGCCGATACCTTGTGTCCACATTGTGCCAGGGTTATTGATCGGGAGATGGTACCAGCTAAAGTGTATAAATCAGCTCGTTCAACTGGTATGTTTGACGATGGTCCGGAGCTCGTTGAGTACAAGTTGCGGGGAGGATTAACAGCGCGGGAAGAAGTTCAGTACGTGGAGTGGTCATCTGGTCCGATGATCTACCTGCGATTGGTGGTGTCGAATGGGAGGGTGTTTGAACATGCTCGCAGTAATCAGAGTTAGATACAACAATAAGTGGAAATCCCGGAATGTTTGGCGTATTGCTACTTTTATACGTGGTGCTGCGATTGATCGGCATGAGTATTGCAAGCTACAGTGGCAAGGATATAAGATGCCGGTCTGTACGATTCGTAGGTATGGGCGGTACGATCGACGTATGGAGAATTGGCTTAATGAGATCGCGGACTACTACGCGTCTCATGTTGATGAGTTGAGCAATACGTTCACAGCGAAACTTTACTAGGAGGAAGGCGCGTGCGTAAAGTAGAATACGTTAGTCCAACATCGTTGAATGCGTTTTATGAAGATCGTACCGAGTTCTATCTGCAACGGCTAGCGGATAATCGTCCGCCTAAGTTTGCTCAGACGCAGCCCATGGCTGTTGGTTCGGCCTTCGACGCTTACATTAAATCATATATTGCGGATGCCTTGGGTATTAAAGAGGAACGGTTCGAGTTCGAGCGTATCTTCGAGGCCCAGGTTGAGGCACAGAATCGTGATTGGGCACGGACAGCTGGTGCTGACTGCTTCAAACAGTACAAGGAACTTGGGGCGTTGGCTGACCTGATGCATGAACTTAAGGTAGCGCGTCACGTTCCGCGCATGGAGTTCGAGACTCGTGGTCACGTTAATGGTGTACCGCTCTTGGGTAAGCCGGACTTGTATTTCGTTGTAGATAACGGCGAACCAGTTATCTTGGATTTCAAGGTTAATGGCTACTGCTCTAAATCTGCTACATCGCCCCGCAAGGGATATATCATGTCTCGTGGTACATGGGGACGCGGTAACGGTCTGCCGCATCCTGATGCGCATGTCATACGTTCGGGTGTACCCTACAATGCTTCGCATAGGATGGAAGAAATCGATACCTTGTGGGCTACTCAGCTCCTGATTTATGCTTGGACTTTGGGAGAGGATATCGAGACTCCTGCTATCCTCGGTATCGAGCAACTTTGCTTCAAGGATGGCAAGATGCGTGTTGCCTCGCATCGTTCTAAGGTTGGCGTTGGTTTCGCTCGTGATACTGCTGCACGGATCGGTCGCATGTGGCAGATTCTTGAGTCCGGGCATATCTTCGATGATATGCCTCGTGCGGAATCGGATGAACGCTGTAAGATGCTTGACCTGTATCATGCTGGCGTTCAGGATGATTTGTTCAGGAGGCTGACCCGTGATTCTTAGCACGCGAACTTTCAATAGGACAGTATCGTTTAACGTCTTGCGTACTTGGCTTGAATCGGTCAAGAAAGACTATCGTGATCTCGCTTTCGATTTCCATGAATATCCTATTGTGCATATCGTGGGGGAACCGATACGTAGCGAGGTTGCAACGATAACGCACGAAACGACTCTAGACGAAATGATCTTTTGGATACAGACCGCCCGTGAACGGGGGTATTATAATATAAGAGTAGTACCTGGAGATAAGCGCATCGTGATTACGGGAGAGAGGATATGAGGAAGGAAGTGAGACGGCACATCGCTTATATTGATGAGCGCGACATACCGATTGGGGATCTCATTTTGCTACTTAAGAAGCATCAAGAAGAGGCTATCGGGTATAAGGATATTACCTGTACTGTCGGAGATGATTGGGGTGTTTGGTGCATCGAGATTGAGGGTAGACGATTAGAGTCTGATTCCGAATATGCAGAGAGGCTCAGCAATGAAGAGGATGCAATCAAGCGACGTAGAGAACAGTATGAGGCGTTGAAGGAGGAGTTTGGGCCATGATCCATACGTTCCGAATGAGGAAGACCCTGATTCCTGGCCGGTCCTTTACTGAACGGCTATATAACTCGATGCCGGCTTTATTGGAGGATTTATCGGATCATATTCGTGGGAATAGTACGTTCCATCTGGATATAGAACCCGGGGATCGGACCAATTACAAGCTGTTCTTCGCAGAAGCGGACGATGGTTGGTATATTGTGAATGAACATACTGGATTATGCGTATTTGCTCGGGAACATGATGGATTATGCATATTTGCTCATGATTTAGATTGGTCACCGGATGCGATGGCTACCTGGTGTTCTGACGTTGGGGTACCCTCATGGAACACGTGTACATTACATGTTATTGCACAGATCTTAGAGGATTTAGCTAATGGGAAAATGGTTTGGTACGATTGGGAGAAAGCTACATGCGTGTAATTGAATCTGTTCCACAGTCGGAAGTTATTGAGGCGCTCTGTCCTGGTGCCCTTGAGATCCGTTTGGATTATTCTAATGGTCCTTGTGTATTGTTTTTGGGTCCTGGTGATGACTTTAAGCGTGAGGTACCTTTGGAGCGGCTGATTTGCTCATGCGGCTTCGAGTTCATGGAGCCTGTTGGCTCCGTGTTACATCATTGTTTGAAATGTGGGAAGGAGATTCAACGTGCTCATCGAGATAGGATTCCTGGATAGACGTACTTTGGTACCTGTTGAGTTGCCTGACGATTTCGATGTATTGAATCAGTTTTTGAATCTGGTTTTGGGGAAAGATTATAAGTACCGGGAAGTACCTCCACGTGGTAGGTCATTTGTGTTGTTCGGTGTAGGTACCGTGAATAAGGCATTGACCAACGCTTATGGGTACACTGTCACCGGGGATGCGGTTGTGTTGAGCGCTGATTGGTGGCATAAGATTAGAGCGTAACGCCCTGGCCCAGATTCTTCGGAATCTGGGCCTTTTATTTTAACACGATTTTCGCGCAGAAACGTTTTAACACGAATTTGGAGCAAACCTGACCGGAAAAACGGCCATTTTCCGTATGTGACCTGTTTGGGACTGATAGACTGTCATTTTTTAACTGTTTCCCCTATTCCTATATATAAAAAATTAAGAATAATAATAATAATGCTTATCAATTTGGTTATTAGTATATTAGTAAATAGGGAAATAGTTGACATTTGGTCACTTACGTTGAACGGAAATGGGACAAAGTAGGTTAGGGCGGAATTTGTGTCACGTAACCCATTCCGGGAAAAGGCTTTAAGTGGTCACTTTTGAACCAGTTGAAGGATTTGTACGTAAATCGTGTTAAATATTTGATAATTTGATGTAAGAATCGACATTTGCTGTACAATAATTGTACAGCAAGAAATTGACATTTGCTGTACAATTA
>CALKWP010000194.1 GCA_938004075.1 uncultured Methanomassiliicoccales archaeon
AAACGGCCTAGAATTGAAAGTGGCTTCGAAATGACGCCTTCCGCAGGGCCATAAGGAAGATATTCACCTATACCTCGCGCTATATTTGCTTTTTCATCACTTTCACCTGAGCCGATTTTTGATACATAGGGCGTTAAATCAGGTAATTTAAAATGTGTTCCTAAAGTGGCGTTTTCTCTGTTTAGTTTAGATGCAATGATAGGTTGAATTAAATTAATCAGTCCTTGCGCGCCTCCCTGCAAAATATCTCGACTGGTTTTCTGTAAAGCATTGATACCTTTTGAAAAACCATTATCCATGTTGGCAAGCAATGTCGATGAATTTTGAACGTTTGCATTATTTCCCGAATCAATACCCATTTTTTTGTCAAAATCGGCTCTACTCATATCAGAGTAATATTTATTATATAATTTGTCGGATAATTCAGCATCCGACATATCATTGTACATGGGATATTTTTGCCTGAATTTTTCTAACGGTGTTGTCATTATCTGAACCCTAGTGGGTCACTACCCATCGCATCATTTGAATAATCATTATTTGACGATGAGCTATAATCACTCCTACTGGCTCCCTTTCTCAATTGAGCGCGTGTTTGAGTAACTGATTGCGCAAGCGTCTTTCCTATTTTTCGATATAAATCAGTCAAGAAATCCCACTGTATTTTAGCGAGCTCTGAGTTATTATCATAGGTAATCGGGTTGGCCTGTTGAATTGCTAGCAATTTTTGTGAATCGGTGGAGTTTGCTCCGCCTGTTCTCAATATCTCACTGGCAAGCGCTGGAATCGTTACGCGCGTAAATTTTAAATAGTTTGCATAATCGGGAGAAATTGAGCCAGTTTGTGCTGCCAATTTATCAGCCGCCAATTTTGCTTGGCCACCTGAACCCGCATATTTGAAGGCACTATTTGCAAGAGGCTCTGCAGCATTGAAAGCAGTTTCCAAGGTCGCTGCATAGCGCTGCTGATTATTTCCCATCGTGGTGTTGGTTTTTAAATTTGACATATCAACCAAATCAGAAACAATTCCGCCCATTTTAGGCAATGGAGTACCGTCGGAAAAAGTCGTATTTCCCAACAAGTATTGATTGGCTGCATCATTTATCTGAGCATCATTCCAATTGGGATTATCGATTGCTAATTGTGATTTTATAGCATTAATTCTATTCGCATCCACACCCGCTCCACCACGCGCACCGCCATTTTTATAATAATTGGTCTGCGCTTGTTTTAATGCATTATCAATAGTTCCCGCCTCAACTTGTGAAGGCATAAGAAGCTCAGCGAGTTTATTTTGAAGCGATTTACCCGAATTATCCAATTGAGCTGATTCAAGCGTAGCCCTCGCATCAGGCACGGCATAAGGAAGCAATGAGGCTGTTCTTTGATTTCCTAAATCGGTGCTTTTATTTTGAAGCTGTAATCCAGTCAGTTCAGCCTGTGCTTTTGGTGCGGCATAAGGCAAAAGTTTATTGGAAAGTTGATTTTGTAAATCAATCGATTTCGTCGAAGCCTGAGTTTGCATGTTAGCAAGATGCTGCTGAATTGTTCTCGCTAAGGCCGATGCCATAGGATTGGCTTGTTGAGGCGTCAAAATTGGATAATAGGGCTGTCCAATGTTCATAGATAATGCCCCAGTCCAATAACCGCGCCAAGTGTATCCCCTAATAACCCCATATTATGCTGATTTTTGTTAACAGCGGATGCATATTGTTCATTTGATAATGCCGTCAGGTATTGTGCTAAACCTTCAGCCAAACTGTTGGTGGCAGAAAATCCCTGATTATTCAAATTTTCAACTGTATTAAGACCCGTTGAGTAAAGCTTTCCCGCACCACTCAATCCTGCTCTTCCGATTCCAAGCGTATCACGTAACCAATTTTCATAATCATTATCGGCAATTCCCTCTGTCATTTCTGCCTGATACTGTTGATCTTGTGGCGTTCCTGAATAACCGCCCGCATCGGCTGCGTTGTTAGCTGCCTCTGTTCCCTCCCTTACTTCCCATTGATAACCCGGCGATTCATGGTATCCCGCGCCAATTTTATTGAGCGTGGCACCGGGTGACAAAAGCATCTGCGTAATAGCATTCTGCAAATTCTTGTAGTTATTATTTATCAGGTTTCCGGCCTGATTTTCAAGCGTATTTAAAGATTGTTGGCCCGCTGTCAAATAAGGTTGATAGGTTGTAGTCAGCATAGACGGAATTTGATTCAGCGTGCTTTCAGCATTTGAACTCGGGTTTTGATAAAATGCCATTTCAATTACCTTATGTATTAACTATTTTATGGAAAATTCCATCAGCCAATTTCACATACAGTTGGCCATTTGGGGAACCCATTGAGCCACCATTTACTTCCGAAGTATCAAATATCAATGTTCCTATTATTGCATTTAATTGCAGAATAGCAAGTTGCGATTGTGGCTGAGATGGAATTAAAAATCCTTCATTGCTGAGCGCTTGTTGCATGTTCTGCAATAAAACATCCCAAAAATTTTTATATTCGGTTGTCCAATAGCCTGTTTCAGGATCAATAACAGGACCCTGTGGAAGCGTAGGTACGTACATTATTGCATAACTCCTATTTTTCCATCGGTCGCAATAAAGCGTCCGTTTATCCCATGAAACCGAAGTTGGGGCGTAAAATCATTAGCCATTCCGAGCCCTCCTGTCCATAGCAGCCTGTTTTGCCTATGCCCTATTGGATACATGAATTTTGAAACGCCATTTCCATAATTAACGCCACCGTCTTTTGACAAAGTAAGCGTAACTTTTGGTCGATAATTTGTTGAGTTATAATTTGTTAAAAACTCGCCCTGCTGCACTGAAAACCCAAAATAACCCACCTCAAAGTTCGCCTGATTTTCGTATCGAATATTTCTGCATACACGTATATAGGGAGCTTCATTTACTGAATCACTATATTCATAGTTAAACAAATTAGCGCTGAATTCGTAAAGATTTCCATCGCGAATGCTAACAAAATAGTATTTATCGTTAAAAAAAGCGATTCTTTTAATAATAAATGCATCCATGTTTTCATCACATAGATTATAAAACTTTTCTGTATTAAAATCATATAGATAGGTTAAATTGTCACGTGTGAATGTTATCACATAACATAAATGACCATCTACGCGAACCATGAAGCCATAACTTTCCTCTGGGTACTTCAAATTTGAAAACTCAAAATCAATACCATCTGTTGAAATACGCTCGCTTCTTACGCCATCTGACATCATAATAACAGGACCCGATTGCTCGTTTCCACCAAGCCAACAAATCATGTTTTCATTGTCAGCAAGAGTAGAAGCATTGATAAGCCCATAATCAATATTAACTGACTGGCTGCGCTGATAAGGAAAAAGCTGAGCCCCTACATTTGTCCAAAACTCGCCAACGTTCTCACCCAAAACCGTTAACAGATTTCCTTTTCCGGGAAATCGGATGCAAGCAAGACATCGCGTGGCTTTTGTTGAAATTTTACCAACATGTTGTGCATCATATGGCCACAATAATCCATTATCATTAGCCGATAATCTCCATTGATTGGTTGACGTATCCGAACAAATAAATCGCTCATTCTGAAAAGTAATATAGCCGGGCGTAAATCCCAAAATATCAGGCGTTAAAACGTCAAATGCATCCGTATTGGCATTCCAGATATAGATATTTTCGCTATCACTTAATGCAATCTGTCCTGCATTATTTTCAGCGATATAAATATCACTCGAATAGGTGTTGGTTCGACCAATTACTGAGCGAATGATATTGGAGTCAAACTTCCATATATCATTGTCTATTACAGCCACCATCAATTTAAGTTTTTTGCTTGCGTAAATACCTCTGCCTTTCCCGTTATTGTTAATCAGGCTTTGTACTTTATAACCCCCAAATGGAACAAGCCATCCGTCAGAAACAATCATATTATACGTTCTTTCACTAGACATTTTTGGAAAACGCCCGAACATAGAAGAGCCAACTATATTTAGCGTTTCTTCAGTATAATAGGGGGCTCCATATTGCGTCATGGAAAAAATCCCTTTCCGATATTGGCTTGTTGATAGTTTATAGACCCACGATTATTTCCGATAAGAGAGAATTTATTCATGGTTAAGTCGGGCGGTGAACGGAACGAAAGCTGGGCAATCATCTCATCTAACCGCTCTTTTTTATTTGGCGCAAATAAAACATTATTTTGAAAACAAAGCTCATTTGCCAAAGCATAAAGCAGGTAATCAGTATAATATCTATCATAATAAAGCGATAAATCAGTGGTAAAGTCGACATTAGGAAGCGCAAACTTTCCTGTTATCTGTGCTGGATAATTTTGGCCAGGCAAGAAATACACATAAATATTCATTCCGCCAAGCGCCTTCTCACCAAACCAAATACTCGGAATGCTGGTAATATTGTCGACACGGGGCGTTGAAAAATACTGGTCTCGCGATACCTTTATTACTGAATATCGAATCGTCCCTATATTGAATGTAAATGTTTCAATTTCTACCAGGTTTTCAACGAAATATTTTTCTACGCCATTTGACAATGAAAAATCATATCGTGTCCAATACGGAATAAGCCGAGAATTGGGGGTCGAATAATCAAGAAGCAAATTAAGATAATAAAGGCCGTCCGCCGACTGAGGTCCCGACACTTCTTCAAATGAGCGCGACACAACGCCTGATAAAAAATAGGCTCTATTAATTAATTCAAGCGCTGTGAATGCCATTTCAGTTAAACCGTGAAGTCATACGCGTTAACTTTAATGTTAATTGAGTCGCTTGCATTACTTACCTTATATGAAATAGCAGGAACATTGCTAACAAGCAATACAGCAACTCTTCCTTGTGCCGTAACTGCAACAGATGAAACTTGACCAGTTACAATTAGCTGTGCATTTGCTCCTCCATACACAGTTACATCACCCTCATTTCCCGCTGTTGCTGGCGTATAAGCGAGATTCAGCGTTGCAGATGTTTTAATTGCAGGAACGAGCGGAGAAAGGCTAAATCCAGTAAATGTCGTCGCATTTCCAGCTGATACTGTCGTTGCTCGTGGCGCATAATAAATCATGCTTCGTAAATTTGCTGAGCCCAACCATGTTGCAGAAATAAAGTTGACGGAACTATCGGTATGAACAAAACCGATATGCCGATAACAGTTATATTGATATGGCATAACGGGGCCCGTCGCAGCGTCATTAAGCGATATAATAGCAGCGGTTGGGTTATTCGTTGAGCTATCTGCAATTACATAGACATAATATACTTTAGATGCCTGAAGAATCCCTTCATCCATGCCGTTAGCACCTACATTGGCAGAATCAACAACAGTCACTGTATCAGTAACCAAATAATCACCCAAATTAATATCAATCGTATTGGACTGGTCGCGCATGATACCCGAAGAGACGTTGATAACCGTGTTGGGTGTCGTTGCATCATTACTTATAACAGCACCATTGATGTAAAGCGCTGATGCATTTAGGAGCTGCTCAAATCCCGTAACATTTGAATTCGTCTTCATTATATTCTCCAGATTTTGTCAAACTAAATAAGCGGAAAGATAACAGATCGGAAGAGCGTCGTGTAGGGAAAGAGTGTAGATCTCGGTGGTC
>CALKWP010000195.1 GCA_938004075.1 uncultured Methanomassiliicoccales archaeon
GAGATGGTGATTCGTGACTGGAGTTCAGACGTGTGCTCTTCCGATCTCCTGTTCCGCGACGATTGCCTGATGCTGATGACCAAGCCCGACGAAAATCCAAGATTCAGGCCGCCATCCGGGCCGTGCAACCCCGAGCTTGTGAAATTCCTGGCAAATCTCTCGGCAAGCACCGGCTCGGAATACGCGCTGGTCCTGGTGGACAACGAGACAAAGGAGTGGCTTTCAGGCATATTCCCGGGTGCCGGTTTCGTCAAGCATCCGGATTACTTCGATTACATTTACAAGGCAAGCGACCTTGCAAGACTTGAGGGAAAGAACTACCTCAAGATACGCAACAAGCTCAACAAGTTCAAGCGCCAGCAGAAGTACGAGGTTGAGCAGATGTGCCACCAGAACATAGGGGAGATACGGGAGTTCCTCCAGCGATGGTGCCTGTGGAAGGATTGCGAGTCCGACCCGCTCCTCGACAACGAGCGCCTGGCAATAATGTACACGGTGGAGAATTGCTTCGCGCTGGACCTCTGCGGCCTGGCCATCCGCATCAACGGCGAGATCCAGGCCGTCACAATGTTCGAATCAGTATGCCCTGATACAGCCGTCGTCCACTTCGAGAAGGCCATGCCAAGCTTCGAAGGTCTCTACCAGGCCATCAACAATGAAAGCGCGAAGTTACTGGCTGAAAACCATCAATTCATCAACAGGCAATCCGACCTGGGAATCGAAGGCCTCAGGACGGCAAAACAGCGCTACCACCCGGTGCAGATGCTGGAAGTCCAACATATGTTATTGAAACCCAACGTGGCCGAACTGGGGCACCAGCATTACTAGTAAAGATCTCTCTTGCAGGTGGCGCATACCGTCCTGGTCTGCTTCCCGCACTTGCTGCACTTGGCTGCCATGAACTTCTCTTCAACAGGAGCGGCGCAGCAATGGGAAACCGCATTCACCATGTGACCGCAGAATTTGCAGGGATGCTGCTTCACCCTCTTTCCAACAACGACCTTGTTGTAGAGGTAGAGCGCAACATAGAGAACCAGCAGTATCACGCCAAGAATTATGAGGTAGCTGCAGACCATGTCGCCCCCCTCGTCCTCGTCAATCTGGAGGGATGCCAGCCTGAGAACCCAGTACAGCGCTTCACCCATGTGGCCGGGAAAGCAATCCGAGACTAAAAACCTTGGCATTAGCATCGCGGGAATCGGAAATTTGAATGCAAATTGAAACCAAGGGAACCGGGAAGTGGCGATGGAAGCAATGGCTGGTATGATGCCATATCGTAGGATTCTCTTTCCCCGAGTCTTGAAAGCTTACTATCGTGGCATAGC
Organism: uncultured Methanomassiliicoccales archaeon; assembly: GCA_938004075.1. GTDB lineage: Archaea > Thermoplasmatota > Thermoplasmata > SG8-5 > SG8-5 > UBA147. Next base: position 1,326 of record CALKWP010000195.1, read on the forward strand.
CAATCACATCAAAATGACAAGAAAACAGATGACCAATCACTCAATTATGTATAACATATGATTGAGGATGCGAAAAAGGATATATATATATATCAAAGCAATACCCTTTTGTGATTAAGATGGGGCAAGAATCAAGCACATTGCAGAATAGGATGGACTTTAGAATTGTGATCGCAATCGCTTTGGCATTCCTGATGCTGATGGGCGCGACCTTACCCGGATTGACCCGGGCCCAAACCGCTGTTGTGGAAGAAAGCGCCTACACCACACATGATCCCATCCGCATCAACGGCAACGCCGACTTCGCCACCCAGGCAACTGCCGAGGGCTGGCCCGGGGACGGGAGCGAGGGGAATCCGTATGTGATTGAAGGATACGAGATAAACGGAACTGGGCACGGATATTGCATATATATTGGAAATACCACGGTGTACTTTGTGGTGAGGGGGTGTTATGTGCATAATGCGAGTGAGAATAGATATTATGAATATTATCGAGATGCTGGTGTGTATCTCTGGAATGTTCAAAATGGAAGATTGGAAAACAACACAATCATTTACAACGAAAGTGGCATTCGTCTTTATCATTCGAGTCATAATTTCATATCCGATAACACAATCTTTTCAAATAAACATAATGGAATATTTATTTACTGGCAATGTGAAAACAACATAATATCAGACAACAACTTAACCAATAATGTGCATGCTATTATAATATCTGATTCTACTGACAATTACATAAAAAATAATGATATGTGGGGTAATGCAATCCATTTGGATGGCGGAACAAAGCTTGAACTTCTCGATTCTCACGATATAGACTCTTCAAACACTGTCAACGGTAAACCTGTTTATTATTTGAAGAACGTGAATGGTGAAATCGTTCCCGAGGACGCTGGACAAGTGATATTGGTAAACTGCAAAGGCGTAACTGTACAGAACCTGAACATCAGCAATGTTGATTTTGGAATCTCGCTCTTTTTCTCTTCAGAAAATATGGTCACCAATAACATTCTCTATACCCGGCAATCTGGAATTCGTTTATCATATTCCGATGGTAACACAATAGCCAACAATAGCATCCACAACACAGCCAATGCATCCAATGGCATTGGAATAATACTTCTTGCTTCTTATCAAAATACGGTGATTGACAACAATATAACCGGTTTCTCCAAAGGAATAGAAGTAACTGTAGTTAGTTCCCATTCTGAACCAAGAATAAATAACAATGTAGTGCAAAATAACACTTTCAGCGATAATGAAATGGATTATGATGTCGAACTTATTTTGGAAAGTGGGGGAATTAACATGACTCTGATATATCTTAGCGGTTTTTTTATTATTCTGGCAATTATTGCATTCGGTTTCAGGGTTTGGAAGGAAAAGAAAAACATAAGGAAGGGTGAATGACATGAAACAACATAAGATGGCAGCGATAGTGCTGGTCTTCTTGATGTTAGTAAGTACACTCATGTCAGGAGTGATGGCCGGTGTCGAAGATTCTGGCGCGATAGAAGCAGATGGAGAAATTCAGGATATATGCCTGGACATTGGCAAGAATATTGAATACTCTTCACCAATGGTGTCCACAAGCACGGATTTGACGACCATTCGCCAGCGGCCAATTGAGTTGCATTCGGCGTTATATGATGCCATACTTTTTCAAGAGAACACATCAATAACCCTGAACCTCTTCGACGATGTTTCGATAATCTCAATCATTCATAAGAGGATTGAATATATTGATGGAATTACTGGTTTACTGGGGAATGTTGAGGGTTCAGCATCTGGTTATGTCGTTTTGTCCTTGGGATACGATAAGGTTTACGGTACTATTTTGATACCCGAGAGCCATCAGAAATACATCATTCACCATGATTCCAACACCGAAACGCACTATGTATCAGAAGTGGATGTGTTTTACATGGGGGAGGAGCCGCAACGTTATGCACCCAAATTGATTCCGGATATTCAAAGCAGTCTTGATGAGGAGTTATTGTCTCTGGAACCCGCCTTTAACCCCAATCCCTGGGAAGAAGTTCTAATCAAAGTTGGAATATTTTATACTGATGCTGCAAGCAATGACGCTGGCGGGGCCAACAACCTTGAATTGAAGGTTGCAGATGAATTCACAACCACAAACATGATTTTGGGAAATAGCCAGACTCGTTGTACTTTGAAGTTCGGCGATTTTTTCAAGGTTGAAGGATATTCGGAGTTTGGTGATGGCGACACTGATTTGAAGAGATTTGAAATAAATAATGATGGGTATATGGATGAGATACACCCACGCCGTGAGACTTACAACTTGGATTTGGTCTCTCTAATTGTTAAGGATACTGGAACTTTTGGGGAATATGAATATGGGATAGGGAAATTATTAACCAAAATTAACAGTGGATATGGAATGACAACGTCGGCGTCAGATTCCTTTTGGCTAGACGCCGCTTATACATTAGTAAGGCAAGATAAATTAGGATCTTCCCGATATGTTTTTGCTCATGAGATAGGGCACAATCTTGGGTGCCATCACCACCCAGATGATTCCCAACCGGGCCCTACTGAATGGGAGGATTGGGATACGTATTTTAATGGCGAAATCAATGACTGGTCTGCGGGTTATAGGTGGTATATTCCGATACCAGTATTCCCATACCTATGGGAACAAAACACGGTTATGTGTTATTATAAGTACGGTTATGATTGGGTACCATATTTTTCCAATCCCGATGTTTCACATAACGGGGATCCAACAGGCACAGACAAACACAACAATGCCAGAACCATCCGCATCACCAAGCATATAGTGGCGTCCTACATGAACCAAGTTTCCATAAATGCGGCAGAGGGCGGGACAACAAGCCCAGCCGCTGGTCCATACGACGGCCAGAGAAGGGGATTCTTTAATGAAAATAACAATGGAATTCGTGCCAATCCAAACTCGGGTTGGTCCTTTTACCGCTGGCACGGAGACGTGCCGGATGAAAACATCCATGACAACCCACTTTATTTATTTGTGGATGGGGACAAAGTAATCACTCCGGAATTCATCAATGTCGTTTCACTGAGCTTCTCCAATTTTCAACCAACGGATTGGTGGACTAACAACCAGAGGCCCACATGCACCATAGATATTGAGGGATTGCAAGACCCGCATATTGCACTGGATTTGACCTCGGTTAAATACCATTACAGCAAAAACGGCGGAGTAACTTGGATTACAAAGTCTGTGGATTCCTGCACCTATAAAGCCGGTTTGGATTGGCTTGCTAGCGCAACTGTTAGCAGTGTGCCCTTTGACCAGGATTCGATGGATAAAAACAAAATCCAGTTCAGTGCTAGAGATGTTAATGGCAATGAACGTACGAGCCAAACATTTATTGTGAAAATTGATACCGCGCTACCAACGAGTTCCGTCACGGTATCCAGCGCTTACTGGCGAAATTCTGCGATCGTTCTGGACGCAACAGCCAACGATGCCTGCGGCATCAAGGAAGTGAGCTTATGGTACAGACGTTCGGCAGACAATGCAACATGGGGTGCATGGACTCAATTCAGCTCCGCGGTTACAACATCCCCTTATCAGTGGACCTTTAAATGGCCCGCCGGTCAGGGTTATTATCAATTCTATTCGAAAGCCAAGGACAATGCCAATCGCATTGAATCTACTTCCGCAGCCGATGTTAAATATGGATATGAAACGATTTCTCCATCTGCTCCTACATTAGCCTCCCCGAATCATGGTATCACCTTCACAATATCTGTTTCTTCCACAACCATCTCATTCAGTTGGAATCAGCCTAGCGATGGTGGAGGAAGCGGCGTTTATCAATATCAACTGCAAATCGATGATTCTTCCGGTTTCGGCAGTCCCAATTACAATTATTACACTTCAGGCACTACATATGGCCCGAGCATTGGGCTTGGGACATGGTACTGGCGTGTGAAGGCAGGGGATAAAGCGGGTAACTGGGGCGCATTTAGCTCTTATCGAAGTTTGTCCATCGTACAACAGGCCAGTGACCCGGGTGATGGGGGTGAGACTTGCTTCATAGCAGGGACATTGATCTCAACCCCCGCTGGTTCGAAATCGATCGAAAACTTGGCCAGTGGAGATGCAATTTTTTCATACAATGAGGATTTGCATCAAATTGAGCATGATGCTATTGATAATGTTTACATGCATACAGTTGCAGAATATCTCCTGATAAACGGCGAATTGGGCATTACCGGTAACCACCCAGTCTATACGCAACAAGGTATAATCTCCGCGGGAGACTTAAAAGTGGGTGACATAATGATTGGATATTCAGTCCCGATAGAAGTAACCAGCATCAAGAGGGTATTCGATACCGTCGTGGTTTACAATCTGGAGGTTTCGGTCAATCACAATTACTTCGCCGACGAGGTTCTCGTGCACAACAAGGCGATTATTTACGATCCTCCGCCGGGCGGTTGGTGCCCATATGTGTATGTCTGGAATGGCACCGATTATGTCGAGGAAAACAATCTTATCCCCGAGTCTTTGGATTATGGAAGGGACAAGTTGAACGTTGACGATTATTACGTGTTTTTGAATGAGATGGTGCCTAAAAATGGAAAATACGCGATAGAATTGTACGAGAACTGGACCGAGCGGAGCAACTTTGATGAGATAAAACTCATCACGGTCGATTATGATGGGGAATCTGAGATTTCCATAGAGATGAACAATTATGGCAAGGTCGAAACAACATATTCAACCGTTGAACCGCAGTACGTACGAAATGATGAGGGTGTCGAAATCGGATATCACACGAATAACTACGATGAATTGAACTATGAAGCGGAGGGTAACGAAACCATTCTAATTGGCTTGGAGATAGAGGGGTGCGCTTATCCGAAATTGGTGATACATCATAAGACGGGACTGTATTTTGTGAAGCCCAATCTTTATTACCCCAATCCGTTGGCCAATCCGAATTTGAAATGCTCGATACATGTCCAGGCGAATATTTCTGGAGAATGGGAAGACATCGAAACAATACCTTCACGGATGAATTGGATATATGATTGTGTCAACCTGACCTCAATCAGGGATTATCTCGCCGATGGCGGTGAGATTCGCTTGGTTATTACAGGGAGACATTATATTGATTTCATTGCGGCGGACATTTCTGGCACTCACACAACCGCCATGAGCGTTTCTTATCTGTTGCCGGTAAGTGCCAAGTACGGCGAGTTCAATGAGACCGAGCACGCATGGAAAATCCTTCAGACGGATGGCGATTATCTTCGGATGAGCCCAGGCCAGAGGATTAACATCGAATTCCCCTACATTCCCAATGAATACAGCCATCGGGCAACAGCATTGATGGTACATGGTCACTACTATTTCATACCTACGCTTTCCATCACCCAGCCAGTCATGCTCGAGACATCATTCATTGGTTCATCCTCCGGCAATGCAACTGTTGCCATCGACGAGGTTCTCGGAGCTATCACATACAGAAGGATACTACAACAGACCATAGACCTGTCTCAGGAAACAAATGCCAATCTCGCGTTTGAACAGGAACCAGAAAAGAGCTACTGGCTTGCTGTGTCCATTGATGGTTGCCCAGATAGTGTTGAAGTTCGGGCGAATTTCCATTCCTTCAAGGTTTCTGAACTGGTAACTTTGATATGCAATGATTGGTCAAATGAAATCCTGTACAATCTGGATGACATACTGTGGAATGTGACTGGCGTGGATTTCAATGCTATTACCGGACGATATGAAGTTATGAGAGGCTATCACCTCTTATTCGAAAAAAGTCGGGAATACCAATGGAACCTTTCATACACTGACTCAATCGAATGGGGTTTTGGAGACGGCATCCAATCCGATGAGGTCCGCCCCCTCCATGTCTATAACTCATTGGGTGTTTTCGTATTGAATCTGTCGTTCAATAATGACATACATGGTTTCCTGTTGTCAACATTCGCCTTCATTGAAGTGCTGAATTCCCCGCCAAGAGTCATTATGGATAGCTGCCAATCCATGGAGTTAACACTTACAGTCGCAGGCCGCAAAGGCAACACCGTTGGCGTGAGGGTTTACGAGGATGGCATACTCATCCGCAGCTTCGATGTGACCAGAACCCTGGGCCAGCCGGATACCATTACTCTGGATTTCAACCGTTACCTTGGCCGTGATTACGGGATTGAACTCGTGTACGAAGCTACCCATGGGGGGACGAACCCGACCTGGCTGGAGTTCTCGTCAGGTGATGAATCGCTCACCCACTTCAAGGAATTCGACACGAAGGACGATTTTACCCAGACTATAACGATTGACAGTTCCTATCTGGACGAAGTCGTAGCTGCCAACCCCGCATACCGCTTTGACGCTTCCGACTCTTATGATGTCGACGGCGAGATAGTTTCGTATGAATGGGACTTCGGGGACGGGACCGTGGCCCAGGGAATGTTAGCGGAGCATACATACACCGCGCTAGGAACCTACGAGGTCACGCTAACTGTCACGGATGGCGACGGCCTGGCATCCACTGTTTCCATGATGGTGACATATGCAATCCCTGTCACGATACAGCCTTTGCCAGGTCCATCGAAACCTCCGTTCTGAGCATCAATACCGCATTGGACGCCGATGGATGGTATGCATCACTGGTAGGCCTGAAACTCGCCTTGCCTCGCATTGTGGAGCGAGAAAATGATTGGTCATTGAAGCTAAGGGAACCGGGAAGTGGCGACGAAAGTAATGGCTGGCGCAACAGTCATTCCGTCCGCTTCCCTCTTCCCCTTTCCCGCTTCCCGAACAGAACCCTGCTGAATATCCACAAAATCCAAACAACCCTAGACCCTAGCCCCTTAAAATTTCATAAGGCTGAACTCTTCCTCCGGTGGCAATTTTTAATATAACACTTTGACATCACCCGCCCGTACAGAGGTGCAATGTATGTCTGAAGGGATGGTCGGGCAGCCCGTTTGCAGGGCTTCTGAGCAAGCTAATGGCAGCCACGGCTGCGTTCTCGGGAGGCGGTTCGAATGAAGACCTTCCTGGCTACCGGCATCTTCTCTTTCGGCCTGTGGCTCGTTCTCACCGCTGGGAGCGGCGACATCGGGCTGTTCGGCGTTGGCATGTGGAGCATGGACAGCATCATTTTCGGCATAATCGTCGCGATAATCTCCGGAATCGCCGCAAGGCGGTTCTTCTGCTCGTCCGGCAGCATGCGCATGGCCAATCCGGCAAGATGGTTCACCTCCATCGCCTACTTCTTCGGCCCGTTCCTGCTGGCGCTCTTCAAGGCTAACCTTGACGTGGCTTTCAGGGTCATCACCGGAAAGATAAGGCCCGGCATAGTCAGGATTAAGACCGGCCTGAAGAATGACCTGGAGGTAATGGTCCTTGCGAATAGATCGGAAGAGCGTCGTGTAGGGAAAGAGTGTAGATCTCGGTGG
>CALKWP010000196.1 GCA_938004075.1 uncultured Methanomassiliicoccales archaeon
CTTTTCGATGTTGCATTGAGATTAGGCGATGCTTTCGACCGAAGGTCGACTTCCCTGATTCTATTATTGCTCATCCTTAGACAAATAATCGCAATTAAGCATTGAAAGAAGCCAGACTAGTTTCTAAGAAACATTATGAAATCAGAAACTAGGTCGGGCTTTCGAGATTTGAAAATCTCGAATAGAAATTATTTTATACATCAACCAGCCTAATCTCCTTTTCGATGTTGCATTGAGATTAGGCGATGCTTTCGACCGAAGGTCGACTTCCCCGATCCTATTATTGCTCATCCTTGAACAAATAATCGCAATTAAGAATTGAAATAAGCCAGACTCTATTCTATTGATTTTGGGAAACTGAAATTAAGCCATGCTGAATCAATCAACCCCACCCCGCCGGCACCATGTTCCCTGGATTGAGCATCCCGCCGGGGTCCAGAGCTCTCTTGACCCGGGCAATCTCCCTCAGGCCATGCTCTCCGTACATGAGCTGCAGGTATGGAATTGATTTGCCGCCGATATTCAGCATCCTCTTTCCGGCCCCATGCTCAGCGGACACGGTGCCGCCCATCTCCACCGCCAATGTGGCCAATTCGGCATACAATCGCCTGGCGAAATCCCGTTCTTCCCGATTCATGGATATGAAATTGAAATGCGCGTGGCAGTCCCCCACATGGCCGTATGTGACGCAGTGCGGCCCCTCTCTTGGGAATTTCTCCTCGAAATCTTTCTCGGCATTTCGATAATGCCTCATCATTTTCCTGAAATGCTGCAGGGGCACAGCCAGGTCGGTGCCGAGTTTCTGGCTTTCATGCAATCTGAGGTATGTATTGATGGATTCGGGGAGGGAGTGCCTGAAGTCTTTCATGCGCTTCATATCCATTGGATTAGTAGCGCACCAGTCCTCGATGCAATTGTGCTTTTGCAGGCGCTGATAAAGCCCAGCCAAATCCTTCTTCTCTCTGTCCCTGAGCTCCACCAGGACTGCCGCGCCAGCTTCCTCAGGAATCTCCGGGTACTGGTCACGGATGAAATTCAGGGCATTTCCATCGAAGTATTCCAGGGCCAGAATTCCCTCATCCTTCTCTGCTCTCAGCGCGTCCACCAGGTCCAGCGCATTGCCGGAATTTCTGAAGAACGCCAGGTCTGATGCGATGTCCGGATCCTTTTGCATCAATCTTGTTTTTGCTTCGGAGATGACTCCGAGGATGCCCTCGCTGCCCACGAACAGGTCCACCAGGTCCATGCCCTCTTTCGAGTACAGGCCAGCAGCATTCTTAACCACAGGCATTTTGTAATCCGGAATCTTGATATTGAATTCTTTTCCGGATTCGGATGAGAAAATGAGATTTCCGGATTTATCCGCAGATGTTTCACCTCTTCTGAGATTGAGGATGTCGCCATCCGCCAGGACCACCCTGAGGCCATCAATCCAATTTCGCGTGGGGCCGTAATTGAAGCATCTGGCCCCGGATGCGTTTGTGGACACCGTGCCGCCGATGGAAGCCAGTCGTTCTGTCGGGTCAGGAGGATACATCCAGTTCCCGGGAAGCGTGGCGTCCAGCTCTGAAAGGGATAATCCCGGGGAGACAATGGCAATATTCGAGTCAGGGCGCAATGCTATGCGAATTGTTCCGGCCAAACCCTGCCTTTCTACAATCTGGTTGTTACCCGAATTGCCCACTTCTATCATATTTTCCATGGAAATAACGAGGCCGCCATGAACCGGCACCCTGGCGCCAGTGAGCCCTGTGCCAGCGCCGGAAATGGTTATTGGCTGTCTCATGCTTCTTGCCAAATCAAGGATTTCAATGATGTCATCCTCTGATTCAGGGAACCATATCCCGGGAACCGCATCTGGGTCAGCATGAAGGGCATTGCTCTCATCCCTCATGAATTGCGATTTGCTGTCAATATCCTCGCTGTGCTTCATTGGCACAAGGATTGATTTACCCGATAATATCCTTGTCGTTCGCAAGGCCGCGGCGATAGGTATAACAATGGGATCGGAATATCGCTTTTGGTTAAAATGAAATCCAGTAAATCTGATGCGGATATGCTCGGCATGAAAGAGGAATTGGCCAAGGCTCTGGGTGAGGCAGTTGTGAGGATACCTCCGAATGTCAGAGTCTCCCTTCAAAGCGCATTCTCGCGCGAGACCAGCCAGCTCGCAAAGCTGCACCTCCGGGCAATTCTGGACAACATTGAGCTTGCTGGCGACGAGGCCCTTCCGGTATGTGAGGATACCGGCATCCAGACAATATTCGTCGATGCCGGTAGAAATTTCCCGCATCTCGGAGAGCTTCTTCGAATCATTCCAGAAGCGGTTGAACTGGCCACGCTTTCCGGGCCGCTGAGGCCGAACACTGTTAACCCACTCACAGGAAAGAATTATGGAAACAATCTTGGGCCGAATGCGCCTGCAATCAACCTCTCAATCGTTGATGGCGACACGGCAACAATTCATCTTCTCCCGAAAGGCGGCGGAAGCGAGCAGCTCTCCGCGCTCTGGATGCTGCCCCCGGCCGATGGGATCAAAGGCCTGAAAAGGGAAGTTCTGAGCCACATCCAGAAAGCCGGCGGAAGGCCCTGCCCCCCTGTGATTGTGGGCATAGGCATCGGTGGCAGCGCCGATACCTGCCTGAAGCTGGCGAAGCGCTCTCTCCTGCGTCCGCTGGGAACGCCCAATCCCGATGAGGATGCAGCAGCCCTGGAGAGGGAACTTCTTGAGTCAATCAACAAGCTGGGCGTCGGCCCCATGGGAATGGGTGGAAGCACAACCGCGCTTGCTGTCAACATCGAAACCGCGCCCAGACACCCTGCCACATTCCCGATTGGACTGGTGATGCAATGCTGGTGCCACCGACATGTGACATTGAGAATCGGAAGCGACGGGAGAGTGAAGGATTGACCGAAAAAAAGGTGATACGCACTCCATTCGACCCGGCGGAGATTAAATCCCTCAGGTCCGGGGAGATTGTCTATCTCACCGGCCGTATTTTCACAGCCAGGGACCAGGCCCACATCCTGATGCTCAGGGACGGGATTCCCAAAAACCTGGAAACCAAACGGTTGGCGGTATATCACTGCGGGCCCATAGCCAAGCAGGAACTGGGCAAATGGCGCATTCTCTCTGCCGGCCCCACCACAAGCATGCGGATGGAATCCCTGGAATCGGATTTTCTTGAACTCTCTGGCGCGCTGGCAGTAATTGGAAAAGGCGGGATGGGCCCCAGAACCCTTGAATCGTTGAAGAAGCTCGGCGCAGTTTACCTGTCAATCACCGGGGGCGTGGGAGTCACTGCCATGAAACAGCTTGGGCCAGTGAAAGCAGTCCATTTCCTTGAGGAGCTCGGCCCTGTAGAGGCGGTGTGGGAGTTCGATGCCATTGAATTGGGGCCGCTCGTAGTGACCATGGACACGCATGGGCATTCGCTGCATGAGAACGTCGCCGCTGACACGAGATCAAATCTTGAGCGTGTTCTTGATAGAGCTTAAGCCAGTCTCTCCGCTTTTCCCCTTCCCAGATTCCGTTTCGGGCTCAGCAATTCGTATATCTCAGCATCCATGGTAGGCTTTCCCTTGGTTATGTGGGCTGCGAGATTGTAACCTACCCCAGGCCCCATCATGAAACCCTGGCCGCACATTCCGATGCCCAGGTACATGTTGTCGACGCCTGGCGCTTTCCCAATGACCGGAACGCCGTCCGGCGTCATGGGGTAGAGGCCGCGCCACAGCCTTCTGATTGTTAGACCCTTCAACCGGGGAATGAGGCCAACCAGCCTTCTGGCGATTATGGGCATGAACTCTGAGGTTTCGCGCCTGTCAGTTCCGAGTATCGGGGCGAGCGGGGTGTAACAGAATATTATCTGGCCGCTCTCCACCTGCCCGAAATAGAAGTTCTTGGTCATGCCTTCCGGTCCCTTGCGAATATCAACGACCAGCGGCGGCAGGAACGCTCTCACGGGGGATGTTATTCCGGCTTCGTGGCTGTCCGGAATGACAGGAATATTAAACCCGGCCATCTCGCAGATTGCAGTTGCATCTGCCCCTGCAGCATTGACTATCTTCGCCGCCGAATAGGCGCCCGCAGAAGTTTGCACTGATTTTACGGCGTTGCCGTCCATCTTCAATCCTGTCACTTTTTCCCTGAATCTGAACTCTACGCCGAGCTTCCTGGCTTCCTGGGTGAATGATTCCATTGCCATTAGCGGCGAGACCTGGCCATCCTCGGGGGACAGAGTGCCGCCCCTAAGCCCAGCCATGTTGATTCCGGGTACGGCCTGTGCAATTTCCTTGGGCCCTATCCAGTCTATGTTCAGGCCGAATCTCTTCTGTATCGGCAGCATGTCCTTCATGGTCTTCTCATCGCCCTCGGTGTAGATGGGGAAGCAGTAACCGCCAGGCTTCCAGCCGATGTCGGTGCCGACATTTTCCTTCCATGTTGAAAACAATTCAAGGCTCTTCTTGCATATGGTTATCTTGGCCGGGTCTGAGTGCGTTGCGCGAACCCCGCCGATTGCCGCTTTGTTCTGTCCCTGGCCGGATGATGCGTTGCCGTCGATGCAGAGGACCTTCAATCCATCTTTTGCCAGGAAATATGCTGTCGGAACGCCCACGCTTCCGGCGCCGATGACTATGACATCGTAATCGTTTGCCATCACTCCTCACCCCCGTCCAGGAACGCCGACAAAGGAACTTCCTGCGTGAACGGTCTTTCCACGTGTGCCTCCACTTTTGCATCCTTCCCCTTGACCTGGCGGAATATGCGCATGACCAGTTCCGTGCAAGTTTTCCCACCGCACGGGCCCATGCCGACTCTTAGCCCGGCTTTCAGGGCATTGAAATCAGTGCAATCATGTTCCTTGATGTATCTGATAATATCGCCTTTGGTGACGCGCTCGCACCTGCAGACTATCGTGTTATCATCATCTTCCTGGGTGGCTGGCTTTCCGTGCGCCGGTTCCTTCAACGGGAACAGCCCGATGCCGGCAACCTTCTCCGCTTGCTCCGCCGGAACCTCAACCAGCAGCAGCTGCCTGCGATTCTGCCATCCCGAGCTTCGTATGGCGATGACCTTTCCATCGCCGATTGCCTCGCCCTCAAATCCGACCGTTCGTACAGACTGGCTGGGCTTGATTATGCCAACTGGCAACTCCCAGGGCAGAGTGACAAGCGCTTTCTTTCCGGTCGGGTCGTAACTTCTGTCCACCAGGGTTATTGCAAGCCCCGGGCAGATGGCGACGCATCTCGTGCAGCCTATGCAATCGCTCCAGAGCTGCGGTATCCCGGTCATCTTTCCGTTGTTTGTCCGGATGGAATCCCTGGGACACACTGCGGTGCAAGGGTTGCAGGGAATCTCCTGGGTGCATCGTATCACCGGGTAGACATTGCTCTTTCTGGGATTCTTGATTTCAAGTTCATGAGTCGGCCCTGGTTTTGCCCTGAGCATGTCCAGTATGTCGTACCATTCCTGCGGGATCTCGACTTCATGGCCGAATTCCCTGAGCATCTTCCTTCCTGTGATGTGGCCGCTGAATATTGCCGCGGATGCTTCCGCGATGACGTCAGCGTCTCCTGCCGCGTAAACCGACATGCCGAACTCCCTTGCCTTGAGCAGCAGCTCATTTACCGGTGCCAGTCCGACGGCAACCAGCAACGTGTCAACATCGAACGTCCTCTCTGTTCCGGGTATCGGCGTGAACGTGTTGTCAATCTGCGCTATCGTAACTTTCTCAAGCTTTCCGTTGCCCTCTGCCTTGAGGGCCGTGTGCGATGTCCAGACAGGTATTCCGAGCCTCTTTATCTTGTCAAGATGGACCTTGTAGCCCCCGCACTTGGGAAGCGCTTCGACCAGCCCCAGAACCTCAATCCCGGCCTGCATGGCATGGTAAGCCGCTATCAGCCCGACATTGCCGCCCCCGACTATGAAGAGCCGGTTGGACGCCTTCACCATGTCCCTGTTCACCAGGGTCTGGAAGGCTCCGCCGCCATAAACTCCTGGTAGGTCGCAGCCCGGGAAAGCGAGAGTCTTCTCCCTTGCGCCGGCGGTTATCAGCAGATGCTTCGGCTTTACCAGGACATATTTGTCTCCCTTGAGAACCCCGACCATGCCGTCGACGAACACACCGACAACCGGTGAACCGAGCCACACGCTGACATTCTCAAGTTCCTCCAGTTCCTGGGCCATGAGAGTGCCTATGTCCATGCCCCGCATTCCGGCGTTGCAGTCCCGGACCGAGCCGAAGAAGTTGTGCGTTTGAAGCCCCAGCTTGCCTCCGAGCTCCTGCTTGTCATCCGCAATGATTATACTGAGGCCGGCAACAGCCAGCTCCGTTGCCGCAGCCATGCCGGCCGGTCCGGCTCCAACTATCAGCACATCGGTCTTCGTAACCGGTGCTTCTTTCATTTCGGGCAATTCATCATCCGCGGGAAGTTCCGGAAGCCCCTCCAGGGAACGCACATCCATTCCCTCCTCAACCGGCGTGATGCAGGCTTTCTTCGGCCTGCCGTTGACCAGGACCAGGCACTGGGCGCACTGGCCGTTGGCGCAGAATATGCCCTGCGGCGCTCCATCTTTGTGATGGGTGTTGAATACGATAATCCCGTAAGCCATCATCGCGCTGGACACGGGTTCTCCGGGCCTTGCTTTGTAGGATTTTCCGTTGAATTTGAAATTCACTGTCGCTTCCGTATTCGGAGTCAGTATCGGGTGCTTGGTTATTCTGTTGTCCGTCATCAGGAATCACCTCCGAGCCTTGAAGCCAGGTATGTGTAGATGTCGGTCACGCCAACCCGGCTAGCGTTCCAGCCATTTGTCACCGCTTTCATGTGCGCCGCACATCTGGGTGAACCCGCAACGAGCAGTTCCGCGCCATTCTTTTCCGCTTTGTTCAGAAGGGCCAGTGCAGAATCCCGGGTTGCGGCATTCACATCCTTCCACCCGGTGTCGCCGCACTTTCCGTCTATCTTGATGATTTTGAGCCCGGGCACCTTTCCCAGCAACTCAAGGCAATGCTTATCGAACTCTCCTGTCCCACCGCAAGCTGGGTGATAGGCTATTGTGGCGCGTGTGTCCATGAATTTTCCCGACAACCCATTCAAGAGTGCTGAAGGAAGCGTTTCGATTTTGCATGCCAGTCCCATATTTTTGAACCCCTCGTAACTCTTGGGCGTGGGTATCACCAATTTCTCAATATTATTACTGTTTATCGTATCTTTCATTGATTTCAGATATGCAATATATAACACATCCGCGCCGTTCTTCTTCAATCCTTCTCCGGTTGTATGAATCGTTTTTGCAATCTGGCATTTGACATTTGCGCTTCTAAGTAGCACGAATATTGAATTCAATATTACTTCATCGTCAACGCCGTATGCTGCAAACGTCGGCTCGGAAATGCCAAGGCAACCGAGCCCAATCACCGTTTTCGATTGGATTCTGGGTGCGATGTCCGGTTGCGCCATAAGAACCTGCGCGGCATCCATGCATCTGCCAATGCCCGAAGTTGCTTTTGATGTGTGGCCAGGCAACGTAATAAATTTTTTCAATCCAGATATTCCCGAGAAGAAATCTGGAATTGCGTCTTGGTCTCCAATGTACGCGATCCTGGCCGGGTTGATGCCTATGGAATTCAGAATGTTCTTCGAAGCGTCCACAATATCCGGCCCCATCCATGGCCCTGGAATATAATGGCACTCATCATCCGCGCATGCCAGAACAGATATGGCCCTGGCGCCCATGGCGAGCGTTTCAAGCAGAATGGCTGGAGATAGCCGCCGTGTGCATTGGACCTTGACCTCCCATGGCTTTTCATCAGCGCCGGCATTATTCCGGTTCCACATGCAGGAGAACCTGACTATGTCATCATTTTTCGCGGAATTCCTCACCGCTTCCGCAACTCTGGCAATTAATTTTTCATCACCAAGATACCCGATGCCCATAGCGCCGGTCGGACATGCGGCAACGCAAGCGCCGCAGCCGCGGCAGGCCGATTCCTCCACCCTGGACACTGCATTGCCTTTTGTGTCAAAGACGGTTCTGATTGCTTTGTATGAACACGCGTCCTCGCACCTGCCGCAGGCTATGCAGAGTTTTTCATTCACTCTGGCCAGCAGTGATTCTATTCTCACGGCCGATATTGATTCTCCCGATTCTATGTTCCAGCCGTCAGGATTCTCCAAGGCGCTGCGCGCAACATCGAATGGAACCTTGGCCATCGCTTTCTCGCCGTCCGGCAGGGATATCAAGGCGTTTCTGTAGTCGCATACCGCAAGGCAGACGTCGCACACCGTGCAGCTGCCGCATCTCTGGCATCTCTGCGCTTCGGTGATGGCCTGCCTCTCATCCATGCCGATTTCGGCCTCATCGAATGTGGAGGTTCTCTTCTCCATGGGTATGAAGCATGAAGCGCATCTCTGTGTCTTTTCTGAATCCGGATTCTCAACCACCAGCATTTGCGCTGGCATGGTTTGAGAGGGCATCCCACCGAGGAATTTGATGACTCCCGCGGCAGCGTCATGGCCGCTGCCGATTGCATCAACTATCGTGGAAGGACCGGTGGCCAGGTCTCCGGCCGCAAATATGCCGGCGATGGTTGTCATGGAATTTCCATCTATCACGGGCGTTCCATTCTTGTTCAGTTTCATGGCAGCCGGAAAAGTCGAATAATCGACCTTAGATCCAATGGCCATTATGACATTGTCTGCCTGGATGTCGAAGAACTCATTGGGCACCGGTACTGGTGAGCGCCTGCCTGAAGAATCTGGCTCTCCCAGTTTCGCCCTCTGGAATCTCATTGATTTTCCCTGGATTATTTCCACCGGAATCGCCAGGAACTCGAATCTGATGCCTTCCTGCTTCGCGTGCCCTATTTCTTCCGAATCTGCTGGCATCTGCTCCTCGGTCCTGCGGTATGCGACAGTCACATCCGCGCCCATGCGGAGCGCGGTCCTGGCAGAGTCCAGAGCGGCATTTCCGCCGCCTACCACGATTACCTTCTTTCCAAGTTTCACATCGCTTGTCTCAGAGACTTTCCTGAGAAATTCCAGGCAATCGAAAACACCTTTGCCGCTCTCGCCCGGTATCCCTGCCTGCATTGATCTCTGGCATCCTGTTGCCAGGATAACGGCAGAATAACCTTTCTTGAGAAGTTCGGCAGGCATGTCTATCTTCTTTCCGGAAATGATGTTCACTCCAAGGTTCTGGATGTCCCTGACCTCGGAACGGACGATGTTCTTGGGCAGCCTGAAATCGGGAATTCCCCAGGCCAGCAATCCGCCCGGGTTTTTCGAAGAATCGAACACGGTGACATGGAACCCGGCCAGGGCAAGGTCCGAAGCCGCAGTCAGGCCGGCCGGCCCCGAACCGACAATCGCAATCTTCTCCTCTTGGGTAATTTCCATCGAAACCCCAGGCTTTTTCCTGGAAAGTTCATAATCGGAAGCAAAACGCTTGAGGCTCCTTATCGAAACGGGCTCATCAACGTCCTTGCGGCCGCATTCCGCCTCGCATGGGTGGGTGCAAACGCGTCCGCATATGCCGGGGAACGGATTGTTCTTTCTGATGACCTGAACCGCATCCTCGTACTTTCTGTCTGCGATGAGGTTGACGTATGCTTTGATGTCAACGCCCGCAGGGCAGGCAAGAGAGCACGATGTCTGCCCCTCGTTGTAGATTGAGAAATCGCCTGCGGGGCCTGTAAGTTGCCCATCGCCCTTCTTCATGCCGCTCAGCCTAGCGCCTTTCTTCGCCATATCGCTCACACCCGGGCTCAGGATTCCGGGGCTTTACCCCATGCACGCCTGAACCCGATGGGTGAGCAATGAACCCTTTTAAAAACTTATGTTTATTATGTGTATTACAGATAGTATACTTAAATAAGAATTAATGAAAAATTAGAAAAGGGAGGAGCTCCAAAGAGCTCCTCATTCTTTCGTGATTTACGGGTTCACTGTCCAGGTGCAGTATGATGTAACATGCACCCAGTATGCGTTGCCTTCGGTCATGGTAACTGCGCCCGGAGCGAGATCGTTGATGAAGGGGCTTGCAGCCTGCCAGACTGAGACGATGTCAGCCGGTGCGGGCAGCGTTGCAGACGCGAGTTGGGGTGTTGCGCTCGGGTACCCTACCATGTTCCAGCCGGGGTGGAGGTCGATGTTGACTGCGGTCGCTGGATAGCTGCCAGCGCCGCCAAGCGTCAACATTGTGTCACCGCCGTTCGCGGTCAGATGCAGCCAAACGCCAATCTGGTTGTTCACGGTCGTCAGGGTTTGCGTTCCGGTCGCTCTATAGGACATCCATGTCTGTGTTGCCCCGTCGAACCATTTTGCGACGTCCCATGTGGTTCCCGAATCTCCGTTAATCGCATCATTGAGTATCACATCGATGTTGCCGGTCGCCTCAACAGGGAACGATACGAACACCCATTCGCCAGCCACGCGTCCCGCGAGGTTAATCTGATAGGGTGCTGGTGCGCCGGTTATGTTGACCAGGACCGCTGCGGACACAAGCCCCCAGCCGGTTCCGGTGTTGCCTGGCGCTGCCTCATGGCCGCGAACAAATATCTGGTGCGTTCCCAGTGTCCATCCGGTCGTGTCAATTGTGGCCGTGAAAGCTTCGAAGATATTGTCTGCGGTGCCGTCCCAGCTCATCGCATTGCCCAGTCCTGCGCCAGGGTCCGCGTCTGCGTACCACTCGGCTCCGTCTATTTTCAGGATGTCCTCCCAGGTCGAGCTGTCATCGAATATGTTCGATGATAAAGCGACGGAGGTTCCTGCCGTGACGTCCACGAATGTAGTGCCGTCAACCATGACGTTCTGCGCTTCCGGGGCCTCGTTGAACTTTGTGGCTCTCATGGTTGTGAAACCCTCGGAGTGTGCATCCTCGGCTGCCACTATGTACCAGATGTTGTCCTCAAGGTCATCTCCCTCGCCATAGTGCCTGAATATGGTGCTGCCGCCAGGTGCGCTTCCCAGATAGTTGAACGGTCCGTCCTGTGTTCCTGCGGTGAACTGGTCCGAATAGTACACGTTGTAGGCAGTCACATCGTTCTGTCCGCTTCCATCATCTGCGGAGAGATCCCAGACAACATTTACCGTGGTGTTGACCGGGGAAATCGTAGATGCGACATATAGCGAGTCGATGTAAATCGAGGTGGCGACGGTATCTGCGCCTCCCGAGAGCGTGTCCCTCGCCTGTATGAACAGGGAGCCATCGAAGTTGGTGGGTAGTGCTGCGGTGTATGTTGTGTAGGTCGTTGAGGTCACGGATATCACGTTGGTGTACGGTCCCCCAATCGCCCTTGACCAGCCTATGCTGAACGGTTCGGCAATCTCGCTTATGCGAGCGGTCACGGTTAGTGTGTTGGCCAGCGTGTTGTAGGGGATGTTCTGCATGGTGTACCTGTATGTCGCGAAGTACCCGCTCGGGGTTCCACTCAGGGACACCGAGTCCACATACCAGTAGTCTATCTGGTATGAGTTATCGGATACAACCAGCGCAACGTAGAATGTTGCGGAGCCTACGTTCTCGGTGGCGTCGAGGGGTTCGGTGACAAGCACTGGTCCGACATTGACAGTTCCGCTTGCTACTGACCATCCGGTGTTGGTCCATGCAACCATGTCCGTGCTCGTCTGCACCCTGAGAGTGCACCCGGCTCCGAATGTGTCAAGGAAGTGCCTGAACGAGAAGCTCAGTGTTGTGAAACCAGTCGTGTCGAACGGTCCCGCGATGAGCCTTCCGTTGCCGTTGCCATTCGCTCCGTACATGTATCTCGCCTCCGGGGCGGTTCCGCCTGCGTTGGCTGTGTTGGAGCTCGCCCAGTTGCCATATACTCCATCATACTGGGTGGTCCAGCCAGTCGGCGGCACGCCGCTCGTGAACTGCTCGTTGTTGATGAATGTGGTCAAAGCACCCGCGACCTCGGCAATCTGCTGGCCATTCCCATCCGGTGTGATCGAGTTGGTCAGTGTGTATGCGCCGGTCACAGTTCCACTGACCGGGGTTCCTGCAGTGGCAATCTCGTTCGCTGATGTGATGCCGGTGATGTCCTGGTAGAATATCCTGATGCAGTCTATGTAAACTGTGTCCTGGATTGGGTCAAGGCTGTTCGAGTCCACTATGTTTATGTAGAACTGGCCACTCATTATGGGCAGGGATGCGTCATAGGTGGTCATTATGTTCGAGTTGATTGTTATTGCAGGTGTGTAGGGGCCTCCGATAACAGTCGAGTACCCAACCGTGAAGCTGTCATCGGCTCCGGCGCTGGTCATGCCAGTGGCGAAGAGTTTCATGACATTCGCGCCTGACGGGATGTTCTGCGTCCTCCATCGGTGCTCGAGGCTGTAATATGTTGGTAAATTGTATGTGACAACGCATTGGGCGAAGTCCACATTGGATGCAACGTTGGAGGAGCTCCCGTAGAAGATGGCTCTAACTGTTCCGCCGCTGATGTAGTTGGCCGGAGTGGTCGTGATAGACCTTGTCATCGTATAATCTGTGCCAGATGTGGCAAAGGTCATTGTCGTCCCTATCGTGTCCCATGTCGAACCGACCGCGTTCCATGCAAATAGGGTCACAACGCAGTTCGTGGCAACCCAGTTTGCTTCCAGAGTAAGGTCAATCTGAGTGACGCTTGCCGGATTCTCACCTACGGTATACACGAATTCCCAGGCAATCTCGTCATTGTTGCCAGGTGCTGCGCCAGCCCATCTTACGTTGTTTGATGTGGAAATTGAAGTGTATTGTGCGTTGGTGGCCTCAGTCCTCGCATTTGGTGTTGTGAGCTCGGCTGCCGTGCTGTCATCCATATCTCGGTAGTACGCGTCATGCGGGCCTGCTGTTGTGGCTCCCACATATGTGTAGGTGGAGGTGCTGGTTCCGCCCCCGGCTGCGACCTCGGCAATGTTCTGTGTTGTTGCGTCAATCGTCAGTGTGTTGGCGTATGTCCCAGTTACGGTTCCCTGCACAGCGTTGTCCTGGTCCATGAAGTAATCTGCCGATGTTCCAGGCATCGGCTCGGGCAGGTATGTCCTCAGGTTGGTCGGCGTTGCCGGGAGGTCGTCCACCCACAGGCCTATGTCATCGAAGAGCCAGTCGCACGGCGCTGCCGGGCCTTCTCCGAAGAATGCCACTATTCCAGCGTCCAATGCACCATTCTCAAGGAAACCGAACGTGCCCTGCAGGGCTCCGTTCCAGCGGGCCTCGAAGGACTTGGTGTTCGTGTTGTACCTTATTGATACATTGTTCCAGGTGTTGGGCGTTATAGTGGGGCCGTCGATTATGGTTCCGCCTCCTGCGCCGTCCCCATCGACCCAGGAAAGCTGCCCGGGTGAAGGAATGTTGGCTGCGGAGAGGTCTGCTCCAAGGGATATTATGGTCACGAGGAATGTCCCTGTGGTGTCCAGGACATAGACCTGGCCGCCTCCGAGCGTGCCATCGCCGTAGAACCAGAACCAGAAGTCGCCATAGCTGCAATCATCGCCTCCAAGGTAAGCCCCAAGGTCGCAATAGTCGTCGCCTCCGGCCTCCCACATCCTGACGCTCTGGGTGCCAGTGTGCGCGGCAATGTCACTGATTCGAACGGTTCCCTCCTGTTCCCATCCGGAAAGAATCACCCAATCGAAGTTAATCTCGGATTGCGTTGAAACAGTTCCCTCTGCTCGGAAGCCAGCAATGCCGGCCCCGATGTTCACCAGGGCTGCGTCAGTGACCAATTGATTATTGTCAATCCAAATTCCCATGTAACGTTTGGTGGTGGCGTCCATGTATGCATCCAAATAATACTCTGTGTTGGCAGAGAAGGCCTGCAAGGTCACCCATCCCGTGTCAGTTTGATATTGTATCTCTCCAACAGAGAACCTCAAGGCCATCAGGACCCTGGAGTTGAAATCCAGTATTTTGAATGTGGCTCCGTTGGTGTTCGCTACTGTGGTGCTCGTCCTTACAGCCCAGCTCGCTCCGCTTATGCCGAAGCCGTATGGTGGCGGTATGAATACCTGGGTGTATGCCGGGGCAGTCGCATATCCGTTCTGGTCCAGGCGGATGCTATTGCTTCCACCGGTGCCGCTGTATGACCAGGCATTGGATACATCTACAGTATGCGCCCCGCCTGAGGGCGGAAGACCGTGGAACCAGTTGTCTATGTAGAGGTTGGAGGCTGGCTGCGCCGAACCATCGCCGCCGAACCATATCAGCCCGTTGATGTCCGTCATCGAGCTGTCGGTCCATGCGGAACCTGCTCCGTACTGAACACCGTTGACCCATACGGAATAGGTCTTGGTCGCTTCGTTGTATTGAGGCATGAACTCGTACCATGTGTTTGCCGCATAGGTCGTCAGCACGGTTTGAGTTCCTCCAGGGAAGTGAAGGATTTGCCCGTTGTAGAATATGAACTGAATCGCCACTCCGCCGCCCATGTAATCATACATGTAATAATCCGCTCTCTGGGTGGTTGACGTCAACCTTACCCAGCATCCAGCGTAAGCGGTTGTCACAGTCCCGAATTCATCGATGCCAGCCGGTCCGAAGTACGATGTGGTTCCTGTGTCCACGTTCTCATTGAAGTGTGCGATCTGAGCGCCGCCAGTGAAGCCGAATAAGCTGGTGGGCGCAGTGCCAATCCATGCTTCGGACGTCAGGGTCGCGTCGCCTGCAATCGTCGAGAACCCGCCATCATAGCCAGCGAAATATGTATTGAGATTCTGGGCTGTGGTCGTGTCCTCAATGTCCTTGAACCAGTATGTAGGTGGAGTCGCTCCATCCGACGTTGTCCATGGTGGCGAATCCGGGTTGGAGCCTACCGTGTCGTTCTCGAAATCATCCTCGATATACGGGTAGGTGCCACCGAACGCTTGCTCGGTCACAGTCCATGGGGGATCATCAGGAACATTTCCCAGCACATCATCCTCGAAGGAATCCTGGAAGGCAACGCTGGCCGGCTTTAGAGGCGGCTCACTCTGCAACTGCGTCTGAATGTCTCTCACTCTTTCCAGGTCCAACTTCGGCCTTTCCAATTGGATTGCTGACATCTCAACCATATTCAAGCTCACATCGCTAATTGCGGTTTTGCTTGTGCCAAGGCCGTTTCCGACCGTTAGTAAGAATGCTGCTGCAATAGCTATTGCCAAACCTTTCACGTACAATGCATTTTTCATTTTCTCCATTCCTCCTTAATTTCCAACTGCCCACCTTAAGATGTATTGCTGTCTTAAGTGAACGGACAGCTCATTCGTGAGATAAAATTAGCATTCCATCATATAAGTAATTATTCCCAACGCAAAAAAGTGATATATATACCTTATTAAATCCTGTATATAACATTTTCCATTTCGCCGCATTTCATTTGTTCTCCAAATTCAGCAATTATTGAGCTGAAATTTACAGGAATCCCTCGAAATTTTCTGATTTTCAATGGATCTTAATCATTCGTAATTCGCTTATTCAAATCAATTCCGCATCGATGAAATGTTCATTGGACAATTTATATAATACATTATTCTATTACAATAATATAGAAGAAGCAGCATTTGTCGGCATCTTTTTACGGGCCCCCATATAGCTGAAGCTAACAGCGAAAATATATAAAATATGAAAAGGGGGAGACGAGGAAAAATATGAAATCATTCTATCAACTGTTTTTTCGAGCGCGGCTAATACGCTTATTGCATGTATCCGCAGAGTATTAGTCAGCGCCGCCAAAATAGCGATTGCCCGCAAAATTGCTGAGCAGTCTGTTTGGCGGGTAATGCATGGGAGCTTTCTTAACATCTTTTTCCGGCGTATTCGTTCTCTCTCGGAATTGCAGAGAATCGCTGAGGATGAAAGCCGTATGTCTCCATATAGCTGAAGCTAACAGCGAAAATATATAAAATATGAAAAGGGGGAGGCCTTT
>CALKWP010000197.1 GCA_938004075.1 uncultured Methanomassiliicoccales archaeon
AACTACCGCAACCGACCTTGCACTGAACACCCTGAACCCGACCCCGTACTCGTGGTCCTTCACGACAGAGACGGGCGGTGGCGGTGACCCGCCTGCAACCCAGGTCAACACGGTCATTGCAACGCCCCACACGAACGGCGGAGCAGACATACAGCTTGAGTGGAACGAGATACCCGATGCAACCTTCTACAACATCTACGAGAGCACAAGCGTCAGGGGAACCGGCTTCAACTTCGCCACCCCGACATATGTCGTACCAGGCGATGGCGTTGGCAAGATCATCTACCAGCTCACCGGCAAGTACGCAGACGCAAGCAGCTACTCCTGGATAGTCAGGGCAGCAAACGCAAACGGCGAGAACACTGTCATACCAGCAACCGGCGGAAACATGGGGTACAAGCTTGTAAAGGATATAATAAGAGGTACCGGTGCAATCACACCTCAAATGAACTATGTTGCACTTCCCATGAAAATGAACTTGAGCGCCAATACCGCCGCTGGTCTTAGGACCGATATGAGAACCTATGGAAATCCAATAAACTCTATCAACTCGATTGGCCGCTGGAACGCTAACACTGGTCTCTGGGAAGTCAGAACCGGTGTCGGTACGAACTTTAATCTCCTTCCAGGCGAAGCGTACAGAATTGACCCTGTAACTGGGGTAAATTTAGTCACGTACAAGATAGTTGGTGCACACGACAACTCAACTAATACCTACAGCCTAATTAGGGGTACTGGTGCAATCACACCACAAATGAACTATATCTCCTTGCCTTACCACTACAATATAGGTACTAATGATGCAGCATCTCTCAGAACCAACATGAGAACATATGGAACCCCAATAAATTCCATAAACTCAATCGGTCGCTGGAACGCTAACACTGGTCTCTGGGAAGTCAGAACTGGTGTAGGTACCAACTTCGTACTGACCCCAGGTGAAGGCTACAGAGTTGACCCTGTAACTGGGGTCAACTTGGTAACATGGAGTTGCCCATTGAAAATACCTAGTGCTTAAGCAATCTAAAATGGGGCTCCTTCGGGAGCCCCCCTTTTAACTATTTAACATAGTATAGATGAATATGATCCATGTGCAAAAGGCCGGCATGGCGGCAACATCACGCTCATCAATTTCACTATGGGAGGGCGTCCACCCGGACGGGCGCATCACGAACCTTAAATCAGCAAAACCAAAGGGAGGAAATAACAACAAAGAGAAAAAGAGAAAATATAATCGAGGAGATGAAAACTATGAACAGAAAGATAATAGCGACTATATTAGCGCTTGGAATGGTGGCAGGTGCCTTTGCAATTATGGCAACACCGGTTAAGGCAGCAAGTTACTATGGTTTCTGGCTCGCCGAAATCGACAATGGTGAGGCAAGGCTACGTGATTCCAATGATGGTGCTAACCCGAATGGTGGATTATACAAATGGTGGAAAGCAAGTGAGCCACAATACTACAACCAGGACTACACCACCTTTGGTGGTTCACCCATGGTAGGTATGTCTGACTGGATGGGATTAAACGGTCAATCAGCAACGGAATATGCTGCGTTTTCCCAGACAACTGGCGCAGCAGGACCTTCTGATGTGAACATTGGCGACTTGACCTACCATGTATGCGAATTGGACGCAAACGTTGCAGTAGAACCAAGAATTTACTACTCAATTGTTGACGGACCAAACGCACTTGGCTGGACAGTGAATGGTGTGGTACCCAACGGATATCTGTGGGCCGCGCCATGGAACGCTGCAACTGGAGGGGATGACGAGCTATTCCCATCCGGTTTCCCGGCAACAACCTTCTTCGAACTGTACAAGATGCCCTTGCCAGTAGAGGCAGCCGGCTCATGGTCATGGTCAATGCCAGCCCATGAGGCTGATGTGCCCGGCAACACAGCTAGTGTAATTCAGACCTGGCACCTGATGGAAAGCGTCGGCGACAACAACGGTCCCTGGACCTCTGTCGGCAGCGCCAACTACGGCACCGCAATATCCTACGCAGGAGTAACGGGCAACTGGTACTCCGTACGTGTAGTTTGGCAGGGCGGCGTGAACAGCGCAGTTCTGAGTGCACCTGTTGAGATGACCGGCGGCCCGATCAACACCGCACCGGTCGTTGACAGCGCAACCACCCTACCCAACCCGCACAACGGAAACACCGTGAGCGAGTTCGTGACCCTGACCGCAACAGCAAGCGATGCAGACAGCGACCCAACAACCCTCCAATACAGCCTCGACGGCGGCGCGTGGACAACCTTCACGAGCCCGGTTCAGCTGAACTTCCCGAACGGCTACACAGAGGGATTGCACAATGTTGACGTCCGCGCATACGACGGAACTGACTACAGCGCAGTTGTCGAAGCAGACTTCACCATTACAGACACAACCGCACCCATCGCAACCTGGGGAGTAGTCCCCGGCGCAACAGCCTTCTGGACCAACGACCTGACCTTCTACGCCGCATACGCTGACTTCACCGCAATGAACTTCGCACTGCTGAACTCGTACTTCTCGTACAGCATAAACGCAATAGCACAGCCCAACATCGCATGGACAAACGTGTCCTTCGCCTGGGGCAGCTACACCAATGTCCTGTCGGCAACAATACCGGCCGGAACCGGCGCAGCTGGTGACGTCATCACCTACAACGGACAGGTAAGATCCACATCCGCAACACCCCAGACAACAGTCCTGGGCGCAGGCGGACCGATAACACTGCAGGACCCACCGGTTCTGACCGATCCGTTCCCAGTGTTCGGCGCAGTTGTTCTGTACGACGGAACACAGGCAGGCGGCTACTCGCCAAACGCAGCACCGGCAGGCGTCCCAGTGACAGTCGGATACTACGACTTCGGACTCGGCGCATGGAACACAATAGCCACAGTCACAGATGCCAGCGGTTTCTACACCGTTGATATCATGAACGTGGTCGTTGGTGACCCAACCGGTATCGAAGTTGCAGCTGGACCGTTCACCGGCCCCGGCAACATGGGATACGCATGGGTGCCAATCGTGGCAGCCTACGCAGCTGGTGGAGTGCAGGTCGATGTGACCTGCGGTGTACCTGCAGAGGTAATCATAACCGCACCGGTAGACCTGAGCAACGTCATCGCTGGAACACCCTTCGCCGCTACCTACAGAATCGTGGACATTGACGGCGTACTGGCAACAGGATACTACACCTTCGAGGGACAGATGCTCTGGACCTCCTCCGATGCTTCATTCGTGGCACCGGCTGGCAGGACATTTGACGGTGTCGCAACGGCAACACCCGGAACAGCAACAGACATGCTGACACTCTGGACCCCGCCGCAGCAGACCATACGCATCGGCGAGAACGGCCTTGCATCCAACGACATGCCGTCCTCACTGGGCAACTATGGCCCGGTAAACATCGGCGGAGTTTCGACACCTGTGTTCACAGACGACTGGGACCAGATAACCCTGAACATCATGGGCGACTCGTTCGATTGGGATGTAGTTGTCGGCTGGAACATCGTGTCCGTGCCGATGGACCCTGTATTCAAGGGACTGAACGGTGTCTTTGATGGAGCAGACGCATTGGCTGCATGCAACGCAGTCCTGGCCGACCCTGCACTGGCACTTGCCAGCAGGAGCGACCTCGGTGTCTACACCGTTATCGATCTTTCCACTGCAGAAGGAGCAGCTTTCGCACTGGATGGAGTCCACGGTTACTGGGTATACGGTGAAGCAGCCGGATGGGACGTTGCAGGGCCAACTGACCTTGTCAACTTCCTCGCTCTGAACTACGCTGCAGTCGGTTTCAACACCGTGAACGCTGTTGCTGGATGGAACCTCCTCGGTTTCACCCACAACTTCGGAACCGGTACATGGAACGTTGCAGGCAACCTTGACGCAGACTACCTGACCACAGCACTCCCCGGCGTCGCAATGACCACAAAGATCGTGGCGACACAATGGGACAACGCAGCTCAGTACTACTACAGCTATGTAGTAACCCCGACCTTCGTCATGCCAAGCAGGAACTGGAACTGGGACTTCTCTTACTCGGCAATGCCGGCTAACGGGTTCTATCTCTGGCTCGATGCACCAGCAGCGATAACCTTCCCGATGGACTACTAATCGAGAAGGAAGAAAACAGGAATGCCTGCGCCTTCGGGCGCAGGTCCCCTTTCATTTTATCTTTTAACAAATTTTAAATACTGACTTGCGAAATCTATATATATATCTTAGAATTATACGTTAGTCATCTACAATTAGTCGGCAAGGCTCCAAAAATTTCGCCGGGCAGCGTAAAAGTCTCTAGGCCAGGCCGATGAAAGAACAGCAAAGGTGACGAACATGTCAAAGAAGAACCTTGACAACCAAGGCGATGGAGGAGGCAAGACAGTGCAGTGTCCGATATGCGGAGCTGAAAACGCAAAAGGTGCAGCGGAATGCACTGAATGCAGTTTCACTTTCGAGGTCGAACAGCCTGCCGATTCTATCACGTGTGCTGAATGTGGCGCGGAACTACCCGTCGGAACAGACTCATGCTTCATCTGCGGAGCGGAAGTCAAACCAGTTGAATCGAAGCCGGCCGAAGCCGGAAGCGATGACTGGGATCTTGGAGTCGTGGGCGGGGATTCTATCTCTGCCGAAGCGATTCCCGAGGAACCGGAGTCTGCTGTGGCAGAAACCGAGGCGCCACAGGAGCTCGGCGATAACCAGTTCCCTTGCCCCTCATGCGGAAACCCTGTTGATGCAGGTACTTCAAAATGCAAGAATTGCAATAGTGAGTTGCCCGAGATGTTCAGCTGCCCGAAATGTCAGAGCCTCATCGCCAAGGATTCCAAATCTTGCCCGGAATGT
This sequence comes from uncultured Methanomassiliicoccales archaeon, assembly GCA_938004075.1. GTDB lineage: Archaea > Thermoplasmatota > Thermoplasmata > SG8-5 > SG8-5 > UBA147. The sequence goes on from CALKWP010000197.1 coordinate 4,840, forward strand.
TACGCAAAATTAAGAAATGGAATTCTGATGGAAGACAAGATTCCAGAATCAGCTCCCGTTGTAGTAGAGGCCGAAGAACCTCTCGAGGAATTGATGCCAGTGGAGGAGACGGAGGAAGTCGTTGAAGAAACAACCGAAGTATTCGAGTCCCCTCAAGTATTCGGAATAGAATGTCCATTCTGCCAGGCCATAACAAATCCCAGCGAGGATATCTGCCCTGAATGCGGCATGCCGCTCATCGAGGAGGAGAAGAAGGACAAGCAGCCGACAATCATCCGCAAGAAGGAAGAGCCGGACTGGTACCGCATGATTGCGATAGGCGTGGTTATTGTTCTGCTGATATCTGGCATTCTGCCATTCGCAGTTCCCCTTCCGCATGTGGACAGGGTGCAGATCAGGATAGATGGGGCATTCGGTGATTGGGACAGGGTGACCGGTCAGAACGACACAACCATTGCCGAGCTTCCATCAAGTGTTGATCTAGTCAATTATAAGATACTGACAGACGCATTCAATCTATATGCATTCTATGAACTCAGGGGCACTGCCTTTGGCGACATAGATGGAAATACCGCAAGGGTCTTCTTGGACATTGACCAGAACCAGGACACCGGTTACAGCATAATGGGCATCGGCGCCGATTACCAGGTTCGCGTCTTCGGCCACAATGGCATTGTGGACAGTTCCTCATGCCTCAGGTTCGACATGTCAAGGCCAACAAACGATTTCAACGGATTCGTGACCGCAGCCCCGTCCGTTCCTCACACAGCCCAATCCTCTCAGGATGCAGACAAGTTCGAGGTAAGGGTTTCCCTTGATGACCTGGGCATCACGCCCGCTCAACCGGTTACTGCAGTCTTCTACATGGCAGATTCACTGGGCAACTGGGATCACTCTGATACTCCTCTGGCAAGCCAGGGAAGCGTTCTGTTGGTCAAACAGTCCAGCCTTGTCCCGGTAAGCGGATTGCTTCAGGGCACTAGCGCCCAGGCGCTCAGCCTTGAGCTCCGTGTAATCGGACGCCCGGTTTCGATTGCTGGCATCACAGTGCCCGATTGCACAGTGCCGCAATACGCAACATCCATGGCTTCGGATTCAATACAATTCATCAACTTGACAACGAACGCCGCAACGCCGGTTGCCGGCGCTTTGATACACAGGGAAGCGGCAGCATCGAACTTTGATGTTGAGAACACCCAGGTAGTAGTCATTGGGCAGGGCGCATATGCCTATGCCCGTTCGGCGCCAGCGGCAATCGCCATAGACGGCGCATTCGCAGACTGGACCGGCAAGGGACTTCAGCTTGATGACGCAACGGACGACCAGAAGGCCAAGAATGCATTAGATTCCATTGATGACCCGGGCCTGGATATGCTCTCACAATCAACTCAACTCGAGAACAATCGCCTCAACATACTTGTGGAAACGGCAGGCGACATCTTCGCGGGAATGTGGGTTCCAGAGCTTGAGGAATCCTATGTGGCTACAACGCCAACCCAGACAAGAGCGTCAGACGGGCAGGGTAAAACCTACACCGAGCCGCCAGTGACTCGCACCAGGCAGACCACCTCAATTCAGAGACCGGCAGATAAACCCGAGAAGACCGGCGAGGGAAAGATAAGGGTATTCATAGACTCAGGCGCAGGCAATGCTGGATATCTAATCAACGGGATAAATGCAGATTATCTAGTGGAAGTTATGGGCCAGGATGGCAAAGTCACCAGGTCGCTGATGTACCGGTACGATGGCACTGACCAGAACATGGAATCATGGATGCAGATAACGGCAAATCCCCATGGCGCATCCTCAGGCTCGCGTGTGGAACTCGCAGTGCCTCTCAGCAGTTTCAGCAGCGTGGCAAACAATGCATCCGCAGTCATCCAGCTGGTTGATTGGAACATGAATGGCGACGTCGCTGATATCACTGCATGGGACGTGTTCCAGAACGGGGATAGATTCGGCACCAGGGGCCAGTCCTTGCCTGAGACGCAGTTCCTGCCGGGGCATATCAAGGGAAGCGTCAAAGATGGTAGCAACAACTTCATAGAAGGTGTGACCGTTGTTCTGAGAGACTCCAGTAATCGTTTCACAACGGATATAACCTCTAACATTGAATACAATTACATGATTGCCCAGGAAATCTCGGCCGGGCAAACTGTAACGCTATACGCTAATGATGGCTTGAATTACGGCACTGGCACGGCGATAATGCCATCGGGAACCGCCACAAACCATTGCAACCTATCAATTGACACACCTCTTCCAGGCAGAGCTCCAGTGAACCTTGAGGCAAAGATGTACGGCACCGGAGTTGGGTTGACATGGGATGCTGGAACCGCCCCGGATATGTTCAACATATTCAGAACTGACAGGACCACCTCTTACGGTGGAAACAATGGTGTGGGCAGGTACTACGGAGTGAAGATGGCCACAATAGATGGAACCATAACCGAATACATGGATACGACCGCTGTCCAGGATGTGACATACTACTATTTCATTGAATCCGTTCAGGGAACAGACAGGCATTATTCACAGGAAGCCAGCGTGTTTGCGGATTACGATTCAGTACCGCAGATACAGCATGTGCCATTCACTGAGTACTTCGCGTCCCTGGTTCCGGTAAAGGCAACCATCGAGGACGAAGGCGGCATCCAGTCGGCGGCGGTTTACTACCGCAAGGACTCGGACAGTTCCTGGACCGAGGCTCCGATGACGCTAAGTTCCGGTGACATCACATCCGGAGAATGGAAGGTCTGGCTCTCTGTTGAGAACGACAAGAGCGGCGTTCCGTATCAATATTACATCATGGCCGATGACGGTTCCAACATAGGGCTTTTCGGTGGCCCTGGGTTCCCATATCCGGAACCATTGGACTTCATTGCCACGGCTTACAGCGACCCGTACCCGATATATGGGCACGTATACTGGAACGGCACCCCTGACGTCCCAGTCCCAGGCGCATCCGTCATGGTATCATGGGTCAACAGGTCCGGAGTTGTGACTCCATTCCCGTTACCGGTCACAACCGATGCCCAGGGCCAGTACACGGTCGACCTTATGGACTATGACCAGAATTCAATTGTCTGGGCCAATGCATCCATTGGCGCACACAGGGGATACAATAGCACCCAGGTCAGCGTCGCGGGACTCGGCGGCGGCGAGCTTGTCAACGTCTATCTGCAAGCCCCTGCAATATCTGTCGATAAAACCGCCCCGGCCACAGCAGCCCCCAGCCAGAATATAGTCTACACCATCACAGTGACAAGCACCGGGAACACCACGGCTTACAACATCAACGTGACAGAATCATATCCTCCCACATGGGTGATAGTGGGCGCCTCAGTCCCGCCTGCGACTTTCTCCAACAATGTCTGGATAATTCCCAGCCTGACGCCCGGTGAAACCTATGTGATAACAATCAACGTTCAGATCGACCCGGCAGCGCCATTCAACGCGACAGTCTTCAACAACGTCACTGCCACATGGACTAATTACACAGGCGCGAACTGGGGCACTGTCTCAGACATGGCCAGCACATTGATAACAGGCGGAATCGCAGACCTGGAGATTGCCAAGTCTGCCCCGGCTACAGTGAACCCCGGCGGTTCCATGACCTACACGATAAGGTACTGGAACAACGGCACGATCCCGGCGACGAACGTCTGGATTAACGAGACATATCCCGCGGGCGTCAATTTCGTCGCCGCGACACCTGTCCCAAGCAACCCGGGTGCAGGCGACAATGTCTGGTACTTCGCAAGCATTGCCGCTGGTGCCAGTGGGTGGATAAACATATCTGTGACCGTCAGCGCCTCCATTCCAGCGGGGACGGTCCTTAACAACACTGTGCTCGCCCAGTATGACGTTCAGCCAGACGAGGCCGCGACAGCCGTGACCACTGTGATAGACCCAGCCATGACCATCATTAAGACCGGCCCTTCAATCGCAAACGCCGCCCAGCAGATAACCTACAGGATAACATACTGGAACAACGGGACAGACTGGGCACACAGCGTTGTGATTACTGATACCTATCCCGCAGGAGTGACATTCGTCAGTTCCATACCTGCACCTACTGTTGCGCCTGGAACATGGGCAATCGGCTCAATCGCTCCGGGTGGTTCAAACTCCATTGACGTGACAGTCCTCATTGCCCCGTCTGTAGCAATCGGAACCGTGCTAACGAACCGTGTGGACCTCACATACTCAAATTTCTTCGTCCCGAGGCTAACCGTGACAGCATTCTGGAACACCACGATTGTCGGCCCAACGCTCATATTCACCAAGACCGCCCCAGCTACAGCCAATGCAGGCCAGGTGATAATGTACACGATAACAGTGACCAACCTCGGGAACGAGGAAGCCCGCAATGTCTGGGTCGAGGAAACCTACCCTGCTGGCGTAACCTTCATGAATGCAAACCCGCCACCCACCATCGGAAACAACCGATGGCTTATCGGGACCCTGTTATCCGCTGAATCCAGGACCATATTCATCAACGTCACAGTGAACGCAGGCTTCACCGGCGTTCTGGATAATGTCGCTAAGTTGGATTACACCGATGACAACAGTATAGCCCAGCCCAGCAAATGGGCGAATGCCACAACTGTCGTTGATAATCCATTCATAGTTGTAGACAAGACAGGCCCGACATCCGCCAACCATGGCGAGACAATAATGTATACTATTATAGTTCAAAACACGGGAACGGATATCGCGTATAATGTGAGTATGACTGAGACATACCCCGCAAGCATGCTGTTCGTGAATTCCAACCCGGTCCCGACGGTTCCGAATACTGTCTGGAACCTTGGAAACCTGAATCCGGGCGAATCAAGGACGATATTCATCAATCTCACCATACAGGCAGCGGCAATATCGCCGCTGGTCAATCAGGTCAGCGTCGCCTACCGGGACGCCGCAGCCCAGAACCTTGGCCCTGCCACGGATTCCTGGACGACCTCGATAATCGACCCCATCGTCTCGATAACCAAGAACGCACCCGCGAATGCCAACTCCGACCAGGATATCAGCTACACGATAAGCTACCAGAACACAGGTAATGACTGGGCTAGAAATGTTGTTATCACCGAGAGCTACCCTGCCGGCGTTACTTTCGTATCAGCTAACCCACTTCCAACCTCTGGTAACAATGTCTGGAACATCGGCGACCTGGCACCAGGTGCATCCGGTACAATCACAATCACGGTCCACGTCAACGCCGCTGTTGCCTCTGGCACCACTTTAATGAATTGGGCTTACCTGAATCATACCAACCATGCGGGAATTATCCAGCCGACCCTGAGCGACTCTGCCGCGACTCTGATAAACAACCCCTTCATGGTGTTCACCAAGACCGCCCCGGCGACAGCAAACCCAGGCGAGATAATCACTTACACTCTATCATATCAGAACACTGGTTCCGCTCCTGCAATCGGAGTGGTCGTCGAAGAGACCTATCCTGCTGGCCTAACATTCATCAGCGCGATTCCAGCGCCGACAGTCCCGAACTTCCGCTGGGTACTTGGAGACATTCCCGCTGGCGTGTCCGGAACAATAACAATCACTGTTCAGATTGGTGCGACATTCACAGGCACCCTGTTCAACCATGCCTGGCTGAACTACAGCAACCAGGCCGGCATGGATTACACAAGGTACGCCTCTGCCGAGGTAACAGTTACCCAGCCGATAATGACTGTCAGCAAGATCGCGCCTCTCAACGCGAACCCCGGCGAGACCATCATGTACACCATATTCTACGAGAACATCGGGTCTGAGACCGCTTATAATGTTACTATCACTGAAATATATCCGGCCAATGTGACCTTCCTCAACGCGAACCCGGCCCCCACCAGCGGCAACAATGTATGGGTCATCAACAATGTCAGCGCAGGCACTAACGGCACGATTTTCATCAATGTCACAATATCAGCAGCAGCGGAAGGGCTGCTGTGGAACCAGGTAACGCTGGTTTATGAGGACATGGAGAACAATTCCATGCCTCAGGAGACGGCTGACGCCGTGACGATACTCACCGGCCCGTATGTGACAATTGACAAGCTGGCCCCGGCCGAGGCCAACGCAGGGGAGACATTCGTCTACACCCTCAAGATAACCAACTGGGGAACCGACACCGCTTACAACCTGGAAGTCAGTGAGACCTACCCGGCTTGGATAACTGTAATAGGTTCAAACCCTGCAGCAAGTTTCGGCAACAATGTCTGGAACATCGCTTCGCTTGATGCGAACGAAACTGTATGGATCAACATCACGGTCAGTGTATCGCAATTCGTTCCCATCGGAACCTCTCTCCAGAACATTGTGAACCTGGCATACGAGAATGTGGCAGGTGTTGCATCCTCCTCCTCAGATTCCGCAACCACTGTAATCGTCGGCCCAATCGTCCTGATGGACAAAACTGCCCCGGCAACGGCCAACACCGGCCAGACAATAACATACACGATTAACTGGCAGGTGTTCGGCACTGATATCGCATACAATGTCTACATCAACGAAACCTATCCCGCAGGCGTCACATACCAGAACGCAGTACCTGCGCCGACCAGCGGCAACAACGTGTGGGCACTGGGCGATCTGACTCCAGGCACTTCCGGCACCATAACGATCACAGTCCTGGTCACGGCCCCATCCGGCGTTCTGACAAACACTGCAGTTCTGGAGCACACCAATGGCTTCATCCAGATGCCTGTTATCATTGACTCTGCAATAACAACGATTACCAACCCCCTGATGCAGATTTCGAAAACCGCACCCGCGCAAGCTGCGCCAGGCCAGGTCATAACCTACACAGTAAACTATCAGAATTTTGGAACTGACTGGGCCTACAATGTGATAATAACCGAGACCTACCCCGCGGGCGTCACCTTCGTCAGCGCGATACCTGCCCCGACCAGCGGCAACAACGTGTGGGTTCTTGGCTCAATAGTTGGTGGCGGTTCCGGAACAATTACAATAACCGTCCAGGTCAATTCAGGCGCAACCGGCACCCTGCTTAACTCTGTGGCTTTGGCATACAACAACTCGGCCATGGCAATGACCCCTGTCAATGATACCGCAACAACTGACATAATAGATTGTCTGTTTACGCTCAGCAAGCATGGCCCCGCCCAGGCTAACACCGGCCAGACATTCACGTACTGGCTTAATTACACAAACCTTGGCACTGCTCCGGCTTATGATGTGATGATAACTGAAGTATATCCAGCAGGCGTTACCTTCTTGGGCGCAATTCCTGGGCCTACCAGCGGCAACAATATGTGGATCTTCCCTGTGATTAACCCAGGATTCAGCGGGTCCATTGCGATAACCGTACGTGTGAACAATGCTGCGTCCGGAACTCTCCACAACTTTGCCAACGCGACTGGAGAGAACGCCGGCGGTGTGCAGATACCAGTCACCGAAGCCACATTAGACACCACGATAATCGACCCGTTCCTGACCATAGACAAGACCGGAACGCCAACGGCGGTTCCCGGGCAGCAGATAACATACACAATCACTGTCACAAACACTGGCACTTCCCCGGCGCTGGATGTCTGGGTCTCCGAGACCTACCCGGTCGGATTCGCCTATGTTTCCTCATCAATATTGCCCTGGAACCCAGGCACTGGCGACAACATCTGGCACTTCGCCAGCATCCCCGCATCCGGTAGTGTGTCTTTCACCATAACCGTTCAGATCCCGTCAAACGCCAACGGCCCTTACACGAACACCGTGGTGGCAGATTACGAGAACGGATTCAGGGACATGGCTCAGGTGAGCGACTCTCTTGTCACAACGATCTCAGGCCCGTATGTCGCCATCGACAAGACCGGACCGACCCAGGCCAACAACGGCCAGACAATCACTTACACCCTGATGATAACAAACATCGGAGGCGCAATTGCCATGAATGTCTGGGTGAATGATACGCTCCCGGCCGGAGTGACTTTTGTAAGCTCTTCGCTGCCATTCAATTACAATATTGGCTTTGTTTATGGCTGGAACGTTGGAAACCTCAACCCAGGCGCGTCCTGGTCGGTGAACATCGTTGTCCAGATTACAAGCGACAGTGTCATCACCAACATCGCAACCGTTCAGTACACGGATGTTGCCAACACCCAAGTTTTCACCAACACCGACTCGCTGACCACCCAGATTTACGGCCCGCAGCTGACTATAACCAAAGCCGGTCCTGCCCAGGCCAACACAGGCGAGATATTCACTTACACGATAACAGTCGTCAACAACGGTCAGGACTCCGCTGCCAATGTTGTGATCACCGAGACCTACCCGGCAGGGGTGACATACCAGTCCTCTACCTGCCTTTACCCTGGAGCCGTTCTCATTGGAACGACTAATTGGAACATACCTTTGATACCGATAGGCGATACAGTAACAATCAGCATAACTGTCCGTGTAAATGACGATGCTGCTGGAATACTGCATAATTCCGTAACTGCGTTTTACACCAATGTGGCCAGCACACCCTGGCCCCCAGTGAACGCAACCTTGGATACGCTGGTCATCGACCCCACCGCCGTCCTGAACAAATGGGCCCCGGCACAGGCGAACACCGGCCAGCAATTCACATATTACCTGAACTACACAATCGGCGGAACTGACTGGGCATACAATGTTTGGATAAACGACACGCTTCCTGCAGGCGTGACATTCGTCAGCTCTTCCATGCCGTTCAGCTATAACATCGGCCAGGTATACGGCTGGTCCCTGGGTAACCTACCAAACGGTGCAAGCGGTTCCATCGCAATAACCGTTCGGGTCACTGCCGCATCAGGAATCCTTGTGAACAATGCTTTGCTCGAATTCCAGAATGGCTGGAGGCAGATGCCAGATGTGCCCGCGAGCGCATCCACGGCAATCCGCAACCCTGTTCTCACAATGGAAAAGACCGCCCCGGCGACTGCAGTGGCAGGCCAAACTATCACTTACACCATCACATTGAGCAACACCGGCGATGACCGGGCGTACAATGTGATTGTGACAGAATCATACCCGATTGGCGTCTCGTTCGTTTCCGCATTGCCCGTGCCAACTTCGGGAAACAATGTATGGAACCTCCAGACGATTTACAGCGGACCCATGGCTCCGGGAGCAATAGTGAATATAACAATCACCGTCCAAATCGGCAACACCGTAACCTGGGACCTCGTCAACAACGTGGCAGCGACCTGGGAAAACGCAGCTGGCGCAACAATGACGCCGCTTGCGGACCAGGCTACCACCGAGATACTGGCGCCGGACATGAGCATCACCAAGACCGGTCCTGCTTCAGCGACATACTGGCAGCAGATAACCTACACAATAACCTACATCAACAACGGCGACGCACCAGCACATAACATCTGGATTAACGACCTTCTCCCGCCTGGCGTTACCCTGGTGAGCGCATCCACAAGCTGGTTCATAGGCACAGTCAATCCCGGAGCAAGCGGCTCAGTGACCGTCACGGTGCGCATAGAACCCACAGCTCCAGGTTCGATAACCAACTGGGTTACCCTGACTTATGAGAACTCTGCGGGAATAACATACCCTGATGAAACTGCTTCCTGGACCACGACAATCCTCTATCCGCTGATGACACTTGACAAGACCGCTCCTGCAACAGCAAACACAGGCGAGACTATCACCTATGTTCTAACTTACAGGAACACAGGAACTGCAGCAGCTGCAAACATCACAGTGACCGAAATCTATCATCCTGGCATCACATACGTCAGCGCAGTACCGGCCCCGACCAGCGGCAACAATGTCTGGGCAATGCCGAATGTCGCTCCAGGTGCATCCGGAACAATTACTATCACCGTTCGCGTAATAGCACTCTCCGGCTGGATAAACAACAGCGCTGTGCTGGCTTACACGACACAGTACGGCAATCCGATGCCGGGCGACGTTGCATATGCTCCGACCCAGATCATCAACCCGCTGATGACACTGACGAAGACTGCTCCGTCCAGCGCCCAACGCGGCGACACGATAATCTACACGTTGACTTACACCAATGTCGGCAATGATGTGGCATACAACGTGATGATAACTGAGACTTACCCTGCCGGCGTTACATTCGTTCTTGCATTGCCCCCATCAACTAGCGGCAACAATGTCTGGGACATCGGAAGCGTTGCACCTGGCGCTTCGGCAACCATAACCATATGGGTGACTGTCAACATGAACGCCACGACATCCCTGGCTAACTTCGCATCCCTGGCTTACCGCAATGATGCGGGAATCCAGCAGCCCGCGGTGAACGCAACGGCAATCACCGCCATCGGAGACCCCTTAATGACCATTGACAAGACCGGCCCCGCAACTGCTTCTGTTGGTACAGATATCGTTTATTCAATATACTATTATAATGCGGGCGATGGCCTGGCAACCGATGTGACTGTAACAGAAGTTTACGACCCGTTCGTGAGCTTTGTCAGCGCAGTTCCAGCTCCGATATTTGGCAATAATGTTTGGACTATCGGAAATGTGAACCCCGGGCAGGGCGGATGGATAAACGTCACTGTCCATGTCCTGTCAAACGCAACAGTCATCGTGAACTGGGCGCATCTGGACTACCGGAATGCGGCTGGAACGCAACAGCCCAGGGTCAGCGACAACCATCTGACAGGCATAACCGGTCCGTTCCTGACTGTCGATAAGGCAGCCCCGGCAATTGCGAACACCGGCCAAACGATCACATACACCATCACTATAACCAACCTTGGCGATGGCCCGGCTGAGAATGTCTGGGTCAATGAATCTTACCCGCTTGGCGCCCAATTCTCAAGCGCAATTCCAGCACCAATTGCCGGCTCAAACAATGCCACCTGGTACTTCACAACGATTGCCGCCGGAGCGACCGTCACAATCACAATAAATGTGGCCGTTCAGGTATCCGCAGTGGGAACCCTGGTGAACTCTGTTGTCGTGAACTACGAGAACTCCGAGGGCGTGTCATGGCCGGAGATAAGTGATACTGCCGAGACTCTGGTAAATGACCCCTATGTTATCATCACAAAGATTGGTCCTGCCACA
>CALKWP010000198.1 GCA_938004075.1 uncultured Methanomassiliicoccales archaeon
ATGGAGAAACTTTTCTCGTCCCGACGGGAGCATTCTTTCTTGTCTGGCTTTTCGTCAATCAGAGGGTGTGGCTAAGTGCCAGCAGTTTTGTCCTTACCGATGGGCGAGCGGCTCCATATTTCGCCTATGCTATCGGACGCTTGTTTGTCCCTCATTCTCGCGTAGCTTTTCTCCGTGATGGCCGTTGAGCTGTGCCTGAGGTGCCTGGACACCTTTTCGATCTCCAGGCCCCGGTCCTTGAGGTATTGCCCGGAGGTCCTTCTCAGCATCCGGAAATCGAATTCGATGCTGGTCCTGGCCTCCAGTATGCCCTTCAACCGGCGGTGGTGTGTGTTCGTGAGCGGAGCGTCCCTGACGGAATACTTGGTCATGCTCGGGAACAGGTGGATTGACGATTCCACGCCGCGCTTCCCGAGCTCCCGTTCCCTCGCCTCCAGGTATTTTATCACATATGGCCGGAGAGTCGGGTGTATCTCGACGGTCTTCTGCTTCCTCTTTCCGCCCTTGGGATACCTGATGAAGAAGGTCCACTTGCGGGTGTTCAGATCCCGAAGCTCGGCCTTGAACAGCTCCTGGCCTCTGAATCCTTGTATTATCAGGGCCGGGATGGTGAAGGCGAGTATGTCGCCATCCCATCCCGGAACCTTCTGGGATTCCTCGATCAGGCACATCGTGTCTTCATCGTCCAGGGATATTATCTCCTTGTCCGTCGAGCGCTTGGGCAGGTAACCCAGCTGTTTCAACCGCCCTATATAGGGATTCTTCGCCCAGCAAAGGAAAATGCCCAGGTACTGCAGGTATTTCGCCACGGTGTCGATGTCCAGCCTGTCATTCTCGCTCTCGCTGATGTGTTTGTCCACGCTCTCTTCTTCCAGGGACTCGTATTCGGCTCTGTTCTTCTTCGCTCTGGCCTTGGTCTTGTACTTCTGGCCTGTCTTTCTGATGCCTCTCGTGTTCAAGAACCGGATTATCTCCATTATGTCCTCCTCGGTCATCTTGGCCGGGTTGGATGTCGATACCCGATTGGCCTTCAGTAGCGCCTGTATGTCCCTGTGGAGAAGCGTGAGCATCCTCCGCTCGTTCCTCAACGTGCTGTTGGCGATCCTGCGGATTTCCATGCGGTCAGTCAGATACTGTTCCAACTGGGTCAGGAAGGGGTATCTTCCCATGCTTCGCAACCCCCGCATGAATGTTCCGTTCGGTCGCCTCGTACGCTTCTTCCGATGTCCAGTTCTTTTCCCTGGCGGAGCCTTGCCAGGGGGAATTTCCTGTTCATCTTCGGCATTCTCATGCCTCTCGGTGCCTTCCGGCACCACAGGGTGAATGGACATCGGTTGTATAAGATTTTCTTCATCCATCGCTACGCGGCCCCCCGTTTTGGGGAGCCATCGTTCGCTTTTCCTTGCTCACTGCCGTCTCGGCCTCACACTTGTATGTCCATGTTATTTGTGCATCCCCCGCCGGTCATCCCGGCGAGCAGTATATCGTCCGCAGAATACTTAAGTTTGAGTTTTAGCTGGATAGCATAATACGGAACTACGGAAATACGTTGTATAAAGTCAGAAAAGAATGTAAATATTTGATGATTAATGCAGACACTTCAATCCGATAAGTACCGCCCAATATGCACGTTATCCAGCATCGCGAAACATCGGGATTCCGTCGAAGTGACATCTAAACTAGATAGGGGTCAAGGGGCTGCACCATTTCCTCGGGCACGGCTGCCGCTCGTGCCCTCGCCCATCCAGGGAATGTCACAGCCATCTCGCGGGGGGCTGTGGCTTGTTCTTGCGTAGATGTGCACCCGCGACAGCCCCCCGCCGCCCCCCTGTCGCCTTCGGCGAAATGATGGTTGGCCGGGCAATGTTACTGACCTAAAGGTCAGGCCCGGCTGGCACCATGACATTCCCTCCCATTTTTTGATGCGCTGTACCGTTCGTTGTTCACATGGTTTCGTCTCTCTCATCCTACAATAAGGCCATCATTTTTAAACCGAAGAACAACGAATGCGGGCAATCAGAATCGCGCCCTCCAGGGAATGCCCCGCCCTTGGATCGAACTCCTACATGTCTTCGGCGAGTGATTGGTTCCGGCGCAATAGTAGGGACCTAAAGACCCGGGACGCCTGGACGAGACGTTCTCACTCATCGCATTCAACTTGAATAACCTTGCCTGATGTCGCATCAATCCATATTCTGGCATTATGTGGATTGTCTATAAATCCTTGGTCTGTCCACTCGATACTAACTATGCATCCATCAGTTACATTTAAATCTCCGATAAATGATATTTTGTTAATGCTGGCCTTTGAATATTTTAATAAATATTGAGCTATGCTATTATTTGTCAGAGCAATATCAACTGCCTCATTACTATCAATCGTCCAGTTGGTTATTGGAACCTGTGAAGGGGGGCTGCGTTCATTAACTGAATAGTTGCCTTTTGAATAGAATATCACATCTAATCCATCTGAAGTGCTTCCATTTGAGTATGAAGTTACAAACGAATATCTCCAAATGGTGGCTAAACCAGTATTATCTGTTTCCGCCCCAATAATCACAACACATTTTGAAGAATTATTCCATTCTTTGGCAATAAAATTGGCTTGATTTATATATTCAGAGGCCGGAACTAAATTTACGTTTTCATCTTGAGTTCCAAGAAAATAACTTATCGTGCTAAGGGCAATAATTGAGCAAACAATAATGCATATAACAGAATAAAGTTCTGTTTTATTCATTTGTTCTATCCTCCTGTATATTTTTTACATGCTGTATCTGTTTCTATTATAGCTGGCGATGATACTATACCAATATTTGGTTCATTGTTTACTGGAGTGAAATATATTTGGGTAGTCTCTTGGACTGCTCCCCTCATATTGGACAATAAGTTAAGCAACACTAAATAGTTTTTCA
>CALKWP010000199.1 GCA_938004075.1 uncultured Methanomassiliicoccales archaeon
CGGCGGTGTACTCAGCCCTTTTCCTTGCAGCCGGTGCAATTCTCGCGAAACCGGTTTTCTTCGGCCTCTTCTATGCATTCGTTTGGGAGACACTGGTCGGCTCCATCCCGGGAGCCATCAGCCATTACACGGTAAAGCATTTCGTCAGGTCGATAGGGGCGAACTGGCTGGAACTGGGAGATATGGCAACATATGATGGGACACCCACAGGGGCTGCGCTTGCGGTTCTTGCGGGGCTGACGATATTCCTGCTGATTCTGGGTTCAATGATTTTCAAGGACAAGGAATATCCCTGAATCGAAATGAATTTGATTGCAGATATCTCATCAGTGAAAGTAATGAATATGTATGATATACATGATTTACATGATAGCTATTAAATATCGCAACTGATTGAGCAGTTCCATGTTCGGCAAAGAGAATTTCTTCGGAAGCACAACCGTTGGCGAGCGCGGCCAGATAGTCCTTCCGGCCAAGCTGAGAGACAGATTCGACATCTCCCCGGGAGACAAGATGCTGGTATTCAGCGCAGGTCCGCCGGGAAAGGAGTCAATCATGATTATGAGGGCGGATGCGCTCACCGACATGCTGAAAGACATCAACCGCGAGTTCCAGGAACTGATGGAGAGAGCGAACGAGGACTGAGGCGATATCATGGATGTTTCAATTCATACGGATGGGCTTGTTAAGAAATTCGGGGACCTGGTCGCGGTGGACAATGTCTCTTTCGATGTCCGGAAGGGCGAGATATTCGGGTTCCTGGGGCCGAATGGCGCCGGAAAGACGACGACGATACGCATGCTGTGCACCCTGTCAAGGCCCACTGATGGCTCAGCCCAGGTGGCCGGCTATGACATTCGAAAAGATGACCACAAAGTGAGGGAGCACATCGGCCTGGTGTCCGAGAAGATGATCATGTACGACCGGCTAACTGCCTACGAGAACCTTAAATTATTTGCTAAATTATATAATATATCAAACGATAAAATGAATGCGAAGATCGAGGAGCTGCTCAAGCTTGTCCACATGGAGAAATGGAAGGATGCCCAGATAGGCACATTCTCCACCGGGATGAAGCAGCGCATCAATGTCATCAGGGCTCTGCTGAATGAGCCTGAGATACTGTTCCTTGACGAGCCCACCTTGGGGCTGGACCCGCAATCCACCGCGGAGATAAGGGAGTTCATCCGGAAGATTAACACGGAGAACGGAACCACTATAATCCTGACAACTCACATGATGGTGGAGGCGGACCTGCTCTGCGACCGGGTCGGCATAATCGACCACGGCAAGATCGTCGCCCTGGACACGCCCTCGGAACTGAAAAGGATGATATCTGGCGAAGACCAGCTTGTCACCGAGATGGAGATTTCCAACCTGACCAATGCGATGGTCGACGGTCTCAAAGCCTGCGCATGCGTGAAGGCCCTGTCAAGGCTCAGCGACACGCGGATAAAGGTCCAGGCAAACGGGGATGATGCCTTCGACTCCATCCTGGACAATGTTAGGTCCGCGGGAGGAAAGATAACGTCCGTCAAGAATCTGCAGCCGACGCTGGAGGACGTTTTCCTTCACATCACCGGCCGCGAGGTTCGGGACGAGGCAAGCGGCAAGGTCAAGGAAAGCGCTCACCACGGTCCGCCGGGAATGCGCACCAGCAGGAGAGTGAGATGATGGATATCAAGTCATTGATAAGGCACTCAACATGGGTTTGCTGGAAGGATCTTCTGGAATTCTCAAGGTCGAAGATGGGCATGGTGATGATAATTCTCATGCCGTTATTCATGATGACAATGGTCGGATTCATCTTCCCGGATTCAGCGGCAACCATGGAAGACGTGCCGATTGCGATAGCCAACCTGGACAATGGCCCGATGGGGGACAATTTCACTGCCCGGTTGAATGCGATGAACCAGCAGACCGGCATGATGGTGCTGACGCCGGCGACCGGTATGGAGGATATCCGCAGCCAGATTTATGCGGGAGACATTGACGGTGGCATCCTGGTATCCGCCAATTTCACAGAGGATATAATGGCAGGCCGGCAGGGAACCATTGTCCTGATGACCGACCAGTCCAACCCGCAGCTATCTGCCCAGACGCAGGCGGTTCTGGCCAATATCATCAAGCAGATGGGCTCGCAAACAGCGATTGCCATGCTCGCCACCCAGAATCCCAATGCGACTCTGGCCACGATTCAGCCTTACACGGTCGAGGTGGAGGCACTTGTGGAGGGAAACCCGAGCTACTTCCAGTTCGTCGCGCCCGGAATAATGTCCATGGTGGTCATGATGTCGCTGATGACCGGGCTTCCCCATGCCATATCCTATGAGAAGGATACCGGTACCCTGGACGGGATGCTGGTTGCCCCCATCCATCGAATGGCCATAATACTCGGGAAAGTGATGGCTCAGACCACGAGAGGAATGCTGCAGGGGCTCATAATCCTGGCGCTGGCAATGCTCCTGTTCGGAGTGACAATCTACGGCAACATTCTCTACGTTCTGCTGATAATGCTGCTGACGGTGCTGAGCTTTGTCGGACTTGGCATACTTGTCACATCATTCACAGACAAGGAGGAAACCGCAACGATGGTCATGATGACGTTCATGTTCCCGATGATGTTCATGGGCGGGGTTTTCTTCCCGATAGAGCAGATGCCGGGCTTCATGCAGACCATATCCCGAATGCTGCCTCTGACATACGCTACCAGCGCAATGCGGAAGGTCATGATTCTCGGAGCTGGATTGGGAGACATAACCACAGAGATACTGTTCATGACGGTGTTCGGCCTGGTGTTCCTGTTCATATCGGTTCCGATGTTCAAGAAGGCGATGAACCGGTAAATTACCACCCCCGAGCTGGCGTTTGGAGCGGACATACTTGGCCGCGACTAAGCTTAATCTGTGATTAAGCGATATCCACCATGGATGGAAATTTACCCAGCAGCCATATGCCGAATTTGCGAATTCGGCAAACCGTTTTTGACTTTGTAAAAGGCGATTGCACCTGAACATCAAAGTCAGTATGCTTTGATAGATCGGAAGAGCACACGTCTGAACTCCAGTCACGAATCACCATCTC
>CALKWP010000200.1 GCA_938004075.1 uncultured Methanomassiliicoccales archaeon
GAGATGGTGATTCGTGACTGGAGTTCAGACGTGTGCTCTTCCGATCTGAGAGACAGGTCTGGTGATGCATAGAGTGCATTTATCCCCTAGCCCCGCCTGTGAGGGCAGTGGAATGGGGCCCTACCCAACGCTAACAGTGGCCCCCAATCTATCAGCTCTTGCACAGAAAGCTATTCTTCATCCTTTTGTGTGTGCTTGTTGGGCATCCGGCCATCCTGCTTCATCCACATCACCCCCAACGCGAAGTTAGAGAGAAACGCACCCATGCTAGAGCTTATTTATCAGAGGCCTGGGGAACGTGGGTGGGGCCTCAGCCCATGGCCTTACAGCCACGGTTCCCATTGATGCTCTGCAATTGGCAGTATCACTTGTTTTCAGATTGATTGCAGTACCCCGCCCTCCAGGTTCATAAATGATTAAATTCAGACGGGGCATGTTGTTTCTGAAATGCATAGCAGAATGGCTCCGTCATTGAAGGTATTCGATTAAATTTTTCCAATTGTCTGTATAACTCTTTGTCCAAAATCCGTTGGCGCGTAGATTATCCACTGGCCACGCTTCTTCCCGGCTATGAGCTTCGCATCCTTCAGGACAGTGAGATGGTAGGAAAGCTTGGAATCCGATATCCCGATAATCTCTCTAATCAAGCAAGCGCACAGTGGCTGCTCCGTCAGAGCGAGAAGGATCTTCAACCGCGTCGGGTCCCCGAGAGCTTGGTGCAGTCGGGCGTTCTGTTTTAGGATTCTGGCGTCCGGTAACCTTGAGACTATCGCATCTAGTCCGCCTTTCTCCTCACACTGCTTTTTTATCGGGTCCGGTATCTCTGCCATTGTCACACCATTTCAACTTTATTTGAAACAAAGTTTATATATCTGCACGTATTTCAAGTTTAATTGAAATTACAAGGCGATGGCGAACATGGTTGATATACTTTACTATCTCGGAGCGGGCGTGGCTGCCCTGGTGGATTATCTCTCGGCACACGTGCTGCTCTGCCTGGTGCCGGCGTTCTTCATCGCCGGAGCGTTATCGGCTTTGCTGAACAAGGAAGCGATTACCAAGTATCTAGGACCCGATACTCCGAAGTACATTTCTTACCCTCTGGCCGCGGTTGCGGGGACTCTCCTGGCGGTATGTTCCTGCACGATCCTGCCGCTATTCGCGGGTATCTGGAAGAAAGGTGCGGGATTGGGCCCGGCAATCACTTTTCTCATCACCGGGCCGGCGATAAACATCCTGGCCATCACCTATACCGGCCAGCTCATCGGCTGGGACATTGCGGGAGCCAGGGCAATACTGGCCATAACTTTCGGCATAACCATCGGCATAATAATGACCCTGATATTCGAGAGTCGGAAGAAGGGGGCTCCGCTGGCAGATTCCAAAGGATGCGCGGTCCCGGACGTCGGCAAGGCCGGGGAGCAGAAGAATGAGACTGTTGACAGGAAATTCATCTGGCTTTTCGCTCTTCTGTTCATGGTGCTAATTTCCGGCACACTGCCGATACCGCTGCTCTGGCGCCTTCCATTTGTTGCTTTGTTCGCGTTAGCTGCGACAGTTTGGGCTTTGAAGAGCTATCCAAAAGAAGAAAACAGGCAATGGATGGGCGAGACATGGTTCTTCACAAAGACCATCCTGCCGCTGCTTCTCATCGGGGTGTTTGTGGCTGGCATACTGACCGTTCTCATACCCAGCGAGCTGATAACCAGTTATGTCGGCGACAACTCGATCCGTTCCAATGCCATAACCACAATATTCGGACTTCTGATGTACTTCCCTACTCTGGTCGAGGTGCCGGTGGCCCGGATGTTCCTGGACCTTGGAATGGCGCGCGGACCTCTGCTGGCTTACCTGCTATCAGGCCCGACGATGTCCCTGCAGAGCATTTTTGTGGTTCAGAAGCTCATGGGCACGAAGC
>CALKWP010000201.1 GCA_938004075.1 uncultured Methanomassiliicoccales archaeon
GGTATAGGCGGGGTTGCCCTTTGTAAGGAGACTCCAGACGAATACCATGGCTGTACAAGGCGCAGCGCCGAGGAGAATGGCTCCCGCCAGGTAATCGCTGGCAAGGTCCGGGGTGATGAATGCCTTGAAGGTTATGAACAGGAAGAACCAGGCGATAGCATACATGGTGAATGGTTTAATCATCCAGTTGGTTACCCAGGTGACATAGAGACCATTCGGGTTTTTTCCCACATTTTTGATGCTTGCAAAATCGACCTTCATCATCATTGGATAAATCATGAGCCAAATGAGTATCGCAATCGGGATAGAGACCTGAGCGTATTCGAATTGTTGCAGGAAATCGGGAACAGCTGGCAGATATTTGCCAATCATCACCCCGACTATCATGCACAGTAATACCCAGAGAGTCAAGTATCGCTCGAATACGCTGATGCCACAATCCTTTTTTCTCATTTTATTTCTTCCATGCACATCGATATGAATTCAAGTTACAATCAGGTAAAATCAAATCATTCACGCCCATATTTCTTACTCAGCCTCTTGAGTTCTTCCGCTAACCATGGTAGTGTAGGAAAACTAATGGCCCCGGAAGGGCAGTTGTTGGCGCAACCCGTGCAACCCACGACGCAATTGTATGGCCTTGCAACAATTGGTTTCTCATTCCAGTCATAGGTCTGGTGGGGACAGTTTTCAGCACAGGTGCCACAGTTTGTGCACTTTGAAAGGTCCACTGTTGGATACCATTTGATATCATCTCGCGGGATTCCCTTGTACATTCTGATGCTCAACCCGTCACCCCTGCTTCTTCAGCAATGCGATTATCTCATCAACTGAGAGTGGCTTCCCGGCAGAGACTATCTTTCCGTCTATTGCCAAGGCTGGAGTGGACATGACGCCCATCTGAACCATCTCGGTTATGTCGGTAATCTTCTTTATCTCGGCGGTGATTCCGAGCTTCTTTACCGCCTCGCGCACATTCTTTTCCAGGCTGACGCATTTTGCGCAGCCTACCCCTAACACCTCGATTTTCATGTTTTCACCTCTACGATCTTATCAGACTCTTGTTCTTGCACGCATCCGGCAGATCATTTTGCGTCTCCGATGTCATTTTTTATTCCTCCATTAATGTCCTCACTATCAATTCCTTCGCCTTGCGAACGTCGTCGCTCGATACGTATTCCATCATGCCTTTCAAGTCCCCGCCTATGTCCTCGGCGAAGGATTTCTTCTTCATTCCGATGTCCCTTGCAAGGACGATGCTCTTCGCTATTTTAAACCCAGCCTTCTCGACCATCTTCCTACTGCACTCGAACGGGCACCCGTCGACCGTGATTATCTTCTTCGCGGCCTTCGTTTTCCCTAGCACTGGGGCTACTTCGTTCGGCAATCCCGCGAGGCACATTATCGCTGCCTTCCGCAGGCCCAGTTCCTTGACCGCATCCATGCTCGCCAGGCCGGTCACGATCCCCGTGTTTGATGCTCCGCCGAAGCATGCGAAAATAACGTTCTCATGCGTGTTTTCTCCGGCTTTGAGTTCCATTTTTCTGTCCATTCATTCACCTCTTTTTCTGTCTGAATCTGGAATGTTACCTTTATTATCATGCATAAATGAGTAAGCATTTTTCCCTCTCGACCGGGGCATGGCTTTCTGGGAAAGGTGTGCAATGAATTCTGTCACCCAGTCGAAATGCTCGAATGGGAAGCCGAGAACGCATTCGTCTGTACCTATGTCAGTCGCGTCCCTGCATCCGTAGCAGCCCAGGCTGATGTTCATCCGTCCTTCTTTGTAAGGAATGATCGTCGAATCGACGCAAGCGGCCTGGAGTATGGCCGTAGAACTCAGTATTCGTTCGCCTCCCGTTGCATTGAGGTAAGCCAACGCAATCCACATAAGGTTCTCGACCCGGTCCTCGATGACGACAATGTCCGGCTTGATAGTAGCGGTTTCGAGGGGAAACAAGTATAACTCTTTGATTTCTCCCTGGCTGAATGAGGGCATCTTTTCGAACATGAGTCTACCGGTGCTCTCCTCCGTTGTGATGCCGAATCCGATAAGCCCTTTGCCGGTAGCCAGCCCTTCGGGGAGTGGCTTGAAGCCGAATGCGGCTGCTGCGGCAGGACATGAAATGCCCTCAGCGTCAATCAAAACATGCTCACCGCGCCTTGCCTTCATCAGCGCCTGGCAGTATCTGTGGCCTTTCAGACTGACAGCATCGACCGCACCTCTTATTTCAGTGTTCGGCCCGAGGAATTTCACACCTACTGGATAAGCCATCAATCCGATTAGGTCCTTCATCTTCTTGGCTTCCGCATTCAGTTTCGATACGTTGATATGCTTGTCTG
>CALKWP010000202.1 GCA_938004075.1 uncultured Methanomassiliicoccales archaeon
TGGAACATCACCTGGCTGTCGGCTACAGCCCGTAAGAAATCATTCGCAAACATAGTGGGCCTGTAGCTCAGCCAGGTGGAGCACTCGGCTCTTAACCGAGGAGTCAAGGGTTCGAATCCCTTCAGGCCCGTTATTCTTTATACTGGCTAAATTCTAGTTCAGCACCCTTATTTTTCAGCTGGCTGCGATTTTTGCTGATTTCCGGATTTCGGCTCCGAAAAAACCCGGTTCATCTCAGCAATTGCCGGTGAGTCCTTTATTCGCCCGTAGAACAGCTCGGTGGTCATTGTAGTGGAGTGCCCCATCATCTTGGACACGGCTTTAGCATCCATGCCCTTGTCGATGGCTATTTGGCAGAATGAGGACCTGTAGTCTTTCCATCGGAACGGTATGCCGACGTGTTTCTGCAGAGCGCGTTTAAATGCTCTCCACTTAGCATCGTAGTAAAAGCCCATGCCATTGCGGGCTTTGTATGGTATCAGTGCGTCGATGCTGTTTGGGTCGCATTCCTTGCTCAGCAGGTATTTTCGTCTGGCTTCTAAGTAGTCCAGGAAGGGTTGGCGTATCAACGGCGGGATGGCAATGGTACGTTTCCTGCCATACGTGTCACCGCCTTTCGGGTTGGAAACAGTCAGCGTCCAGTTGTCAAGATTGACGTCTGAAAGCTTCTGGGTGCGAAGCTCGCTGGGCCGCATCCCCGTGAACGGGTATGCCAGCGTAACGAACCGTGCCAGATCGCCTTCCCAACCTTCCATGTCCAAGGTCGCCTGGTGTATGTCCCATATTGTGTGTTCCTGCAGAGACTTAATCTCCTTGGGAGGTACCTGGGGCATCTTGATTTCCTTCTTGTCAATCATCTTGCGCAGGAAATCCATATCGTGGTAGCTCAGGAACTCCCTGAGGAACCTCCAGTACTTGACCCTGGTCGCGTTGTCCAGTTTGGCGTCTACATAGGCTTTCCATTTCAGAATGTCCTGTTTGCTCCATTCCTTGACATTCGGTTTGGCGCCCAACTCGACGATCTTGGTGGCTATCCTGTATGCCTTCCTGTTCCGTTCAAGTTGCGTAATCGGGGCGTAGTATTCGTTCGTTGCCTCCAGGAATTTCTTCAACTGGGAGGCCAGAGGGTATCTGCCCCAGGGATTCGGCATCCAATTCGCCTTGTTCCGTGGATGTTGTTTCTTTCGTCCTCGTTTGCTGTTCTTGCGGGTGTTTCGATGTCCAGTGGTTTCCCGTCCCGACGGAGCCGTGTCAGGGGGAATATCCTGTTCATCCGTGGCATGCGCATGCCTCGTGGCACCTTGCGGTACCGTAGGTATATTGCCGCCGGATGGTTTAAGGGTATTCCCTTGCCTGTCGGAATCGTCGGGGGACATGTGTGGATGTTACCCCCGGGCACTGCAGATATTCATGAAAATACAATATTTCTCCCAATTAATATATAGGGCTGTGTCCATTTTGACCATGACATGAGTGAAAAGTACCGAACCAAGGCTAAATTGAACCCGTCCCCAAGTCACAAGAGAAAGTTACTGGGAAAGAAGTCTGTCAAAAAGATTTTAGGCGCTTTCATGCCGTTTTCAGATCCACACTTTTCTGATTTATTTACCCAATATGTCGAACTAATGAAAGGAAGGGCCAATATACCCGGAGAGCAGGTTGAATCATTATTACGAGAATTACTGAAACTTTATTGGATAAACCTGAAAATTTTAAAGAACACATATGGCAATCCAGACCAACCTTTCGATGAATTCAAAGGATTAGCTCCAGAAACAATTAAGAAACTTACGAAATTCAGGGGAAGAAAGGTGCATTATTGGCTTCATGGCCTCGAATCATATGGTTTTCTTGAATATACAAAACTTAGAAAGAATAAGAGCCGGTACGCAATGGATGTCAATAAGGTACTCGCATCCTATCTCGAAGGCCGCCAGAATAGGAAGAATAGGATTACGGGCGATACAGGTCCGGTGGCATTCATGATAATGATGTACAACCAGGATGGTCTGATTTTCGAGCTGGCTAAATCGGAGGCCCTATGGAATGCTGCCTCAGATGAAGAAAAAGAAGGCCAGGTCACTAAGGACATCAGGAAGATATACTCAGATGAGGACATTCATTCCATGTTCACGAATGCTGAGCTTCGAATCCTGTTTACAGCTAAGGAGCTGCTTGCTATGTACAAGGCAGAAGGCTTGCTGAGGATTTTCGGCACAGAGCTGAAGACTATGTTTGATGAGGACGAGTTGATGGGCATGTACTCGCCCCTGGAAATCAAGGAGATATACAGGTCGCGGCCCAAGCGATATTAGGGCATGTCCTTGGGTGGCTCGAACCTCCCTTTCCATAACGTGAGTTTGCCACACATTTTGCACTTCCATACTGGACCGTATTGACCTTGGAAAATATGCCACCCAAGAAATTTCCATTTGTGATTGTTACATTTTATTTCTTCATCGCTGAATGATTTTCCACAGATAGAGCATCTGAATATTCTGACATACCACCCGGCCTTTGTTTTGCGATAAGCATAGTATTCTCTTTTTTCGTGACTGCATTTTGTCGGTTCGTTCTCCTTGGTGGGTACAGTAATCGGCAGCGCTGGTGGCGTCTCTAAGTCGGTCACTTTCACCTCGTTGTTTGTTGTAAACGGTTCGCTTGGCTCCGGTGAACTTGAAGCCTCTTCTATTGTTAAGGCCGTCTCTGGCTCGCATTGGTCAACACAATTGTGTTCTCCATCGGTTTGTAGAGTTGTTTCAGCAAAAGACTCTGTAGCAATTGGTTCAACATGTTTCTGCTCTGGTTGATAGGTCCACACATCGGCCATTACAGTCTCGCAGAACGGTTCAACGGCGGTTGTTACTGTTTCCACTGCAATCGGCTTAACATGTTCCTGTTCTGGTTGATGTGTCGTATATGTCTGTTCTGATTGTGTTGGCACTTCAGTTCTCACAACCGCACGTCTCGGATTGTATCCGGATGATTCTCTTCTTTCCCTTTGTAATAATGGTTTGAACCACCCAGATTTCAGCAACTCTTCCTTGCCGGATTGGTCAATGTAATAAACCCGATAGTGCCAATCCAGCATTCTTCGATACCTTTTCAACCAAGCCTCAATGACTTCTCGGTCGCCCCCGACAACAAGAAACCGCTTAGGGGCACCCGTAGCCTGCAGAAACCACAGGCGTTGGTCAATCAGGGTGAACTTAGATAACGGTGTCTTCCTACCTTTGATGCTTTTCAGGGACATAATCTCGCCTACTATGGTTTCATCGTCAGAAACCATGTCAAAAGGCCTCGGGACGCGATTTACGGCCTTCCGTCGTAATGTTGTTTCCAATAGAACAGACATCTTCTGCCTCGCAAACTCTTTGAAACCTTTCTCTCGAGGCGCCTGAATGTCCCATTGCCGTTTGGACCGCACAAACCGAACCTTTCCTGCCTTTACGCTTGTGGTTTCCCAACCGTTTATCAACCATGCCTTTGCCTGTGCCTTCTTGGGGTCATTGCACCACCACGAACGGTTTGCATGGGAAGGCGGAAGCTCGAACCCGAGTATCCCTGAGATCTCCGCATAGGGTAGTTCTATTTCGTTCACTGTCAAGCCCGATAGATATTTTCCGAGTGGGTCATATTTACTCATATTATCACCGGAAAGTTGTTACTATCACCATGACAATATAAACGGTTGTTTCCATTTGGCATATCAGCTCGGGGACGAAAGACATTCCGGAAAGGTTTCCACTGAACGAAATGCCGATAGGAACATTTGTTGAAAAGGAACGCATCTACTGCCTTCCCAAGGCCACCTTTCGGAATTGATGTTACCATGGTGGCATGTCAATGACCAGTGATGGGAACCCCATAATGACATTTCATTATGTTTTCCACGGCCGGCTCTTCAAATGTTCCTATCGATATGTCTAGCCAAACATGAAGCAAATATCAGAGATACGATAATGACGTTAATGATTTTTGGAAACTTCAATTTTGAGCAGCTTTTGCCAGGTTGGTATCTTTATCAGATACTCTGTCGCAGTCATCTCGTCAGGTTCACATAGAAGTACCTCGCGGAGGGTTGAATCCTTGGGTAACCGCTCTATTGCAAGCTGTTTCAATGGTGTTATGTTCACAATCTTTTCGGACTTCATTTCAGACTTCATTGCATGCACCCCAATTCATACATCATTTTGTCAATTCTCAAAGGTCGAACTATCGTTCGATATAAAATACTGGCGTTACCATGATGACATGTCAATGGTCACCAATGAGAACGCCATAATGATAATACATTATGTCCCGTGTGGTTGTTTCAAATGTTACCATTGTTATGTCGGGAGGAACAAACAAAAGTCCGAGGTCCCGCAACGGACTTCCGATGGACTTTTATGCTCGAAAAATCGAGGTCGGGCTATTGTCGATATTTCATATACTTAGCATATTATGATAAGTATACCAGTTTTTCGAAAAGACCGCTGCAGGAACGAACATCAATAAATCCCCTCCCATAAAAGTTTTTGTACTCGCGCGCGACTACTATTAGGACAAAAGTTGGGGACAAAAGTCCGAATTATCGGAAGGACAATTATTGTTCTATCCGGGATTTGAAGAAATTTGCTGTGTTCTTATCCATGAAGTAGACATAGCAGCCCTTCATGCCTCTGGAAAGTAAAACGCGGTAAGTGTTTTTCACCAATTCCCTGAATTGATCCTTGGACCTTTTGACGACATTATCGGCAGAGTTATCTCTGAGCCCAATCCAATCATTGATGTCGAAGCTGAATATCAGGTCTTCACCAAAAATGACGCCAACATAATCGAACTCAAAACCCTGGGCAGTATATACGCATCCAATCTGATTTATTCCATTCGGATCATATGCCCAGAGCGACGCGGGCGGAATTCCTGGGGCAAGCTTCTTCGCCTCTGGTCTGGCGTCCCATGGGCGTTTGTATTTTCCAATCACAACATCGTCGGGAAGATAACCATTCACATCAGGATAATTCCACTTCCAGCAAAAACCAGCTGTGACCCTTCCAGTGTTTCCCTCCCGAACCTTGTTACGAATGGCGTCTTCAAGTTCCTGAGGGCTGTTGAATATTTGAAAATCAAAATCCTCTTTCATGTCCCACAGGACGTTGGGTGTACGTTCTATGCCCAATGTATTGTTTATCCAATTGATAAATGCTTCAGAACCGTTGCATCTGAACTGTGTTTCCAGTTGGTACTCGAAAACCCTGCAGTTCCTGTTCTCTGCATATTCTTTGATGTACTGAACAGATCCGATTTCATCTGGACGAACAACTTGTTTGTCGTCTATAAAAAACACTGCAACCTTGGCAACATCAATCAATTCCTCTACCTGAGGTCTTTCTGACCTATCAGATTTTGGCGTATAGCGACTGCTGCTTGTTTTGCGGATTCTGTGCGATTCATCAGCAATCAGTACGTCAATCTGATTCGGTTCAACTCCCATGTAGCTGTTGAAATAATTGAACTGTGGAACACCCCTTGTCCCTATAATTTTCCGTAGAGTCTGGGTGAATGCACGCGAGCCGGTGGCATAATGGGCATTGTAACCCATCAGGAGCAGGTCAGCCATGAGATTCAATGCAATTACAGATTTTCCGGTTCCAGGTCCCCCCTTGATGATGATGATGTTCTTCTGCTTGTCGTGGAATCCCTGTTTTGCGCAGGATATCACCCTGTCATAGACAATCTGTTGCTCGTCCAGTAAAATGTACTCGGGTTTATGTTTTATGACGTTGCCAACGTGTTCCATCAATTTTTTGCTGGGGCGGTATTTACTCTCCTCTATTCGCTTCAGGACATCGAGACCTTCTCCCAGATCCAGTCGCGAAGTGAGATACGTGCAGAGTTTGGGAACATCATCGCCTGTGAAAAGTGGATTCTCCATTATTGCATTCTGGAACTTTGTTGAGAACAACTCATCTTCCGCATAATAATTGTAATTATGAAGATAGCTGCAAGCAGCCAGTTGCACTGGTTTCTCATCAGCATAGAAAGCAGTGTGCGTATCCTGGAGATAGAGTTTGTATTGACCAACCTGTACAGATGGATGGAGGACTTCCTTTTCACCGCCTCCGACCCAGGTAAGAACCTCATTTGCACCCGGTGCGGTCTTGCATTTGTCCCATTGCTTGAGTTCTATGATCACTGCATTGTCAGTTTTGGAGCTATCCTTGCCGCAAATCAAACAGTCCAATCGTTTGGAGGTCATTGGAAGTTGATACTCGAGGGTCACACCGTGATCGGTTAGTTTGGCATGCTGGAAGACCTGTGACATTGCTCGGAGGGAGTTTCTCCAGGACGCCACTTCAGCTGGTGATGGATAGTAACGAAAATGGTCGAAAAAGGAATTTTTAAGTTTCTCTGCAATCTGATTCTGGACTGTATCTTCGATGAACTGAACAGAGGTTCCAGAGTAAAGCCTCATTTATCCAGCTCCGTATATTTCTTTGCATTTCCACGCGCCTTCTCAACCGGGTATTTCTTGGCGTTGACCTCAATCTTTCTTCGAATGGCTTCTTCCGGGTCAATACCCAGGTGATGATACATCTCGAGGGCATAAATTAGGATGTCACTGAGTTCCTGTTCGATGGATTTTTTTAATTCGGGATTGTTCTTAATCTCCTCGAATGATGGATTTGTCCAGATAATGGTTTCGAGTAATTCACCGGCCTCAACATTGATAGCTGAGACCATGTTCTTTGGGGAGTGGAACTGAAGCCAGTCGCGGGCGCGAATGAATTTCAGGAGGTCTTCGATGAGGTCGGGCAGTGACATGTGATGCACCAACGTGAAATGGGGCGCGTGGGTAATAATGTTTGGGACTTGATCATTGATCCGATTGTGAATACACTTATTTCGATATGATAAATAAAAGGCACCCCTAGCCTGGCAGTGAAACGCCGAAAATAATATTAAGCAAGCTTAGATATGGAAGCTAAGATCAAATGGCGAGTAACGGAGAGATGAACCAGGTCATGGTTGATGACAACCTTTCTAAAGTGGCAGCGGGAATGAAAGCAATCAACATCTCATTGCCCGAGCCAAGCCGGTACATGCCAGGATCTGAGGGGGCTCCTCAAGGTGGCAGCACTGTTGAATTGCATGCACTCGAGGCAACATCTGAAGCATTTGCCCTGTCAGCCGAAAGAGGCGCTAATATTGCTCGAGCTGAAACGGTTTATGCTTATGACGAATCGATCGATAAATATATGTGCTTAGAAGGGGAGGCATACTTGACATCCCATGCCCTTATTCGCATTGACAAAAATGATTATATGCCGACGTCCAAAGTTTGCCTCGGCTTTTACACAAAATCTTCTCATTTAGCTATGGCGGGAAATGGCGGGATCACCCATTGCGGCAACACAGTTGCAGCATACCGCGAGAGCTACACCAAGGAAAAGGCGGGGTTAATCACCGCTTTTGCACAAGGACCATCAATAGTCCTTGTTGACGGACCAATTCAGGCTGGCACATATGACCTTACAGTGCTCGACATGGAGGGGCATTTCGCAAGAAACTCCATTACGCCCGTCTTTGTGGTCAAAAACAGCGATTCTGATACTGTGATTAAAAGCGACAGAGCACTATCTGACAAATACCACTCAGACCTTCATTGGGCACACAAAACTCTGAAGGAAGGCGAACGATCTACATTCTTTAGCTACCAAGACATAAGCAATAAACGCATAACCAAGATCGGAAGAGCACACGTCTGAAATCCAGTCACGAATCACCATCTCGTA
>CALKWP010000203.1 GCA_938004075.1 uncultured Methanomassiliicoccales archaeon
TGGAGGCATATGGAGTCACTTATTCAGTTCGGCCGTCCGGCTGGCGGCCGCTCAATCTTTTCCTAGCCACTAGATTTGTGCGGAACATTGCCAGGGATTTCAAGGCTGACGTTCTTCTCGGCGTGCATAATCCTTACGTTGCCGGCGCGGCCGTCCAGCTGAAGAAGCGGTGCGTCCTTTTCACCGATACTCCTGGCACCCCTTTCGTGAACCGGCTCTCAGTGGACAGGGCCTCGGCTGTCGTGACGCCTCAATGTCTTGATGGCCTTTTCCCGAATCAGGTCACATACCCCGGGTACAAGGAGATGGCTTACCTGCATCCGAAGTATTTTCATCCTGATGCTTCGGCACCCGAACGGGCCGGCGTGTCCTCCGATTATTACCTGGCGCGGTTCATCTCCTGGGACGCGCATCATGACTCGGGGCTTTCCAGAACCGCCGAGGACGTCCGGGCGGCGCTTGTATCCCGCCTTGGGAGGACGCTTGTCAGCCTGGAAGGTTGCGATGACGGGATTCTGCCGCAGGACCTGCATTCATTGCTCGCAAGTTGTTCAGGATGCGTCAGCGAAGGTGCGACGCTCGCCAAGGAAGCGGCCGTGCTGGGCGTGCCCGCCGCTTACGTGAGCCCGCTCGCGACCTCGTTGCCCCCTATCACGGAACTCGTGAAAACAGGGCGCTTGAGGGCCTTCCCCGACTTCTCCGACGTGAAGCTGCCTCCCGCATCCCCGCCGATGGAGATGTGCGACGTGACTTCCGTCATACTCAAGAATGTCTTTTCCTGAGCCCGGCAAAATTATTATACCGGTTAGGAGGTGTTACTTCATCATGTTCGGCAGCTTGAAGTTGAAGGATTATTCCGGGCTCATGCTGGCCCTCATCCATAAATACAGGGTGCTGAGCGTCGGCGAGTACCTGGAGATGCCCCCCGCCGGGAATGCCGCGGTGCTGGTGCATCCAGTCGAGCGGATGCCGGAGCGCGCCTCCGCCATGGCCCTGGCAGAGAAGCGGCTGGGGCTTCGCTCTTCCTATTATTTCCAGTGGGACCCGAAAGCGGTGAACTGGCACGGGACCGGGGAAGCGCGGTTCGGGAACTTCCCCGAGCTTGCGATTGTGGAGGCAAAGCTGTACGGGCATGAGATAGGATATTTCCCCACCGACGGGGACCATGCCTCGCGATTGGCGGCGCTGCGGTCGCTGGCGCCGGTGCGGACCGCTTTATCTGAGGCACAGGATGTTCTGGGCGGGCCATATTCTGCGGATTTTTCCTCATTCGTCCGGATCGTTCAGGACTCGAAGGGCTGGACTGTGGACGGAGCGAAATCCAATTCTCAGAAGGTGCTGGAGCTGCTGAAGTCTGGGAAGCACCCGCATGTGATGCTCATGACGGACCCAGCCGGATGGAAGTAGGGCATTCCCTCAAAATCCACCTATTGAATCCAGATTGCTGCGAGCAGCATGGCCCCTTCATTCAGCTGTAAAATGCTCCCGGGCCATGGTCGAACCTCTGCGATCCATTGCCAGAATCCGGTTCAACTCGCGCAAACAATATATATACGGGAATGTGGATATTGCTGGCGCATGAGAATACTCATTGATATGGGGCACCCGGCGCACGTGCATTGCAGCGACCCCGTCGCTGCGACACCGACCTTGGTCGGTGGTATCTTTAAGAATGCGATATGGGAGAGTGGGCACGCGCCACCGGAAGGCGCGCGCGGCGGGGACGGAGGTGCATGAGGAATGATTCACTTCCTCATGACCGTCGATGTGGAGGAGCAATCTTTATTGCTCAACCGCCTTGACCCATCAGTCCCTCCGCTGCTGAAAGATGTGGGTATGCCCAGACTATTAGCGGTTCTTGAAAAACATGACGTGAAAGGAACCTTTTACTTCACCGGAACGATTGTCGAAACCAATCCAGAATTGGTTGACATGACGGTTAGAAAAGGCCATGAGGCCGGTTGTCATGGCTACGATCATTCCGTGGATAGGGCTCTGGACGTGCTCTGCTGCAAGGACCAGGAAGCAGACATGAAGAAATCCATCGACGCCTTCACCACATGCAACGCAAAGCCAGTATCGTTCCGGGCACCGGCTGCTAGGATCAGCGCCGAGACATTGCGCATCCTGGAGCGGAATGGATACACCTCAGACAGCTCCATCAGCTCCCAGAGGTTCGACGGGCCACTGACCTTCGGTTCCAAGAGAAAGTTACGCTGGCTGTTTGCCCCCAGAGGCCCTTACTACCCCTCAAATGAGGATGTATTCAAAAGGGGAAAGTCAAGCATTTTGGAAATTCCGATATCTGCATATATAAGATCGGAAGAGCGTCGTGTAGGGAAAGAGTGTAGATCTCGGTGGTCGC
>CALKWP010000204.1 GCA_938004075.1 uncultured Methanomassiliicoccales archaeon
AGATGGTGATTCGTGACTGGAGTTCAGACGTGTGCTCTTCCGATCTGGTGAAAGAGCTTGCTGACCTAATCCTGAAGAACAGCGTTTAGGGCGGAATACCAGATGTCAGCAATTAAAAATTAATTACACAAAAATAAATATAAAAAAATTTATTTAATAATATATTACAATCAAATAGTTTTCAAGATATCCTCATCCAGGCGCCTGACCATGGACCTGCACACCGGCCGGAAATGCTTCAACCAGAACCCGCATGCCTCCGGGTTCGTCATCTCGAAGTCCACCGAGCATCGTGCGAAGCCTTGCTCCAGGCCCCAGTCCATTATGCTGGAGAGAAGATGCCTGGCTATTCCCCTGCCCCGGAATTCAGGATTGACATATGCGCCGTTGATGGCGAATTTTCTTTCGCCGTTGACGATCCATGCTGCTCCGTTTCCAGCAGGCGTAACTTTCATGTAGCCGACCGGTTCGGAGCCAGACCATGCCATCCATGCATGGTTCCCAGGGGTTTTGAGTGCCTCTGAAAGGGCATCAAGTGTCTCGGGCTCGGTGTATGGAACAAAAGATGGAGAAGCAGCCAGGTGCCGGGCCGAGGCATCAACCAAGGGCAGCAGGAACGCTATATCTTTCTCCTCCAACTGGGAGATGCGAATGCCTCCGGGTATCTCCGCGTTCAGTTTCTCAACAGGGCGTATTGCATCGAAGCATATTCCGCCGAAGCCGTTCCAGACGAACGCGTTCCAAGCATCTACGGAATGGTTCATGAAATTGATTGCGTGTGTTATGCAACCGTTCTCAACCCAGCGCTGGCCGAGTTCCCTGTACATCAGGCGATACAGCTCAAAGTCATTGCCGGCAATCGAGCCATGCGCCCATTCGGGGGAGTATACGCCCCTGTGCGGGCTCAAGAATTTCTCAATCTGGATTCCGGTCATGTAAGCGACAAGTTTTCCATTCTCTGTCACGGCAACACCGGGTGTTTTTTCGATGCAGGATAACAGCTTGGGCATCACCCTGGCTGCTGTCCCGAAAGTTTCATCGAGAATCGGCGCATCGCATCGCTCCTTGCGGAAGGCGGCCTCAAAAATTCCGCATGCCTCTTTCAGATGGGAGGCATCCAGGTCTTCGATATTCATCAGCATCACTCAAGGGAGCTTAGAGCTTCTTCCCGACAGTCTCCAGGACGCTTGCAAGGAGCTTGTCGCCTTCCGCAGCCATCTTCTTGCATTCCGCCAGGAGCCGGTCGTTGAACTTTTTGTCTGTGATGTTCGGGAGGTTTATCTTGACATTCAATATTGCGCCATGCAGTCCGGCATGGGCCATCAGAGCGCCGACGCCGACATCGGACATCGAGCTCTTCATCCCTTTCTCCGAGATCTCGCTGGCAAGCTTCATTGCGTCCATGCACTTCTTTGCCGTGTCAAGGGGGGTGTTGATCGCTTCCTTGTAGGCATCCTGGATTGCCGCGTTCCGGACTTTCTGCTCCTCCGGTGTTCCCTTCGGGAGGCGGTTTGCCGCAATCACGCAATTGAATGCCTGGGTATCGGCATCGACATTGTAGAGAAGCGCGGATTTCAGCGCCTCGCTGTCAAGCCCGATCCGGCATATGTCCTTGTAGAATTTGAGGTATTCCTTGCCGGTGCTGAGGTTGGAGACCATGGCGACCAGGCCCGCGCCCAGCGATCCGCTCAGCGCCGCGACGCTGCCGCCGCCCGGCGCGACGGAATCGGTCTGGACCTCGTCCGTGAAATCGCTCACTGTCATGTCAACCAGGCGGCATTTGTCGCGCAGGACATACTCAATTACTTTCTCCTCAATCTTGAACTCGCTCAGGTCCCGAAGGCCCATTGACCGCACGGCCATGTCGATTACTTCATACTCAGGGTAGCCGGTTGGCTTGCGCTGCTTCTTCAGGTAGTGTATGCCTGCATCAACCATCGCCTGCTTTGGCACCAACCCCACAATCTCGGAGCCGGTTACTCGCAAACCTCTCTCCTCCGCGAGCCTGCAAACTTCATCGAAAACTACATGGACCGGCGTTATGTGGTAATTAGTAAGATTGATGGAGATCTGTGCCTGGCCGTACTCGTCGATGAACCAGCCGATAGCCCTGCAATGAGGGAATTTTCCCGGGATCTCGACTTTCTTGCCGTTCTTATCGAGAACGATTTCGCCGTCCTTGTAGAAACCGGTCGGGCTCTTCGTCCTCTTGACCCGCCCCTTCTCACGAATCTCCAGGGCGATGTCGGATGCGTACTTCTTGTCCTTGGTGTTGAGGTTGATGTTGTAGGCAATCAGGAACTCCCTGGCCCCTGTGACCATGGCCCCGAACTCCGGGATGAACTTGGATGGGCCGTAATCCGGCTTCATGCCGCCGTCCTTGAATCTGGAATTCAAGCCTTCGTACTCACCGCTTCTCAAGTAAGCCAGGCTGCGCCTCTCTTCGCTGGATGCGGATTCCTCGTAGAGATAGACCGGCAGGCCCAGCTCCTTCCCGATCCTGGCACCGACCTTCCTGGATATCTCGACGCAATCCTTCATGGTGACGCCGGAAACTGGAATGAACGGGCAAACGTCAGTTGCGCCCATCCTCGGGTGCGCACCTTTGTGCCTGGACATGTCGATGACCTCGCGGGACTTCTGAACGGCCAGGAATGCTGATTCCGCAACGGATTCCGGCGTCCCGAAGAATGTCACCACAGTGCGGTTCGTATCCGCACCCATGTCAACATCCACGACTTTGCTCCCTTCCACGCTCTCGATGGCTGCCACGATGCTGTCGATTATGGCACGGTCCTTTCCCTCGCTGAAGTTCGGTACGCATTCCACTATCCTCTTCATCTGTTCACGTCCTTGATTGAAAGTGCAATGGGGCGGTTCGATTTAATCCTTGCGCCCGGCAATTGATGCATATATATGATAAATGGAGACACCGCAATAGTTTTATGCGCCATTCACGTTATAGATTGGATATCGTAGAGGCAGAAAGATGGGACACATTTCATTGAAGGTGCCGACAGGGGTGCCAGATTTTGACGCAATCGTGAAGGGCGGATTGCCGCAAGGCTCCGTGGTCATTCTTATGGGGGAGGCGGGAGCCGGCCAGCATGAGTTTGTGTACACTTCCGCGTTCAAGCTCGCAACGGTCAAGGAAACGCCTTATCTTGGCGAGAGCATGATGGGCAGCTTCTGCAACTTCGAGGGTCTGCCGGAGCATATCTGCTACGTGACATTTTCCAGATCCAAGCATGACATCCTGAGGGAGATTGCAGACGGCTTCGATAGCTCATTCTACAATATGCTGTCCAGAAAGATCAAGTTCAAGGACCTCAGCGCCCATTATTACAAGAAAACGCTGGTTCCGCCCTCATGGACTGTTGAAGAGGGGAATGGCGGAACGCTGTTCGGAGCAACTCCTAAGGAAAGCGTGCTGGAAGCGCTCATCCAGTACCTTGACGAGACCCCGAAGAATTCCATGATAATCATTGATTCACTGACTGACCTGGTCCTATCGGAGAACATAAAAGTCCAGGAACTTGTCAGCGTTCTGAAGGGACTGCAGAGGGCGGCCAAGAGCTGGGGCGGGATAATCTACATAATGCTCACCAGGGAAGTCCTGACAAAGGCCGAGGAGCAGATGATGGGCGACAGCGTCGACGGCGTTCTGGTCTTCGAGTGGTCGCACTACCACATGAGCAACAAGCGTCAGAGGTACATGTATGTCGAGAAGTTCATGAGCCTGCTGCCGCACCTGGACGAGATAAGGATTGCCAGGTTCCCGACCAGGGTAACGGCGCAGAGCGGAATGACTGTCATCAACATGGAGGCAATCAGGTGATTTCATGAGCGGAGAGAAGGTAAGCACAGGGATAGCTGGATTGGACGAGATGCTTGGCGGTGGGATACCGGCAGGCCAGATAATCGCATTGCTGGGCTCCTGCGGAACCGGGAAGACCACATTGTCGCTGCAATTCATCTGGACAGGCCTTCAGAAGGGCGAGAAGGGCATCTTCATATCTCTCGAAGAGGACGAGGCGGACATCACCGGCAACGCGGCAAACTACGGCTGGGATCTGAAGCCGCACATCGACAGCAAGATGCTGACGTTGGTCAAGCTGGAACCCGCGGACGCGAAGAGCACCGTGTCCAGGATTAGGAGCGAACTGCCAGCATACATAAAAGCCACCGGAGCGAAGCGCGTGATATTCGATTCAGTGTCGCTGCTCAGCATGCTTTTTGACAATGATGCTGACCGGCGCTCGGGCCTGTTCGATCTGTGCAAGCAGATAAAGACCGCCGGAGCAACCGCGCTTTTCACGGCCGAGGTGAGCCCAAACAATCCAACAGTCTCCAGGGACGGGCTTGTGGAATACGTGGCAGACGGCGTCATACTTCTGAGGTACAATGAAGTGAATAACGACGTCCAGCTTTCAGTAAGGATTATCAAACTCAGGCGGGCCAACCACCAGAGACGGATAAAACCGTACAGCATCACGCCGAAAGGGATTGAGGTGCACTCGAAGGCCGAGGTTTTCTAATCCGGTAATTCTTCGTTTCCAAATTGGTGGAATTACCGGCCATCTGAGCGAATTGCGTATGGGAATACACTGGCAATTCGAGGCGAACGCCTCCTTACCCATAAGATGAATTCGGCATTCACCAATTGATCTTAGAGCACGAGTTTATAGCGCGGGATTCATTATTGGTTGTTTCAGCGCCATGGTTGAATGCTTTGTTGAAACATGCACTCAGGCGCATTCACAAGAGGTTCATAGAATGCGTATCATTGCCCGTTCCCGTTCTCGCCGACCATGTCGATGACCTTGTCGAATTCCGGTAATTCTTCGTTTCCAAATTGGTGGAATTACCGGCCATCTGAGCGAATTGCGTATGGGAATACACTGGCAATTCGAGGCGAACGCCTCCTTACCCATAAGATGAATTCGGCATTCACCAATTGATCTTAGAGCACGAGTTTATAGCGCGGGATTCATTATTGGTTGTTTCAGCGCCATGGTTGAATGCTTTGTTGAAACATGCACTCAGGCGCATTCACAAGAGGTTCATAGAATGCGTATCATTGCCCGTTCCCGTTCTCGCCGACCATGTCGATGACCTTGTCGAATTCCTTCTTCAAGGTGCCAAGCTGGTCCGGCTCCAGGGAGCTGGTGCCGATGGGGACGATGAGCGTTGCGCTGTTGACCGAGGATAAGTCATTAATCTTCTTGATGAACTTGAAGACCTTGTCGAAGCCGTTCTCGACAACCAGGTACTCGAAGCCATCGAGTATTATGACGGATTTCGGGTTGTTCTTGACGAATGCGGCGTACATCCTCATCATCTCGAATTCCAAGCGGTGCGGATTGATGGTCTTCTTGTCCGCGACGGAGGTATCTGTCAGCCAGATGACCTCTGCCTTGTCCATGGCATGCTCCTTCTTCAGCTTGTCGGGGAATGTGGTTGAGATGGATAATCCAGTGCAGCCGTTCTTCAGCAGGGAAACGAACATCTTGAATGCGGTAGTGTGGTCATTGTCAACAACCAGATAGTTGTAGCCATCGTTTATCTTCTCCAGGAGGACGCCGCATTTGCCGCATTGGACGAGGAGCAGGTCCGTGCCTTCCTCCACGCTGTTGTTCTGGCCGCAGGTCGGGCATTTCACATCCTTCTTGGCCGGTCCCTCCGGGATGATCTCGACAAGGGCGTTGCCGCACTTCGTGCAGTGCCTGGCAACCTCAGCGCAGCTTTCATGGTACAGCTGGCCGCATTTGCATTTCAGCAGGTCAACGTAATCCGTTATCGGCTTGTGACAGACATTGCACGGCGGGCCGGACGGCTTTTCCCTTGCGGGTGCCGGAGGCTGTTCCTTGGCGGCGGGCTGATTGACCACGACATTTACTCCGGCCGGTGTTCTGGTCGTCGTCTGGGGAGGGGCCGGGGCCTTCCTTTTCACGGTATGCCGCTCGGTGAGTTCGAGCTCCTCCTTGGAGATTTCCGCGACCTTCTTGTCGTACATGACCTTTGCCAGTATTCCGAATGTGACGGCAAGTGCGAGTGCCAGGATCCAGATGAGTATGCCGCTGATGAATGCGTTGGGAGACACGAAAGCGAACATGGTGGGGAAGAAGTAGAAGACTATGAGGACAATCACCATTACCTTGCTGGATATGTGGAGCCAGGTTATCTTTTTGGCCCTGCTCCTGAATTTTCTGGGGTAGGCGAATTTGTAATTCGCGTACATCCGGGTGGGCATGGTGCTCATCACGTAGCCGCAGATGAATATCAGGACAAATTGAACCTGGGGGTTCTCGAGAATATCGAACGGCTTGTATGATGCTGCCGCGTTCAGGGGCAGTTCATTGTACTGGAATGTCACGGAATACTGCGATATCTCCCCGGCCGGAGTCCTGACTATGTGGAACGTGCCGGTCTGAAGGTCAAGCGATTGGAAGCTGCCTGCGCTTACCCTGTAATCCGTGTGCTTGTAGATGTAAGTGTAGGAATTCAGGTCTATCAGCCCGGTGTTCATGACATCTGCATGGAACAGGGCGTCGATGAATATCCTGGGCATCAGCGGGAAGTCATAGTAGGGGATGTTTGAGTTTCCTGCATTGAAGTAAAGGAAAATTCTGACTGGAGTGGTAACATCGTTTTCTATGTCCGTGACTGTTGTGAACCCGGTCGCGCTTACGCTGATGTCCTCGAGCCTGTTAAGTGGCGCAAAACTTAGGGTGTACCCGGCAAAGAATTCGACCGTGTTGCTTTCGAGGAAATGCTCCAACCGGCCAACGTAACCGCTGGCTGAATCATATCTCAGCTCCCTGGAATCGATGGAGCCGTTCACGGTGCCAAGCCACAGGTTGTCATATGCCGCAAGAACTGCGCGCCTGAGGTCTCTGGCTGCGGTTCCCCTGAGTTCGTATGTCAGATGGCCGCCGCCATGAAGCTCGGAAAGCCCGAGCATCTGGTAATCTGTTTTTATAGAAACCGTGTTCTGGGAAGACTGGGCATCCGCATTCTGCGGGATTATCGGTATGCAAATCAGGGCTGCGACCGCTATCGCAACCAGAATCAATCCTAGGCGCCTCATGGCTATCAGGATTGCATTGCATCGTGGGATATATATGTTATGTATGATGAACAATAAACCATGATTGTGCCAAAGTTACAGAGCATCCTTCACGGCGTTCATCATTATAGGCAGGAGAATTGTGGCATCCCCCTCCACGGTGGTGAACCTTGCATCCTTCCGGACCTTGCCCCAGGATACCGCCTCGCGAATCCTTGCGCCGGAAAGGCTGCCGTCATGCTCAACCGCTGTGGTGATGTAAACTGCATAATCAAGGCCGTCCCTGAACTGGTTCCACCAGATTGTGTGATGCTTCGAGATGCCGCCGCCTATCATCAGGGCGCCGGTCTTCTTGGCGGTGAAAACTATGTCCGCAAGCTCCTTCTCGTCCTTCAGCAGGTCTATCTTGAAATCCTTGTGGTCCTGGGCGAATTGCCAGACCTGGTAGCCAAACGCGCCGTCCGTTATCCCCGGAACGTAAATCGGTATCTCATTTTTGGCTGCCCAGTAAAGGATGGACTCTTCGGTGCCAACGCGCTTCCCGAACTCCCATGCAAGCTCCTTTGTGGATATGTCACGCTTGCCTTCATCGTAAAGCTGCTGAAGAACTGGCTGCATCATCTTTTCAAGAATGATGCCGTAGCTCTCGTTCGGCACCAGAATGTTGCCGAGACGGTTCACGCCCTCGTCCAGGAGCTTGGCGTCGTCCATATTGAAATCGCCATGATAGTAATTTTCCTGGGTCCTGGCAAGGTCATGGTCCAGCATTCCACAGGTCGTGATTATGACATCGAACATCTTTTCCTTGACCATGTCCCGGATTATTCCGCGGGTTCCGGTTGCTATGATGCATGCCGGAAACGAGAGAAAATTAACGCATTCATCTTCCTTGAGCATGGTCGTGATTATGTCAACACCGACCGCGAGCTTCTTGGCTGTGAAGCCCCCGCCGGCCATCATCTGGCTGACAGCGTCGCTCACGCTTGTGCCCTTGGCCAATCTCATGTCCTGAACCTTTCTGTCGAGATGCATCATATCACCGGATGAAGATTATAGGTAACTTATATATGTAGTCTCTGCATGGTCGCCACAGTACTCCAAGAAAATGCATGGAAGAAGTCGCCCTGGAAAACCGTTACGGGGCTGCAGGCGACCGCGCCATTGCGTAGAAAGGTTAAAATACACCTGGTCTCTCGGGGTATCCTACCCACGGAGGGTTCTGCATTGAGAAGCAGCAAGAAGACCAACCCAAACATTGAAATGCTCATTACCGAGTTGAAGGCAATCTCCAGAGATAACGAGGCACCAGTCTGGCGCACCGTTGCCGTGAAGCTCGAGAAATCTTCCAGCCACTGGTCAGAAGTCAATATTGCCAGCATCGAGAAATTCGCCAAGCCGAAGGAGAGCGTGGTGATCGCAGGCAAACTGCTTGGAAAGGGCACGATCAGCAAATCAGTCACAGTCGCGGCGTACTCGGCATCCGAGAGCGCCATCCAGAAGATTGAATCGGCCGGCGGCCGGTTCATGAAGCTCAACGAGCTTGCGGCACAGAATCCGAAGGGCAGCGGAATCAAGATCATGGGGTGAAAAAATGCAGGTTATTGACGGCAGCGAACACATTATGGGAAGACTTGCCACCCACATTGCCAAGAGATTGCTTGAGGGCGAAGAGATTGTGGTGGTCAACGCGGAGAAAATTGTCATCACAGGCCGCAAGGAACAGATTCTTGAGGATTACAAAGCGAGAAGGGACCGCGGAGTGGCTGGACGGAACCGTTTCGGGCCATACTACCCCAGGATGCCTGACCGCATGTTCAAGCGCTCCGTCAGGGGCATGATACCCTACCAGGAACCAAGGGGCAGGACGGCTTTCAAGAAATTGAAGGTCTACATCGGCGTCCCCAGGGAGATGAAGGGCGTCGAATTAACAAAGGTCGAGAAAGCCATGGACAGGGGCTCAACAAAGAAGTTGCACCTGGGAGATGTGGCCATCTGGCTGGGAGCCAATTTATAGGTGATTTATCATGGCGGCGGCAAAGGTTATCAACACGAGCGGAAAGAGAAAGACCTCCATTGCAAGGGCAACGGTCACCAAGGGCATGGGGCGCATCTGGATTAACAAAATCCCGCTGGAGCTCCACGAGCCGGAGCTGGCCAAATTCAAGATAATGGAACCGGTGAACATAGCTGGCGCCAAGATGGAGAAGCTCGACATCGACGTCAACGTGCAAGGCGGCGGAATAATGGGGCAGGCATATGCCACAAGGACCGCCATCGCAAAGGGCATCGTCCAGTATCTGGAGGATGAAGACCTCGAATCCATATTCAGACAGTACGACAGAAGCCTTATGGTCAGCGACGCAAGGCGCAAGATGCCGAAGACGCCGCTGGGCCGTGGCGCCAGGAAGAGAAGGCAGAAATCATACAGGTGAGCAGAAGATGATAATACCGGTAAAGTGCTTCACATGCGGGAACGTGGTCGGTTCCGCCTACGAGCCCTTCGTGGAAAGGGTGAAGGCAGGGGAAGACCCAGCCGCTGTGCTGGATGACCTGGGCCTGGAAAGGTACTGCTGCAGAAGGATGGTCCTCAGCCACATCAACCTGATTGATGAGGTTATGCCGTTCGATTGAGCGGCATAATCAGATGCAATTGAAATACAGTTCAGTATCCCGAACTGAAAGGGCCCGTGGGGTAGCTTGGTATCCTTCCACCTTGGGGTGGTGGTGACTCCAGTTCAAATCTGGACGGGCTCACTTTATTTTCTTAGTATTTCCAATCGTGAGCCCGCCCAATTTTCAACTATTGATTACAAAACGAGTGAAGTGAAGTTTAAAATCTAGACGGATTCACTTTCTTTTTCGGTTTGTTTCAAATATGTTCATAGAAAAAGAAAGCGCATCGAATACGACTCTTGTTCATATCTGCAGAGTATTCGGCAGCGCCGACGAACATTCTCGCAACAATTTATTGCAATGTTCGTCGATACAAACAAGATGCATGGAATCGTTTCCATCATTCTTTCTCCCCATATTCGTCGTCGTCCGTCGATTTGAATTGGAGTGGTGCCTTTTAATATCGGGGAAGCGCCATACCTTGCCCTCACAGGCAGGGTGTGATGCTTTTTTGAATATCACTCTTAAATACTTGTTATTTATTTTCCCCCCACATGGCATCCGACGGCGCGAAGGTAATCGGCATCATCCTGGTCATTGTGGTCGTGCTCTCCATCGTGGGAGTGGGCGTTTATTACGTCATGACATACAACAGACTGGTCAATGAGAACGAGGAGATTGATGCAAGCTGGGCGCAGGTCCAGAACCAGTACCAGAGGAAGTTCGACATGATACCGCAGCTCATGAACCTGACCCAGGC
>CALKWP010000205.1 GCA_938004075.1 uncultured Methanomassiliicoccales archaeon
CTCTTTCCCTACACGACGCTCTTCCGATCTCCTTGGCTGTCTCGTTCGAAACAAACAGAAATTGCTATGATTGCCGCAGCATTGAATGGATGTATTTTCATTGCAATCGTATTATTAGCACAGTTAATTTTCCTCCCATGGGCACAATACGAAGGCGGTACTGTGATTTTTCCTGTTATTTTTGGAGCTATAATTTCATTTATAACATTCTTTAATGTTAATTACATTAATTATCTAAACATAAAAGAAGTCACTCCTGAAGTTGTGCGTTCATTGGAACTTGAACACAAATCTTTATGGGAGATGATTCGTAATTTGATTTTTGTATGTGCCGCAGGAATTACAGGCTTTGTTTTAACATATAATCTGAAATGGATATATGAACTTCCACAAGACGTAATCCAGTCGGAACATTATGGCCCAAACTTAATTTTATTTTCTTTGATGATAATATTGATGCTAGCCGGGATCTTTCTCGGCATTATTTGTGCCCTGATGAGACGCTTAGAGGATATCGAATTGTTCTTGCGAGAGAAGAATTAATCGTCGGGTTTTCGTCTGGTGACTCGGAGTTAAAAGGCCAATCGATAGGAAAATAAACATTAACGCAATGTTAGTACTTTATGTAGTGCTTTATGGATAAAAATCATTTCTTCGAAATCAAGTTGCGAATGTTTGTTACGATATTTACTTCTATAAAATCGGTTTGCACCAGTATTTTCAAAATTCCCGATTACACCCCGCTCATACAATAAATCAAGTAAAGTCTTTAAATCAATGCCTTTATATCTATCTTTACTCGCCTTTTTCTGTATTTCATTGAATGTAAATTCCTTTTTTCCTAAATCTACAAGTAAATTGAACAATAAATGTATAACCTCCTCATTTTCAATAAAACCTGTTAATTCGTCTTTGACTTCCCTCAAAAAATAATCCTCAGAATATATCGTTAATCCCTTCCAGATTTCTAATTCTGTAATTTTCTCTTTCCCGGGAGAGACCCTCTGAATACACTTTAACAAAGAAATAAAATCTCTTGGAGTGTAACGTGTATAATCTATTAGACATTTCATAGTGTTTTTTCCTTTGATTGACTTAGGCAAATTTTTCGAAAAAATATCGATATCTCCACCAGATGAATTTGATGCGCGTAAATTCGCAATTTTTATCAAATCAGAATCTTCTGGATTCGGCATATCAAAATACCAATCAAGTTCGATAGCATTATCTTGAATTATTTTGTTCTTATTCGGGGTGCGAAGTTTTTCAAACACATCTGTTCTACATAATAGAATTATTTTTGCAGGAACGTGTTTTAAATTAAATTCGCTATTTAGTCTCTTAGCAGACAAAATTAACGCGGTTAATGCTTCATATTGAACCTGCCGTTTCGTAAGTACGTCATCCAACCCATCGATTATTAGTAAGTGACTTGTGTCGCCTGCAAAGTTCATAACCGCCGGGCGTAATATTGTTAGTAATTTTTGGGCGTTTAAATCTTCAGTTTCCGTTTTTGTTTCTGATGAAAAGATCTTCAGGTCAGTCTTGTATGTTTTTTCTTTTGTTTTTTGGACTATAGACGATAAAT
This sequence comes from uncultured Methanomassiliicoccales archaeon, assembly GCA_938004075.1. Lineage (GTDB taxonomy): Archaea > Thermoplasmatota > Thermoplasmata > SG8-5 > SG8-5 > UBA147. Next base: position 1,589 of record CALKWP010000205.1, read on the forward strand.
TATTGTTTGATATAAAATTCAAATTTTTTAATAGGTCAAATAATTGCTTTTTCTCACGAGGATCAAAACTGCCAACAGTTTCATCATTAGCAAACGAACTGCATAAAGCAAGGAGTAATACGAAATCCCAGGCTTCAGTATAATTTATTTCAGGAGCTTCTCTCATGTGCATTATTCCAGTAAATTGATTGAATGGAAATGAAGATAACTGCTGATATTGTGCCACAAACTTACCTTTAGATGATGTTTGCAACAATTTCGATCCAATTGCAGTTTTACCGGACCCCTTTTTCCCTAAAATAAGAAATTTAGTACCCTGTTGAATAGATTTTATCCAACCACGTGAATCAAGAATTCCCTCTTCAATCAGGTGTGGTTGGTCGCAATATTCTTCATAAGCATCTGCCAATCCGAAATTATAATCTTCGAAATTCATCTTAGTTACTCCAACTTACCTCGTTTCACCTATAACGTTTGATTTCTAATAAATCTTTCTCACCGAAGGCCCATTCCACCCAATATAGAATGTTTTCATGAAAATTGAGTTATCAAATTAAATTTCAATTTCTTCTTCAACAACATCTCTATCCCATGAACAAACTAACATTACCTTTTTATTCGGCGTTTTGAGCGTGGCACGATTCTCATTTAATAACCCTTCAGCTTCACGTTTTAACTCATTGGCATTCTCAATTGTCAATTTTCCTTCACCCAGAATTTTAATAATTTGTTCTACTCTCGCCTCATTTTCAAAAAAAGTACGGTTCGTCAAAAGAACACCAATCCTAATATAAAAAGTAAAAGAATAATTAATATGGCCATAATTGCTTTATACCTTCTCTTTAACCTTCTTTCAAGGCGAATAACTTTTTCTTGAGTTTCAACCATGATTTTCTTTTCCTCAATCACTCTTGCTTGAGTTTGTATCTCCGCCTTCGTTTTCTCGATAGTTTTCGCTTGTGTTTCAATAACAGCTTTTTTCTGCTCAATTACCTTTGCTTGAGTTTGTATCTCGATTTTTTTCCCTTCGATCATTTTTGCTTTTCTCTCGATTTCCTTCTGCTGTTCATTAATTTTCAGTAATTTCCCATACGCTTCATTGAGTTGGTTTGTAAGGCTTTCGATACGATGTTCTAAATCATAGATATCTGGAACAGCTCTTTTTCCAGCAGCCGTTGGGGTAATTTCGTGTACATCTGCAACATAATCCGCAATCGTGTAATCTTCCTTATGGCCAATTCCCGTAATAATTGGAACGCTCGAATCGCATATAGTTCTAGCTAAAGACTCGTCATTAAACGCCATTAAATCTTCTATACTCCCCCCGCCTCTTCCTATAATTATTATATCAACAGGGCGAATCGAATTAAAAAACAATATGCCTCGGCACACTTCGTTTGCGCAACTTGTACCTTGAACAGATGTATGGTATACATTAATATCAACAATAGGAAATTTGCCTTGGATCGAATTTATTATGTCTTTTATTCCGTCACCACTTTTTGATGAAATGACACCGATTTTTTGGGGAAATGATGGCAACCTTTTTTTCCTTTGTTCGTCAAACAACCCCTCTTTTCTAAGTTTCTCAGTTAGTTTTCGCAATTTCAATGATATTGCACCTTCACCTACTTGGAAAATTTTCGATAGACGAATTTGCGTTTTTCCATACACTTTATAAAAATCAACCTTTCCAAGGATTAATACTTCCTTTCCATCTTGTACAAACTCACGTTGTTCATCCGAAAAGTTGAACATCACACATGCAATCTTTGTATTTTTGTCTTTCAAATCGAAATATGCATAATTCTTTGCTGTAATTGATAGGTTAGAAATTTCTCCATATAGATACACCGATGAGAGATAATCATCGGTCTGGTATCGGTCAAAAATATATTCATTTAGGGACGATACAGAATGTATTTCTGTAATAGAATGTTCTTCCTTAATCTTATCCAGAGTTTCTTGATTCATAACCCCAGTTGCTAGATAGCAATAATGTATATACGTTTTATGCAAATGTAGAATTTAGTACCTTTGATATTAATAGGGTTAATTCATTACAACTTTGATGCAGCCTCTCAGACACATGAAATCTCGCCCGCTTTTCACCCATTGGCTCCGCCAGCGCTACCTCCAGGTAATCATGCTCGCCAGCCTGCTCCTGGTTGACACGGTCCTGACATACCTGTTCATCGAAGTATACGGGACCGCCTACGAGCAAAATCCCTTCATGGCTCCAATCCTGGAGACGCGATACGGTTATTTCATAATAGTATTATTGAAATTCATGATTGTCCTGATAATGTCCGGCGCCAGCTATTACGCCTACCGAGAACTGCATTCCGACAAACATTCCGAGAAGGCGAAGGTGCAGACTCTCAAACTGGAAGTCTGGCTGTGGTACTTTGCAATGGGACTGGTGGGGGTGCTGGATTTGATGGTGGTGGGGAATGTGTGGAGGTCAATATAACTTCATTATATTCTTTTCATGTTTACTTTTTCAATAACTCTTCTTTGATAGATTCATATGTAAATTTACCTGAAAACATGTCCGAAATATATATCCGTAAACTAATATCCATCGCAATAATAATTCCAAACGGAACTAAGCTTTGATACCATCCCATAGTTAATGCGATATATGCGCCTAAAATCCAAAATATTAGGTTTAAGATTAAAAGACCTAAGGTCTTGGATAATTCGATAGTGTACCTATCGTGTGCACGTTCATCAATTGTAAACAGATATTTTTCAGTAACTTTCTCTTGTTCATCTATTTTTTTTGTAAGTTTTGCAACTTGATCTAATAATGTTGCTAAATCTCTGCGTGTTTCTTCCTTATCATTTTCAAATTCAGATGTAAGACGATTATTTTCTTTCCTAAGTTCAATAATGTTCTTTTCTTGTTCTTTTGTTTGTATACTTTTTATTTCGTTTAATTCAACATTTAATCTTTTTTGCGTTTCTTCTCTCTCTACTTTTGTTAGCTCTTTTGAGTCTATTTTTGTAATCAACTTGCGGACAACTTTCTTCCCCACTATTCTTTTAATTGCTTCAATTCCTATGTCTGGATCGTTTATTGCATCACGCATCATTGTCGTATAAAATGAAGTTGGAACTTGAGTAGAAAGTACTGGAAGGCGTGATGAAAATAACGAAGAATACATCTCTGCCCCATCACTAAATCTCACCTCGCCTGCCCCACCTATACATTTCATCAGTTGCAACCAATTATCTGATTTCACACATACTGAACTCCCCTCCTCTAAAGATCGAATTGCATCAATTTTTTCAAGAAGATGGTCTGTGGTCAGAAACCAATATTTTGGACCAAGTTCGGGCGATTCATCTTTACTTCTAAGTTCCTCCATTAATAAGATATGGTATGAATCATGTTCAGCCACACTCCTAAACTTGCCTTGTTCTTCCATAATTTGTATGAGCTCAAAATATTTCTCTGAATTTTTTATATCCCCATAATCTTTTTCTTCTTTTATAAAAGGAGTAACCTCTTTTAATTTTTCTTCAATTTCTAACATTATATCAACAAAGCGTTCTGGGCTTGTAGTTTCACCATTTTGAAGACGATTACAATATTCTCTAGGAAATCCTCGGCTCTCTAAACGTAAAAACTTTATTCGACCTTCTTTAGTAAGGTTTTTTATGGACACAATATCTGAAACTTTCGTTTTTAAACTATATTTATATTCATCAATCGTTTCTTGAGTAATTTTAAATTTGACGCCCATCTTTGATGATAAATTAAAACATGTTCTGGTTGCTTTCTTTATAGTTGTAGTGCCTGTAATAAGGTCATATAATACATTTGTATCAATATAAACTGTTTTTTCAGAAAATGCTGCTTTAGAAAATTTCTGACATGTTGGGTCCAAATTCAAAACTTGGGCCATCATGTATGCTGTTGATATTGCATACAAATATTTCGCAACGTGGTTATTATCTGAAGATATAATATCGATTATTGCCGCATCTATATTCTCAAATTCACCTTCCCCAATTTTCATATCAATTGAGTTTTTAATCATTTCTTTGGTGATTTTTTTCTCTTTTTTTAGCCCAATAATTGATTGAGCGTAATAATACCCCCGTATATTAAAAAACATACCTAAAAAGGATTCAAGCCTTTGTTGAACCATTGTATAAAAGGTTGGATCTTCTTCTTTTGTAATATCTACATTTCTAACGATTGTATTTATAACGTTTCTTTTTAATCTCTCAAATTCTTTGTTGTTCAAATTTGATTTTTTAATTTGTGCACCTGTTAATATGTATTTTCCTGACTTATTTGTCGTTTTTATATGTGTTACTTTTCCCTCTTGCTCAAGCGCAGTACAAATTTTGTGGACCTCATTATCATTAAATTTAACGATACCCAATTGGTGTGCAATAAAAGTAGCACATTCCTTGATAGTTAATCCCTCCTCTTTACTTGATAATGCCACAATTACAAGATGTTTGTATAAACGCTCTTTTAATTCCCCCTCTTCTTCTGATAGTGCAAATTGGTCAAGTGCCAGTAAATGATGTTTCTCAAGGTCTACCATTACAATATCTCCACAAGCATATGATTCTTGTATTAATTAAATATTATGTTTTATTTACCTCTTAATGCCATTGTCTCACCGGAACCACCTCCCACACTCCACGCAGTAATACTTCTGATACCTCTCCCCAGATTTCTCTCGGCCAGTCCCCTCCTTCCTAACATGGTACACCGAATGACAATTGGGGCATGGCTCCACGTCCTCCCGAGGAGGAAGTTCCGGGAATTGCGAGAACTCATAGTTGCAGTCCCGACAGCAATATACCTGGAGCTTACCCACAGTCGGAGAATCTCTGAAACCCCACTTGCAGACCGTTAACTGCTCACCGCACCGGGGGCAGGGGGGCATCTCAGCCTTTTGTTGCAGGTATTTCTCAACCTCCTCATCGCCAGTGTTCAAAATGTCGGAATCTCTTGCCCTGGATGCTGCTTTACCATTGTATTTGAGCATTGGGCTGAATACAGCCCGTTGGTCCATGAGTGCTTGGGCTTTCTCAAATGTTTCTTCGTTAATCAAGGCGATTTCCTCATTTTTTCGGATAATTTCATCATAGATGTAGTAACCAAGATATACCCTGTTTCTGAGCACTGCCCGGACACTGGTTATTCCCCACCCACCGCCTCTTTTTGTCGGGTATCCCATCTTCTCAAGATAATTTCGTACCCGATTGAGTGATTCGTGTTCAAGGTATTTCTGGAAGATTTCCTTGACAACCGTGCTTTCGACAGGATGTGCCTCCAAATGCCCTGTTTCTTGGTTGTAATTGTATCCATAGGGCGGATGCGAGCCTTTGTAATATCCCGCTTCTAATCGTTTCTTTACGCCCATTCTCGTGCGCATAGTAATCACTCTGCGCTCTAATGATGAAACAAGGCCTAGGATTCCAACAACAAATTCATTGTAAGGAGAACCATCATTCGGGGTCGGCTCGTTCACAGACTCAACCACTATGTCATGGGTTTTTAGAAAATGAAGAAGGGCCGGGAAGTCCGTGTTGTCTCTCGAAAGCCTGTCATATCTCCACAAAACCACAACCTCGAACATATTTTCAGAACCATGCTCAATCATCTTTTCAAGCCCTGGCCTCTTTATGTCCCCGCCTGAGAAACCAGCGTCCTTGTATATTCTCACAACCTTGTAGCCCTTTGAGTCGCAGTAGTCCCTTATGTCGCTAATCTGGCCGTCAATGCTCCAGCCGCTTTCAGCCTGCTCCATTGTGCTGACCCGGACATAGATTGCTGCCCGTGTCATCATTGGCTCATGCCCCCTTCCCAGAAAACTTCTATATAAATATTCGGCGAGTGTTTATATACTCGCCTCAGCGACATGGCGCTAATGTCGCCTACCTGGTCCTGGCATCCCAGTCCCTCCTCCTCTCCTGGGCCATGGTTCTGTTCGGCTGGGCTCTGCCGAGTGCCACTCAGCTGGTAATCATTGTCTGCTCGCTGGTCATAGGAAATGCGATAACGCACACGTTCCTGGATTTCATTCCTTCTGTGTTCCTGGGTGCGCCGGACGATGACACGGCGCTGTCCGTTCTTCCCGGCCACAGGATGGTGCTGGCCGGTCGCGGATATGAGGCAGTGAAGTGCTCGGTGATAGGCAGCTTCGGCGCCGTTCTATGCGCCCTTGCGTTGCTGATACCAATGAGATTGATTGTCGGAAGCCCGATTCACGCCTATGATGCTGTTGCAAAATGGATGCATCTTTTCCTGCTCGCAGTGAGCGTTTTTGTCATAATGACCGAGCGCTCCAGGTATGGCGACGAGTTTGCCAGACCCGGGAATTTCGAGATGAAGGGCCATTGCATAATGGGGGCTCGTGAACCGGCCCATGTGCTTCATTCCCATCAAACAGCAGTTCGGCTGGAAGAGATCGCATCCGATGTCCAGGGCACAGTGGCAGTGGGCGCGCGTGTCATCAACCGGTTCAATGACGCCGGGGCCATGTTCTATCTGTTGGCCAGCGGTGAAAAAACCATCCTGCTGGAAGTTCTCGGCGAGCCGAAACTGGAGCCGGAAGTGGGGGATGACATTGTAGCGGTAGGTGTGATTAGGCCGGTGGTGAGCTGGAGGGACCATGCTGCCAAGAGGGCCATGGCTCTTGGAGTCTTCCTTCTTTCCGGGTTGCTGGGGTGCGCCCTGCTTGTGTTCCCGGGCACCGCCTCCAGAAACCTGTTCCTGGTGAATTTTCAGTCCATTGAGCAGGGCACTGTGCTTCTATTTCCCCTGTTCACCGGGCTTTTCGGGATATCGACGCTGCTGCTCAGCCTGAAGGACAGCCCCAGAATACCCGTGCAGAAAACCGATAAGGTCAAGGTGAAACTCCCCCTCTCCCGCCAGCTGAAATCCATTGCCTCGGGGAGCATAGCCAGCATGGCCTCATGGTTTCCCGGAATCTCCTCCGCCATATCCACAATCATCTCGGTCTTCCTGACCCGGTCAGGGGACTCAGACCCCGAGGAAAAGGAATCCGAAACGCTGGAGTTCATAGTTTCGGTTTCCGCGGTCAACACATCCGTGGCGCTGTTCAACCTGATGGCGTTATTCGTGATACTCAAAGCCAGAAGCGGCGCCATGAAGTCCGTGGAAACTCTCATATCGTCCGAATTGGCGGCATGGGAGCCGCTTGGCGCGGTCCCGCTGGCCATGTCGGCGCTGTTGTTCTCGGCATTGCTGGCAGCAATCGTATCAGTGCCGCTGACACTCTTTTTCGGCAAGATCTTTGCAAGACACTGTTCCAGGATAAATTACTCGTTCATGGTGAAAAGTGTAATATTCCTGCTTCTGGTCATGGTCATTCTTTTTGCCGGCGTCTTGGGCCTGGTCATACTGTTGGTCGCAACCTGCGTCGGCATGATACCGCCGCTAATAGGCGTGAAGCGCGTGCATCTAATGGGTTGCCTCATAGTCCCGGTGATAATATTCTTCATCTGAGTCTTTAATATACTCACAGGCAATCCCAATCACATGAGATTCTTGGGGAGTCTCCTGCTCGGAATTGTGGTAGTTATCGCGGCATTCTCCTTTGTCCAAAGCCAGCATCAGCCATCTTCCCAATCGCAGATGGAAATAATCGGCTCAGAGACAAGGGCTGTTCAGGGGTCGCTCGCAATAAACGAGGTCATGTACGACCCGCTCGGGACTGAGCTCGATGGCGAATGGGTGGAACTCCACAATCCCGGCGCTTTAGCAATAGACATGACCAACTGGACATTGTCGGACCAGGAAGGCGGAGTAGACTTCACTTTCCCGGCATTGGATTTTCCTCCGGGCGGATTCGCATTGATTCATATACGCTCTGGCCAGAACAGCACTGCTTTCATCAACGGAACTGCCGAGTTCTTCATGTGGAAAACGTCCACGGTTCTATCCAATAACGGTGACGATGTTCTCCTGGCTAATTCGACAGGCGCGACAATGGATTTCATCTCATACGGCCAGTGGGGCGAAGGCTCCATCCAGCCACCGCCGGCGGATTTCAACTACACTCACACCAATGCCACAGCCCCGGAAGGATTCTCCCTGGCAAGATTGGGCGATGTTTTCCAATACTCAGTGCCGACACCGGCCCATCCCAACGGGAATGATTCCGCTCCTGGAATCATGCTCTCGGCGATACACTACAATGCCTGGGGGGAGAACGAGTTTATCACAATCCACAATCCTCTTTCCCAGGCAATCGACATCTCATGCTGGTACCTCACCGACCTGGAGGGCAAGATTGCGTTCCCGATTGGCACATCCATGGCTCCTGGCGAAAACATCACGGTGGCGCAGAACGCCTCTAATTTCATGGCTCACACATTGAACCTGCCGGATTTCGAGTATTACGATTCCGGAATGGGTGTGCAATCAATGCTCAATATCGGCACCCCGCCCGGTCTGGCCAATTCGGGAGACGAGGTGTTTCTGCTCAACAACTTTGGCAGCCGCATAGATGCTTTCGTTTATGGCACGTCCGCCTACTCCGGGCCCGGTTGGACATCCTCCGCTGCCTTGGCCGTATCCCAGGGCCAGGTTGCCATGCGAAACACACCCTTCCTGGACACGAACTCATCCGCGGACTGGGACAACATCAGGTCCTTCGTTGTTGGCCAGTCAGATTTCCAGCCTGAGGAATTTCATGTATCTGGCGCAATGGCCCTCTTTGCTTCCCCGGATTCCAGTTACGGCGCTGTCGTCTCAGAGATCGGCAACGCAACCCAGAGCATCTGGCTGACGGTTTACGAATTCACAAGCAGCCACCTTGCCCAGGCCATGATTTCCGCCGTCGGAAGGGGCGTGGATGTGAGGGTTTTCCTGGAAAGCGCGCCGGTGGGCGGCATTACGCCTGGCGAGCTCTATCTGGCCAGGAAGATTGTGGAGGCGGGCGGCCAGGTCAGGATGATGACCAATGACCCTGGCAACGGGATGTATGCGCGTTACAGCTATGTCCATGCCAAGTACGCAGTCATCGATTCCCGCAGCCTGCTCATCATGTCGGAGAACTGGGGCCAGTCCGGAGTTCCGGTAAGCGGCTCGACGGGGAACAGGGGCTGGGGAGCGATAATCCGGGACTCGGCTGTTTCTGATTACTTTGCCGATGTGTTCCTTGAGGATTGGAATCCCGAAAGGAGTGACAGCATTGCATTCGATTCATATCATCCGTTATGGAGTGCTGGTTCCAACACTACTTACACATCATCAGCATACGTTCCGATGTTCCCTTCAAAAATAATCTCTACGGCTTCAAATCTGGTCCCGGTACTTTCTCCGGACACATCGCTCTCCCAGCAGACGATTCTGGGAATGCTGGATTCCGCATCCGAGAGATTGCTGGTGCAGGAATTCTACATCTACAAGCACTGGGGCAGCCGCAGCGCCGGTTCGGTGGAGACAACCCCCAACCTCTACCTGGAATCGGTCATCGATGCTGCCCGCAGGGGGTGCCAGGTTAGGGTTCTTCTGGACGCGACATACTACAATGCAATGGAAGATGACCCCATAGACAACGATGACACGGTGGTGTACATCAACGGGATAGCCGCCAGCGAGGGCCTGGACATGGAAGCGAAGCTCGTCAATCTGGAGGAGCACGGCTTCGATAAAATTCACAACAAAGGTCTTGTCGCAGATGATTCCGTCCTCATATCCAGCATAAACTGGAACCTGAACTCTGTCACGGCAAACCGCGAGTCCGGCCTCATAATCAAGAATCCCGAGGCAGCGGATTATTTTACCGCGATATTCAACCATGACTGGATTGATGATCTGACACCGCCGTTCGCGCATTTCCGTGCCGAAGAGTCTTACCGCGTTAACATCACTGTTCGGCTGAACGCCACCACATCGTCCGATAACGTGGGCATCGCGAATTACACCTGGCGGTTGAACGGCCAGCCCGCCTGCTATGACATGTATTTCAACAATGTTTTTGAGAATGTTGGCCAGTACACGGTGAACCTGACTGTGAGGGACGCATGGGGCAACACGGCATCTTACGAACGGGCCATCAACATCACAGAGAACGCGCCAATCGATGGCGCGGTTGACGACTCCTCCGATTCAAACGCGCTGGAGGGAGACCGGGCTTTCACAATCGCGATGGCCATACTCATCCTTGTCCCGCTCTTCATATTCATCGCAATACTGCTGGTGCCTAAGCTGCGCAGACGATGATAACCTTAATCAATCCCGAGGATTTGCCCGGTGCATGAACACCACAATGCTCTGCGTTCTCAATTCCGAGACGCTGGCAGGCAATCTGGGAAAGAAGGGCACCGAGAGCGATATCACACTCTACAACCACAAGCAGGGGGAGAAGGCAATCTCCGTTGTATGCCCGACCAGGTACCCGGACAAGCTGGCGCCGCTCCTTTACTCGCTCTACCTCGGGAACGAGGTCTTCATGGTCATCGACAAGCTGGACAGGACGATAGGCGAGGAGCTGGTAGCCTGCGACGTAATGGGCAAATCCAAAGGCACGATATTTCTGGACAACTTCATCGCCCCTGACCAGGTCAAGCCACTGCTGAAAGGCACTTCCCTGGAGAGCTGGAAGATTGTCGAAGGCCTGGGCAACCCCAACGAGATGCGCGAGGAGCTGATGAAAAGGGAAACGGAATCCCGGCCCGGACCCACGAAGGTCAGCATAGACCAATCCTTTCCCGTGAAGGGCCTCGGAACCGTCTGCCTCGGGATAGTGGACCAGGGCGTCGTGAAGAAGCACCAGGAGGTGATTATTTATCCTACTGGCAAGAGATCCCAGGTCCGTTCCATCCAGGTCCATGACAACGATGTGAGCGAGGCGAGCTCGGGAAACCGCGTCGGCCTGGCCATGAAGGGCGTGGAGCCGGAGGACGTGGGCAGGGGAACGATCCTGGCGGACGAGGGAGTTCTGACTGTAAAGACCAACATTGACCTCACCATTACACTGAATAAATTCTGGAAGGGCGCCCTGAAGAACGGCATGGTGGCCCATGCCGCCAGCGGGATGCAGTTCATCCCCTGCACCATCTCGATGGAAGGGGAGCTGAAGGCCGGGCAGACTGGCAAAATTCATATTGAACTGGAGACGCCCATGGCGCTTTCGCCCGATGACGCCATGGTCATATGCTGGCTGGAATCCGCTGGATCGCGGGTCGTCGGGAAGGGTATACAGTGATGCAGACGAGAATCACTCATCATATAATGACATAATCTGGATAATTGTTCCGCTCAATCGTCCCACTTGAACGCGAACACGCACTTCTCCGCGCCCTTATGCACGCATTGGTCTTCGGTTACCTTCACATCCACGGCTTTCGCGACCTTTGCTCCTACCCCATGGAAATAGCCCGCAAGGTATGTGCACAGGACCGGAGAATGCTTGAAATCCGATAGTGCAAGCTTTCCCTGGCCTGGCTTGTTCTCCAGGATTTCCAATTTGCCGGCATTGTAGTTGTGGCCCCACATCTCCGGGGCGTAGCCAAGAGCCTTGTTCACAGTCAGGAAATAAGAAATGAAGGACATGATGATGGAAGAGTTTTGGGCTGCCTCCGAGCCCATGAGGTATATCCTCTTGTCGTCCCAACTGAGTTCTTTCTTGCAGGTCTCGAGGAAATAGATGCGCATATCCAGCGGGAACCAGTCCTTTTCCCGCATCTTGTCAACATCGAAGCCAGGCCATTTCTTCGCGATCTTTGCCGTTACCTTCTGGAACCCCTCCTCACCCACTATCTTGCGGATGTAGGAAGCGTTGACTTTGAATATCGCCCCTTTGCACATAGGCTTCTCATCTGACATGATTCGCCCCATGCGCACATCTTTTATAATCCTGTCGCCGGATTGGAAACGACAATACTTTTATCCCACCCGCACTTCCCAACCCTGATGAGAATAGCTGTCCTGAACAAAGACAAATGCCAGCCCAAGAAATGCAGCCAGGAGTGCATACGCTACTGCCCGAAGGTCCGCAGCGGCGTCGAGACAATAGTCATGGGAGAGAAGGGCAAGCCCGTTATCACCGAGTCCCTGTGCGTCGGCTGCGGCATCTGCGTCCACAAATGCCCGTTCGGGGCGATCCAGATAATCAACCTGGTGGAGGAGCTAGAAGGCGAGCTGGTCCAGCAGTACGGGGTGAACGGATTCAGGCTTTACCGCCTGCCCATACCGAGGCAGGGCGAGGTCGTGGGGATGCTGGGGCCCAATGCCATAGGGAAAACCACTGCATTCAAGATACTCAGCGGCCAGGAGATACCCAACCTCGGCAACATCAATGACCCGCCGAACTGGGAGCCGGTCCTGGAGAAGTACGCCGGGACAGAGCTTCACAACCATCTGGTGAAGGTGGCGGCCGGCCAGTTCACGTTCTCATTCAAGCCGCAGTACGTTGACATGCTCCCCAGGGTGCATTCCGGGAAAGTGCGCGCGCTGCTGGAGAAGGTGGAAACGGAAAAGGACCTGGCCGAGGTCGCAGCGCTCCTTGACATCGGCTCCTGCATGGAGAGGGACATCGGCAGGCTTTCCGGCGGGGAGCTGCAGCGCGTGGCAATAGCCGCATCGGTGCTGAAGGAAGCCGACATCTACTTCTTCGACGAGCCATCGTCCTACCTGGACATATACCAGCGTTTGAAGGTCGCCAGGGTCATCCAGGGCATCGCCCGTGAGAAGTCGGTAATGGTTATCGAGCATGATCTTGCCGTCCTTGATTTCCTGGCTGATACGGTTCATCTCATGTACGGTTCCGAAGGCGCATTCGGCGTCCTGGCCCAGCCAAGGACCGTGCGCAATGCCATCAATACTTATCTCGATGGATTCCTGGCGGAGGAGAACATCCGCATCAGGGAAAGGAACATCAGATTCGAAACCAGGGCGCCGAGAAAGGACTGGGCCGCAATATCGCTGGTGGAGTTCGGGCAACTGCGCAAGAAATTCGAGAAGTTCATGCTATCAACCGAGCCGGGGTCCATAAAGGCCGGCGAGGTGGTGGGTGTTGTGGGGCCGAACGCCACCGGCAAGACAACGTTCGTGAAGATGCTTGCTGGCGAGATATCCCCGGACAGCGGCACAATCGACGCCAATGTCAAGGTATCCTACAAGCCGCAATACATCGAGCCCAGCTTTGGCGGGACAGTGAACGAGCTCTTCATGACCGAGATAGGCAGCCGCGCAGCCACGGGATTCTTCAAGGCCGAGATATCCGAGCCACTCACACTGACGCCGCTGCTGAACAGGGACCTGGTCTCCCTCTCCGGCGGGGAATTGCAGCGCGTCGCGATTGCGCTCTGTCTTGCCAGGGAAGCCGATATCTACCTCATCGACGAGCCGTCCGCATACCTGGATTCCAATCAGAGGATGGAAGCCGCTAAAACGATACGCAGGGTCATCGAGAAATCCGGGCGCTCCGGCATGATAGTGGACCATGATGTTTACTTCATCGACATGGTCTCGGATTCTATCATGGTCTTCAGCGGCGAGCCGTCAATCGCGGGAAAGGGGGAGGGCCCGCTGGCAATGCGCGAGGGCATGAACCTGTTCCTGAAAAATGTGGATATAACATTCAGGCGGGACAACGACACCAACAGGCCGCGCATCAACAAGAAGGACTCTCGCCTGGACCGTGAGCAGAAATCATCGGGTGAATTTTATTATACGGAATGAGCATTCCGATTCCTGGGAGAAATCCATATGTTGAAGAAGCATTACACCGATGTCGAGGAGCAGGTACCCACAGAGGAAGGGGTCAAGGACACCACCATCAGATGGCTGCTGACAGAGAAGGACGGCGCCAAGAACTTCGCGATGCGGGTCTTCACGATCCAACCTGGTGGCCACACCCCTCACCATACCCATGACTGGGAGCACGAGCTGTTCATGCTGGAAGGCGAAGCAGTTCTCCGCTCCGGGGATGAGAAGATTCCTTTCAAGCCGGGCGATTTTGCGTACATCAAGCCCAACGAGCTGCACCAGATACGCAACGAATCGAAAGCGTCAGCCAGGGTAATGTGCCTCATACCCTACAAAGGGAAATGCATCTAGGCGGTACAACCGGGCGGCACCAATCTTTTTATACAACAACGATTTCAGGCAGCCTACGTGAAAGTATGGGCAACATAAGACCTACATACATCAAAAGAGTCGCAATCGATCTGGTGAAGAGATTCCCGGACAGGTTCACTGGCGACTTCGAGCACAACAAGACCTCGGTTACCGAGCTCACCGACATTACCAACATCAAAATGAGGAACAGGGTGGCAGGTTACGTTACAAGGTTCAGGCAACACTACGAGGCCTGAGACATCATCCAGACCAGTGAGCTTAATGCTGGGTATGGACCTTTTGCATCTTTTTGAGAAGGGCGCTGCCCCGGACTTGATTTCATGACGCGATACGCTGTCGAAGTGAAGAACCTGAACAGGACGTTCACCACCAAAGCGGTTAGGGGAAAGAGCAAGAAGGAGATAGTGAAAGCCCTGAATGACGTCAACCTCACCATCAACGAGGGCGAGCTTTTCGGCCTTCTGGGGCCGAACGGCGCCGGGAAAACAACTCTTATCAAGATTCTCTGCACATTGCTTCTGCCGAGCTCCGGCGAAGCGAAAGTGCTTGGACACGACGTTCAGAAGGAGACGAACCTTATCCGCCAGAAGATAAACATGGTCTCCGGCGGAGAGACGTCCGGGTACGGCCTGCTCACTGTCCGCGAGAACATATGGCTCTTCTCCCAGCTTTACGGGATTCCCAGCAAGGAAGCGAACCGCAGGATCGACATGCTCATGGAGGAACTCAAGCTGGAGCACAAGAAGAACTCCAAGGTCCGGACGCTTTCAACCGGATTGAGGCAGAAGGCCAACATGGTCAGGGGCTTCATGACCAACCCATCACTCATATTCCTGGACGAGCCCACGCTCGGGCTTGATGTGAACGCGTCCCGCCTGATAAGGGACTTCATCAAGAAATGGATGAGGGAGGACCCGAGCAGGACGATGCTCCTCACCACCCACTACATGGTTGAAGCCGACGAGCTCTGCGACCGCGTGGCCATAATAAATGACGGCCGGGTGCTGGCTTGCGACACCCCCGCCAACCTGAAGAGGCTCATCCATCAGGATTCCGTCCTTAAGCTGGAGATACGCCAGGTGGATGACCTTAGCGCCTTCCGGAACATTGCCGGGATTAGGAATTTCACATCGTCCAACGACCTGGCAGCAGGCACCACCAAGCTCAGTTTCATACTGGACGGGGAAGCGGTTGTCGCGGACATAGTCGCAGCGGTGCCGAAATCCGGCTCCAAGATACTCAGCGTGCAGAAGACCGAACCCACTCTGGAGGATGTGTTCGTCGCCCTGGTGGGAAGGGGGCTGACCAACCATGATATTTGAGGATTTCAAGAAGCCGTCATGGCTGCGAATGAATCTCAGGGCAGTGTGGGGCCGCGCCTATCCCCGTATCATCGGCGTTAACCGGGAACCCTCCTGGGTTTTCTTCGAGACGGTCCTTCCATTGCTGGGCGTTGCCGCCTACGTGTTCATCTACAAGGCCCTGGAAGCCCCGCCCCAGTACATCGGATACGTCATAATCGGCGGCGCCATGACCGCCTACTGGATGAATGTCCTGTGGAGCATGGCCGCGCAAATGTACTGGGAGAAGGAGATGGGAAATCTGGAGCTTTACCTCATCGCGCCGATTTCCAGGATGTCCGTCCTGGGAGGGATGGCGCTTGGCGGGATGTTCTCGTCTTCTGTTCGGGCGCTGAGCACGATTGTGGTGGGCATGTTCGTATTCGGGATATCACTTTCTCTCCCTGACCCGCTGATGTTCACTGGGATATTCATATTCACCATGATTGCGCTTTATGGCATGGGCATGATGTTCGCTTCGCTCTACATGCTATGGGGCAGGGAAGCATGGCACATGTCGTCCCTGTTCACCGAGCCGATTTACCTGGTCTCTGGCTTCTATTTCCCCGTGAAGGGCTTCGTCACCATGCTGGGAAACCCCGGTTTCTGGCTGGCCGCCGGCGCCTCCATCATACCCATCACGCTGGGGCTTGATGGCATGCGCCAGTGCCTCTACCCAGGAAACCTGGATGGATTCCTGCCGCTGTGGATTGAGCTTGTGATACTGGTGCTGCTCTCATTCTTGTTTCTGTACCTGGCTAAGTACAGCCTTGCATACATGGAGAATCTCGGGAAGCGTGAGGGGAGGCTGACGATGAGATGGCAATGAACAGGAAGCTATCCGGCACGAAGAAAGCCCTCAGGAAGAGCATGCCAAGGCAGCCTTTGCTCCGCCCCGATTCCGACAGGAATAAGGCAAGGGCCAGGAACATGAACCTAAGCACGTTCAAGTGGTCCGCATGGCTGGGATGGCAGATGGAGAGCAACTGGGCCGACCCCTTCCTTTTCGCCATCTACAGCGTGGTGAAGCCTATCGCGGGCTCGTTGATACTCGTGGTCATGTATTCCATAATCGCCGCAATAGGTGACAGGACCGACCCCCAGCTGTTCTATTACATGTTCACAAGCAGCACCTTTTTCATGTATGTCGGTCAAGTTCTCTTTGGCGTTGCCCAGCTGGTCCACGAGGACAGGGAACACTACCAGACCATGAAATACATTTACATTTCACCGTCCAACTACTTCTCATACATGATGGGCAGGACAGTCAGCAAGCTCGTTATCACCACTTTCGCAGTGGTCATCACAATGGCGTTCGGCGTGTTCATGCTGGGCGTGCCGCTGGACCTGCTGGGAGTCAATTGGATTCTGTTCCTGGCGGTGATGGTCATAGGGATACTGTGCATCATGGCCTTCGGCCTGGCGCTGGCGGGCGTTTCTTTCCTCACCGCTAAGCATCAGGGAGGCATGAACGAAGGAATTGCGGGCGTATTCTACCTGTTCTGCGGGGTTGTATTCCCCGTGAGCATTCTCCCGGCATGGGGGATGTCATTCGCCAGGATACTTCCCATAACATACTGGCTGGAGCTGATAAGGCGGACGCTCAAGCTCGGCGTGGGGATGGACAGCACGCTCTCCGCGTACTCAACCAATTACTGCATCGCAATACTGTGCATCAGCACCGTTGTTTTCTCGATCGTCGCCGTCGCCATCTTCAAGGCCGGCGACACGATAGCAAGAAGGAAAGGCCTCATAGACATGACCACTGCATATTGAGAATCTGTTGAAAAGGAATTGACGATATCACTGGTTTTCATCCGGCCTGGCGTACTCCCCCAGCTTCTCCATGAGGTCCTTCCTCGTCTCCCTTATCGTCGGGCGGAACTGCCTGGCCACCTCAAGCTCTGAAAGGTCGACCTCGGCATTGACCAAACCCTCGACGAACGGCTTGCCGCCGGCTTTGAGATTCCCTCTCGGCCCGATGAGCTGGTCCCCGCCCCAGAACGTCATGTTCTGCTCGGTCCCGACCATGTTCGCGTAGGCGATGAAAATCGTGTTCTCTATCGCCCTGGCTGGCATTATCTTCTCGAAGAATTCCCTCGTTGTCGAGGGCGATGCGGATATGCAGGTTACTATGTCGGCGCCTTCCAGCGCGTAGAGCTTTGTTATCTCCGGGAAGAAGATGTCGAAGCATATCTCGATGCCCATCCTTCCGACCGGAGTGTCAAAGATGGGCATCCTGTCGCCCCTGGCGAAATAAAGGTCCTCCTCGAACGGCCCGAAGTTCGCGAGTATCATTTTCCGGTAGGTCTCAGGCTCCCCGTCCGGGCTGGCCACCAGGGCGCTGTTGTAGAGAACCCCGGTCCTGCCCGGGTCTATCTCCGGCATGCCCACTATGAGCCAGCGCTCATGGTCCCTGGCAAAGTCCATTATCTTTCTCACCGAAGCGCCGTCCAGGTCCTCGGCCAGCTCCATGTACCTATCTCTGAGCGTGTATCCGGTAAGAAAAATCTCAGGGAATGCCAGCACTTCCGCGTCCGTGCTCCGTATGGCTCGCTCGATAATCTCCAGGTTATGGGCCTTGTCCCCCAGTTTCGGCTGCATCTGAACAAGCGCGATTTTGGACATGGCACCTGATTGGGATTCGGCCTAATATTGGTTTTGGAGGCGGCCGGGATTGGAAAGATTTAAAAACCATGCCCATATTGGAGGGGACCATGGCAAGAAGGATGAAGGCCGGTGAGCTTCGCGACAAAGAGGTCGAATGCGGGTACTGCAACCAGATAATTCCAGAAGACGCGCTGAGATGCCCGAAATGCGGCAAGCTCTTTTCGGCGGCAAAGAAGATGGCAGCCTTCACCATAGTGGTGATAGTCGTGTTGGCAAGTATGACGTTTCTGACATTCAATTATTACAACTCAGGACAGGAAAGCTACGATGGGGACCTGGACCCGGCGAATCCGGACACCCCCGATGACGGAACCCCGTCCACCGGCGGCAAGGTCATTGTTTTCGAGCTCAAGGAAGCGGATGCGCCGAACA
The DNA here is from genome assembly GCA_938004075.1 of uncultured Methanomassiliicoccales archaeon. Lineage (GTDB taxonomy): Archaea > Thermoplasmatota > Thermoplasmata > SG8-5 > SG8-5 > UBA147. Next base: position 20,060 of record CALKWP010000205.1, read on the forward strand.
CCTGTGCCAATTTCAAGACCTATGTTAACGAGAGATTCTATGACGGTCTCATATTCCACAGGGTCATTGACGGCTTCATGATTCAGGGCGGCGGATTCTACCCGGGGATGACAGAGAAGCAGGCCACCCACCCCCCGATTAACCTGGAGATAAACCCCAACCTCCGCCACATTGACGGCGCAGTGGCAATGGCCAGGACGAACGACCCCAACAGCGCGACCTGCCAGTTCTATATCTGCGATGGTCCGCAGGACTTCCTCAACGACCAATACGCCGTATTCGGCCAGGTCACGAGCGGCATGGAGCATGTTCGCGCGATATCCGCAGTCTCAACAACGACAGTCAGCGGATTTGAGAACGTCCCTACTAACCCTGTCACGATACTCAGCGCCAAGCTCAGCACTTCCGGCGGAAAAACCTACGTGACGCTCACAGTGGATTACTGATCCATCTGCTCCAGAGCAAGCCTCTTGGCATCTTCTGCCATGCTTGCGCCGCCCTTCAGGATGAAAACTATGCCAGCGATGAGCAATGAAACCCCCAGCGCGATGTAGTAGTTCGCCCCTGTTACGATGACGAGCCTGGGCACCATGGCGCTGGCCGCCCCTCCGAGCATTATGCCGTACCCTAGGTAGTACAGGCCGTTCCTTTTCACTTCCACGGTCTCGCACCCCGAGCCACAGTATATGCAGCTGTCCTTCTCCAGGCGGCTCTTCACATATGCCTTGTCGCACTTGGCGCAATAGTTGTATTTCACGGACCTTCATCGGGCATGGGGGATAAATCGGTTTGCATGGCTCGGTGGGACTTATCCGCATTGCCGGGAATTCCCAGATAACCTATAAATACTATAGCCGCGCTTCCAATCTCAACAAGTACCGAGGTGGAGAAATGGTAATAGATGAAAGCACGATTGGCCTGTTCCTGGTAGTCATAGCCATATTGATGTTCATAGCCGAGGCCACAACGCCTGGCTTCTTCATAGCTATACCTGGCACGGTAATACTTATCTTGGGAATCATAGGACTGGCAGCGCCCGATATGTTCTTCACATGGGTGAGTCCGGTGGTTGCGCTGGTCATATCAATACCAGTGACATTCGTCGCCATCAAACTGTACCAGAAGCTCGCTCCCCCGGAGCCTCCCACAACCACTGTGGGGACGTCCCTCATCGGCAAGCAGGGCACTGTCCTGGTGGAAGTGAAGCCCAAGCAGATTACAGGCAAAGTCGAAGTCGAGAACCAGACTTGGAGCGCAACGGCCGAGAAGGAAATACCGGTCGGAATAGACATTATTATAGTGGAGAGCAGAGGAGTCCATGTAGTGGTGGAGCCGACACAAGACAGGAGGAAGTAAAATGGAAATTGAAATAATAATCATGCTGGTGTTGTTGATTATATTCGCGGTCATATTCATTCTGATGACCATGGTGCGCATCATCCAGCCTTACGAGCAGGGCTTGCTGATTGTGCTAGGCAATTTCAGGAGAGTGCTGAACCCCGGGTTCAACATGGTGCCGCCGCTGATATCCCAGGTCATCAAGATGGACCTGAGGACGCAGGTCATGGACGTCCCGAGGCAGGAAGTCATCACCAAGGACAATTCGCCGACCAACGTAGATGCCATAATCTACATCAAGGTCATAGACCCGAAAAAGGCCTTCTTCGAGGTAGACGATTACCGCCGTGCCACGATATACCTGGGCCAGACCACCCTGAGGTCCATAATCGGAAACATGGAGCTCGATGAGATACTGTACAGCCGGGAGAGAATAAACGACTCCCTGAGAGACATACTGGACAAGGCCACGGACCAGTGGGGCGTGAAGGTCGAAGCCGTCGAAATACGTGAAGTTGACCCGACCGGCCCCGTCAAAGCCGCGATGGTGGAGCAGACCTCGTCCGAGAGGCGCCGCAGGGCTGCGATACTCACCGCTGACGGAGAGAAACGGTCCGCAATACTTGTCGCTGAAGGCAACAAGAGGGCCCGCATCTTGCAGGCCGAAGGTGTACGCCAGTCCAAGATCCTGGAGGCCGAAGGCCAGAGAATGGCAGTAATACTGGAAGGCCAGGGAGAGGCGCAGCGCCTGCGCATACTCTCGATGGGCGCGCTTCCATTGGACCACAAGGCCATGACCGTCCTCTCGCTCGAAGCGCTTAAGAAGATGGCGGACGGCCAGGCGACCAAGATAATCTTCCCGTTCGAGATATCCCGGCTTGTCGAAGGCGCTGCAGATTACCTGGGCGTGAGCCGCAAGGAGAAGGAGTACAGTGCAATGTCCGCAACGGAGCTGGAAGGCCTCGTCGGCAAGGCAAGCGACATACTCGGCGACATCCCGGACAACTCCGCCATCAGGGAGAAGATCCAGAGCATCGAGAAGGAGCTGGCTCAGGAGGCGCATGCCACCGAGCAGCTGGCCGAGGACCTCCACAAAGGCAAGAAGGAGGCAATCAAGGAAATTGTCGGCAAGAGCCCGAAGTGATTCGCCAATGCCCGCCCCGGCCGGGGCGGGCTCATTTTCCATTTTTAATAACAAGATAATACAGGATTGCGGACCAGGCATAGCTGATTATCACCGTCAAAATTGTTCCAAGGCCAGTCCCGTAAATCGGAAACAGGAAGTACGCGGCAACCGCATATACGACCACATTCACCGTCCCGGGAATCATGGACCTTCCGGTTGCGCCGGTGAATCTCTCCCCCTGGCGCGTGTAGAGGATTATCATGGTAGATAGGAATATGGCGGGAAAAACCGAGAGGATGCTGCCCAGAACGGGGCCCCCGATCCCTGTCATGAAGACCGCGATTGCGATCACAACGCCGGCGAAAACGCCCCTGAATATAATCTCCCTGGGCCGGTACCTGATGCTCCTCCCGCCTTCCTGGGCGTATCTGTGCCTGGAGCGCAGCCACAGCCATGCGGTTGCGGCAGCCAGAGCATACAGCGCCAGGGCGATGGCAAGACTGCCCGGGTCCAGCAGATACAGAGCCGCGGCAAGAAGGAACCACGCGCCCATGGCCGCCAGCAATGCCTTCCCCAGCCCGTGCCGAACAGTGGATATGAAAACAACCAGGAAGAGGATGTTGATGCCCATCCCCGCGGGAACCAGCATAGCGGTTTCCGCTGCAGCATCGGCGCCGCCTTCCAGTCCGATGAAGAACAGCGCCACAATTATCGTGGAAGGCAACGTCACCAGGAGCCCGCCCCTCCTGGAACCGAACCTCTCGGTCGCCATGGTCATGGCCATGACCCAGATTGCGGCCAGCAAGAATGAGAGCGCGGTGCGGAGCATGAATCCCGGAATGTGATGGCAGTAATAAGTATGGCGGGCACGGGGGCTCCACCTCTGCGAACCCCGGGATACCTATCTATGCATCATCCTTAACGCTTTTTTCCTTTTTCTTCAACTCCTCAGTGGTATATTCCCTGTTGCACACATCGCAGATCCATTTGTCCTTGACCACCCATTTCAGTATGTTGCCGCACAGACATTTCATTGAAATTCCTCCTGTTCCTCATGGTCTTTCCTGTTAATTTATGTTTGCCTTAATTTATGGGTGCTCTAAGGGCTGGCGCGGGGGCTCTGCCCTCTGCAGCCCCGGGGGTGTTGAGATGGATTGCCTGACCGTGGAGAGGTATTTGGTCAGTACCAATCCCAATTCAGGCCTTGCCCGCCCTCTAATCATCATGACCAAAGATTTTTAATGTGCATCGGTTTCTGGGCGTACGCGAACATACGCAATTATGAGGGCCTGTACACAGCCAAATTCCTCGGAACTTGGCCTGCTTGCAATGATTCCGTCATTGCTTGGCTCAGCTAGGTGGAACATCACCTGGCTGTCGGCTACAGCCCGTAAGAAATCATTCGCAAACATAGCGGGCCTGTACACAGCCGAATTCTGCGGAACTCGGCTTACTCGCAATGACTCCGTCATTGCTTGGCTCAGCTAGGTGGAACATCACCTGGCTGTCGGCTACAGCC
>CALKWP010000206.1 GCA_938004075.1 uncultured Methanomassiliicoccales archaeon
CATCACGCGTATGCCCACTTGTCCGAACCCCATGAGGGGACGGGCGCCGAGGCCGCCAACGATTATTGCATTGACGCCGTTCTCTTTCAACAGATGGACAGGCGCCATGCAACCGCCCGAGGTATGCGGCGGATTCGGAATGACCGATGCGCTGACTATGTCCCTGCCATTGAGCTCAACAAGAGTGAACGTCTCCGCATGCCCGAAATGATTGGACATTGCTGCTTTCAGGCCGCCGGGGGCCTCGCTCGGCACTGCTATCAAATCTGTCTTTGCCATGATTTCAACCTTGAAGCGCCATTGCGATGACGGATAATAATGTATTGCTGGTTCGATGCTCATTCGAGAAGGAAGAAACGAACAGGGGGGAGTGGCCTGGTGCCGCGAGCCAGCGCGATCTTCCCATGTTTCGGCTCGGATTTGGACCTCTTTGCTCTGCAACCCGCCAAGATTGCTGCGCCGGTGGGCGTTGCCATCTCCATTCCGGATGGGCTGTTCCTCCAAGGAATTCCATTTTCATCCAGTATTCGCCTGGTCGCCGGGGTGGGGACCTCCAGAGTACCGTGGGAGAAATTCACAGTTCCGTTTCCAACATTGACATAATCCAGATATTTCATTACCTGGACATCCAGTTTCTGCATTCCGGTTGCCATGCCCATGATATCGATGATTATGTCCGCCGCTTCATGCAGGGCAGCCTCATGGCCGTGGAAGTGAGACTTCAGGAACGGATGATGGGAATGAACATGGGTTTCCGCGGCTATCAAAGCTTCAAGAACGCTGCGGCTCATGGCATCCCAGGGCTCGGGAATCTGATTTTCGCGCAGCGCTGAATTGAGGATTTGCCTGGCATCGGAAGCATGAAGATGGCCTGCCCTTTCCTCCAACATTATGTTGAGCCTGTGCATTCCATCTGTTTCTTCATGAGTGACCTTGCATTTGCCAAGCATATTTCCGGCGGATTCCATTGCTGCTGTCATCTTTTCGGATGGTGCGCCCAGCCCGATCAAACCCGCAGCCACAATGTCCCCTGCCAGGCCGTTCCTTGTGTCTATCAGGAATTCCATTGCCCCGGGAATCGCATCCTTGTATATCTATTATTCATATATACAGGGAAACAGGGCCCATCGCCAACAACCATAAGTAGTTGGCTTACATTCCGCAGGATGGACATCGGCATAATCCGACCGGTGGCCGAAAATCAAGAGAGGGATCGCATTGGACCCGAAGGAAACCCTGGAATCGCTGTGCGAGATTATGGACGAGATGGACAAGGCATCCAAGATTATGCCCATCATAGTCGAGGGAATCAAGGACCGCATGGCCTTGAGAAGCCTGGGTGTGAACGGCAATATAATCGTTCTGAATGATGGGAATTCCATTCTCAACACCTGCGAGAATCTTGCCAAGGAATGGAGCGCCGCCATTATTTTCACGGACTGGGACCAGAAGGGAGGCGAACTTGCGCATGCTCTGGAGGATTCCCTGGGCTCCTGCGGTGTGAGCTATGATTCAGAGTACCGGGCAAGCGTGTCCATGCTGGTTAAGAAGGACATCAAGGACGTGGAAAGCCTGCCTGCGCTGTTCAGGAGGCTGAGGGTCCTCACGGGCGGCGGAAGGGGCATTCTGTGACCATGTATCAATCCAAAGCTTTTTTAACACGGCTAAATTGACGGTGATTCATGAGCGATAGATTGAAAACGGGAGTCATTGGCGTCGGTTCCATGGGAAAGAACCATGCCAGAGTGTACTCCGAGATGGGCGTTCTGAACGGCATTGCCGATTCAATGGAAGAGGTGGCCAAGCCGTTGGCTGAGAAATTCGGGGTTGAATATTATGCAGATTACAAAGAGATGCTCAAAACGGACATTGACGCGGTGACAGTGGCCACGCCCACCAACACGCATTTCAAGCTGGCGATGGATGCCATTATGGCAGGAAAACACGTTCTGGTGGAAAAGCCGATATGCTTCAGCATAGAGGAGGCGGAAAAGATAGTGAAGGCCGCCGAAAAGGAGAACGTTGTCCTGGCAGTCGGCCAGATAGAGCGCCACAACCCTGTGGTCAAATTCGCCAGGGAATCGATTGAGGCTGGCAAGTTCGGCGATATCGTTTCAATAGTTGCCAGAAGGGTCAGCACCATGCCCGGCCGCATCCGCGATGTTGGCGTGCTCATGGACCTTGGCATTCACGACATTGATGTCATAAGATACCTGGCTAACAGCAAGGTCCGCAGCGTCTATGCGCTTGGCGGCATGCGCCAGAACGATAAATTTGAGGACCATGCAAACGTTCTGCTGGATTTCGAGAATGGCGTCCAGGGGTTCGTCGAGGTTAACTGGTTGACTCCCATGAAGGTCCGGCGGATATCCCTTACATGCGCAAAGAACTTCGTCGAGCTGGATTACATGACGCAGAGCGCCAGCATATCCTCCTCCCAGGTTTCCGGGACATTCGATTCCGGCGACCTTTACAGATTGCCCATAGAATTCGACATCAGGCATGTTAGCCTGAAAAAGCAGGAGCCGCTGAGGAACGAGCAGGAGGACTTCCTGAATGCGATAAAAGATAGCAGGACGCCGCTGGTAAGCGGTGCTGACGGCACGGAGACTCTGAGAGTCTGCCAGGCCGCATTACGTTCGATAAAAGAAGGAAAGAAAATGATACTGGATGTGTGAACATGCCGGAAGTACATGGAAATTCTAAGATAGGAAAAGGAACGTTCCTGGGGCAGAGCGTGGTAATTGGCCACCCGGGAAAGCATGAGAAGGCGCTGCTCGTGGAGGGCCGAATGAATGAAGTGAAGGGTGCGGTCCTGGGCAAGGATTGTGTCATTCGAGATGGCACCATAATCTACAGCCAGGCTACAATCGGAGATAATTTTCAAACAGGCCACAACGCCCTCATCCGCGAGGACACGACAATCGGAAACAAGAGCATGGTCGGCACATTGACGATAATTGAGGACAACTGCAAGATAGGCGACCGCGTCTCCATCCAGAGTGCGGTTTACATCCCGACGAACACGGTCATCGAGGACGATGTGTTCATCGGCCCCAGGGTATGCTTCACCAACGACAAGTACATGGGCCGCGGGGAAGTGAAGCTTCTTGGCGCGCATGTCGAGAGCGGCGTCCGTGTTGGGGCCAACTCGACAATTCTGCCAGGCGTGAGGCTGGGCAGAGACTGTCTTGTCGGAGCCGGAGCGGTCGTCACCAAGGATGTCGAGCCATACACCATGGTGGCCGGCGTTCCCGCGAGGAAGGTCGGCATGGTCCCGATGGAGCACAGGAGGCCGTAACATGATACCGGCAGCCAAGCCGCTGATCGGCAAGGAGGAGGCGGATGCCGCGGCAGAGGTCATCATGTCAGGCATGCTGGTTCAGGGAAAGAAGACCGCTGAGCTGGAGGAGCAGTTCGGCAAGTACATTGGAGCCAAGCACACATTCGCGGTGGGCAACGGAACGCAGGCTGTCCATGTAGCTCTTCTGGCTGCCGGCGTCAAGCCGAAGGATGAGGTCATCACCACTGGATTCAGCTTCCTCGCCAGCAGCACAAGCATAGTCCATTGCGGCGCGAAGCCAGTCTATGCGGACATCGACCCGAAGACATTCAACCTCGACCCTGATGACGTAAGGAAACTCATCACAAAGAAAACAAAAGCGATTCTTCCGGTTCACTTGTTCGGGTTATCATGCGACGTGAAAGCCCTCCAGGAAATTTGCGACGAGCATGATATTGTAATGGTCGAGGATTCCTGCCAGTCCCACGGCGCGGCCTATGACGGGAAGTGCGTCGGAACTTTTGGAACCACATCGGCATTCAGCTTCTACCCCACAAAGAACATGACCACCGGCGAAGGCGGTGCTGTCACCACCATGGATGACAAGACCGCTGAGCAGATAAAGCTGATAAGGAACCAGGGCCAGGTATCCCGGTACAAGTGCGTCATGATCGGCTACAATTACAGAATGACCGACATAGGAGCGGCAATCGGTCTGGTGCAGATGAAGAAACTGCCCGGCTGGACCGAGACCCGGATAAAAAACGCCGCCTACCTGGACAAGGAGCTGGGCAAGGCCGGCATCACAATCCCGTTCGTACCTAAGGGCTGCAGGCATGTCTATCATCAGTACACCATCCGCGTGAAGAACAGGGACGAGGTCCAGAAGAAGCTCACCGAAATGGGAGTCGGAACCGGCGTTTACTATCCCCAGGGTTTGCACGAACTCGGCCCGCTGGCCAAATACCGCACCCGCAAGCTCCCGAAGGTCGAGAAGGCCTGCAAGGAAGTGCTGGCACTGCCGGTGCATCCCGCGCTGAGCAAGGCGGACCTGGAGACGGTGGCAAAGTCGGTCGTCAAAGCGGTGGCGTGAGACTTTCACAAATCTTATTAGCACCGGCGCCTATCATCCTGCGGGGCGATGCTTTGCAGGACAGGATTAGCAGACAGGTGAGCTTAGAGATTCAGAGGATGCTTGGAAAAGAACTTGGCGAGCTTGGTGTCTCCATTTTCAGGAAACAATGCGCCGAGATGAAAATCAAGCCGGAAGAACTCCAGCTAAAGGACCTTCTCAACCTTTCGCAGAGGATGACAAGGGTGCTGAGGCCGACAATGGGGAATGATGCGGCCCAGAAAATAGGAAAGGAAATCCAGAAATTCAAGATTCTCAGCGAGCTTGAGGAGATAAAATCTGGCAGCCAGGACCCAATGAGGGATCGGCGCGAGCTTGATGCGTATTCAAGATTGGGCAACATCTCATACACAATAGGTGACTGGGACGATGCCCTTGATTACTACAACAAAGTGAAGACGCTGGGAGTTAAGCTGAACGACAATGTGAAGGTCGCGGAGGCGTACAGGATAACCGGCCACATATTCAAGCGGCAGAGCAAGTGGGAGGATGCATTGAAAGCGTTCCTGGATGGGGTAAAGGCTCTTGAGAATACGGATAACCCGGCCGGAACATCAGACGCGTACAGGGGGATGGGATATGTTCACTGGCGCATGGGAGATTACGCCCAGGCGAAGAGCAATTTTGAGATTGCCATGAAATATGCAGAGCAATCCAGGGACAAGGTAACGATAGGCCTGGTCCACATAGAATGGGGGCTGGTGTTCAGCGATCTGGGGGACCTCGAAGTTGCAATAGGGCATTACAAGGAGAGCATAGACATACTGGAGCAGGCGAGGGATTATCAGCAACTGTCCAGGGCCTACAACAATCTCGGCGACATCTATCTCCAGAGAAATGAGTGGGACGATGCCATAAAATATTTCGAATTATGCAAAGCATCTGCCGAGAAGATGAACCACTTGAACATGATAGGCTGGAGCCTTTTCAACACCGCGGAGGCGCTTTCGATGTCAGGCAGACCGGATGAAGCCATCCCGAAGTGCGGGGAAGCGCTCGAGATACTTGAGAGGCTGCATGATCATGTCGGGGTATCGGCGGCATACCGGAACCTGGGGGTAGCTTACCGGCTCAAGAAGGATTGGAAACTCGCAGAAGATAATTTCAGGGAAGCGGAGACAAGGCTTGACAGGATAAATTCTCCATTCAACACGGCTCACCTTCATCTTGAGTGGGGGATCATGTGCGCCGCCAAGGGAGATAAGAAAGAGGCAAAGATGCATCTTGAAAAAGCAGCCAGCATATTTGGGAAGCTGGGCGCGAAGAAATTCCGGGACAGGGCAGAGGACGAACTGAAAGGGCTGTGAAAACGCCCTTAGCGCTTGTACCCGAATTTGCGGAGAAGCGCATGCCGGTCCTTGGCATCCTCCGGTCCCTCAATGCCCTTGGGAACCTTGCCGTCGATGACGCCCAGTATCCCGCGTCCGCCTTCCGTCTCGGCGATTATGACCTCCACCGGGTTGGCGGTGGCGCAGAAGATGTTGCAGACTTCCGGGACCTGCTTGATCGCCCTCAGCACGTTGATCGGGTATGCATCCCGCATCACAACGAAAAATGAATGGCCGGCGGAGATTGCCAGTGCATTCTCCGCTGCAAGTTTTTTCAGATCATCGGCAGTGCCTTCGACACGTATCAGCTGATGTACGCTCGCCTCGCAGAATGCGACGCCGAATTTGATTCCGGGGACGGAGTTCACCATGGCCTCGTAGATGTCCTCGGCAGTCTTGATGAAATGCGACTGGCCGATGATGATGTTCAGCTCTTCCGGGTTCTTGACCTTGACGACTTTGAGTTCCATTGCCTCACCGAATGGGAATGGGCATCGGGGATAATAATTATTCTGAGGGGTTCAGGCCTAATTTAATCTTATAGTTTTTATATAATGATTTACATTCAATATCTGAGAGCCTGCCTTTCCGGCGGGCTCTGGCAAGCCGCTTCCTGTAATCGGCCAGCCGGACGGACGGATGGTCCGCGTCCGGCACTATCTTCTCAAGGTTGCGTATCCTCGATATGGAGAGGGCGACAATGGCAGTTGCCAGCGTCCCGATGCCGCATATTATCATTATCAGTCTCATGCCGGAGCCAATCTCATTCCCCAGTAACCAGCCGAAAGTCCTTGCCAGAAAACCGGTGCCGGATATCATGGCAGGCTCGAAAACCTTGTCTGCCAAGGGGCCAGATAATACCATTCCGACAGCGCCCGCCGCCATGGCGATGAATCCCCTGGCGCCGAAAACGCGGCCCTGCTTGTTCGGCTCGACCTTGGACTGCCATATCGCCTGGCTGGAGCCCCAGACGAACGGCCCGGAGAATGCCAGTATGAACGCGATAATCGTCCAGAGCGGGACACCGAGGACAAGTCCGAATGATACCATGACAAATCCCTCGGTCATAATGCCCAGCATGATCACCAGTATCTTTTTATGCTTTGAACCGCCCCAGGCGGACATCACGATTCCGCCGATGAGGCCGCCTATTCCGGCGCCCATCATCACAGTGGCCAGCGCGACCTTGTCGCTCGATGTGATTGCCAGCACCATCGGCGCCATCAGGACGAATGCGATGTTGCCGAAGAAGTTGGAACTGAAATATGTGAGTTGCAGGCCAAGCAGCGATTTTCTCCTGAATATGTACCTGAAGCCGTACATTGAATCGCGCCACAGCCCTCTCAATCCCTTGCCCATGTCGGTCGCTTTCGGCGGCTGGGGAATCTTCGCCACCAGCAGAACTGTCACCGCGAAACTGAATGTGAATATGTCAATCACGAGAATTCCGGAAAGGCCTACCCAAACGAGCAGCACTGCAGCTATCGGGGCGGCGAATATCTCCGAAACAGATCCGGCCAGTCCAAGCATGGAAGCGGCACGGCCGTAATGCTTCTTCTCCACCATCATGGTAACGGCAGCCGAGAAGGCAGGAAAGTGAAATGACGAAAGAGCGCCGACGACCGTGGCAATGGCGTAGAGATGCCAGACCTCCAGAATCCCTGAATTGTAAAGTATAAGGGTCGCTATGGTTCCCAACCCGGCAACCAGGTCGGCCAGGATAATTGTGACCTTGCGATTCCAGCGGTCTACCAGAGCACCGGCAAACGGCTGCAGGAGAAGCTGGGGAGCGAAGCTGAAGAAGCCGATGAGGGCGAGGGCGGTGGCCTGCCCGGTCTCCAGCCAGGCCCAGTACATCAGGCCGAACCGGACCATGGACGTGCCGAGAATTGAAACTAATTGGCCTACCCAGATGAGAGTGAAAACGGACATGCCGTTGCGCTTTTCCTGGCTGCTTTCATTATTCATTGCATCGCCCTTTGACATTTTCGTACTCTCATAAGTTGGGCAGAGTATTTAAAATAACTGGAAAAATGTGGCCTGTTCCAAGGATGTATGAGCATTCGATTCTTTACAAAATGGTTGGGTTGATGCATACTATTATCACTGATTCCCGGTTTGGGGCTGCGAGGAGAGTATATGGGAAAGAGTGCCAACAGGGCCCGGCCTGGGTCATCGAATGATTGTGAACATTCATTATTGAAGAGGAGAAGCGGCATCGAGCTGGTCATGGAATGCGGCGGTTGCTCTGCCGAGCCGGGACTTGACAAGCAGAGATGCTTCTGGAGCGTTCTCATGGCCATCCAGAGCGAGGGGGTGCCAGTTGCCATCACTTTGCGGTCGCATGTCGAGAGACGGTACGGATTGGAAGCCAGCGCAAGCATGGGGAGCATCGCCAATATTCTGAACAAGGTCGACAGCCTGAACGCGCAGCTGGAGAGGGATTCCAGAAAGATGGAGGCTTGCGCCGGATGCGTGAGGCCTCTGACCGGGAAATTGGCCATGACCGCGTCCCGGCTCAGGGGCATGGACCTGAACTCGGCTGTGGCATCAGCATGGGACCTGGAGCGGGATGGCTTCGGCTCCAACAGGTCTGGATGCGTTGATTGCAGCGGCATGACCAAGATACAGATTGCAGACATCGGCAGGGCATTGAAGGAACTGGAAAAGGTCGTCACCAGAGGCGCGATAAAAATCTTGGAGGGAGAGCAATGAGCGATCCGGTTGTTCTGAGGCCGATGAAGAAGTCCGCGCCGCCAGTCATTTCCGTACCAAAGCATGAAGCCGCTGTTCAGCCATCCGCGCCGATTCATGTTTCGCGTGCCGAGCGCCCGAAGGACCTCAATTCCTGGCTCGGGAAAACATTGAAAGATGATTCACGGGTAAGGCCGGGTTTTGCTGAGGCCTGGGTGGGAGAGAAGCTGGTGAGCGAGGAGCATCGCATCGCCAGGTATTATGTCGGAACCTCAAGGGTGGACATATGCGCGGAACCGGGCGCGGGCGAGACGATGTACCGGATAACGCCAAGGGAGTACACCATCCCGGACGCTGGATTGAAATTGCTTTACCTGGCTAAAGCCGAGTTCGTTCAGAATTCCAGGGAGGGCCGCAATATTCAGGGCGACCAGTCCATCAAGAACCGTTGCAAGAAGGAGGTCGGCGACATCATATCCATGCTGGCCAGGACTTCGGGCGTTACCTCCGGCCAGATTGAGCAGATGGGCGGAATGGATTTTCTGACTGACGCATTGCTCAGGCACACCGTTGGATTGGGGATACTGGAATATCTGCTTGCCGATGAGCATGTCCAGGATATTTACATCGATGCCCCGGCGGATGACAATCCCATCCACGTGGTCGTTGGGGACATAGGCAAGGAAAAGTCGCATGGGAAGTGCCTGACCAACATAGTCCTCAGCGAGAGGGAGGTACAGGCCCTGGTATCGCGCTTCAGGTATGAGTCCGGCCGCCCGTTCTCGGAAGCGATGCCTGTGCTTGAGACGGACCTGGTGGAGTTCGGTACCAGGGTGACAGTGGTCGGCAAGCCGTTGAGCCCCGAGGGAGTGGCCATAGCTCTGAGGCGGCATTCGGCGGAGCCCTGGACATTGCCCAGGCTCATCGAGAGGGGAAGCATCAATGCGACAGGCGCAGGGCTGCTCTCATTTCTGATTGACGGGCGTTCCACGATACTGGTGGCAGGAAGCAGGGGCGCGGGAAAATCATCCATGCTCGGGGCAATGATGTTAGAGTTTCCTTTGAGCCAGCGCATTCTCACGATAGAGGATACGCTCGAGCTTCCGGGGCCCAGGATGCAGGAGCTGGGCTACAAGGTCCAGAGCCTGTTTGTGCAATCCGCGATTGGCGGAACCGGCGGCGACAGGACGGCGGATGACGCTCTTCGAGTCTCCCTGAGGCTGGGGGAATCAGCCATAGTGCTGGGCGAGGTCAGGGGAAAGGAGGCGAAAACGCTCTATGAAGCCATGCGGTCCGGGAGCGCCGGAAGCGCAGTTCTGGGCACCATCCATGGCAATTCCCCGAAATCCGTTTTCGAGAGGATTGTTTACGACCTGGACATTCATGCTGAAGCATTCTCGGCAACGGATATTGTGGTCATCTGCGGGCTGGTCAGGCCTGAAGGCCGACAGAAGCAGGTGCGAAGAGTGACAGCGATTTCAGAACTCGTGAAGGATGGCCAGCCTGGCGAGTTCGCCGACCTGCTTGTTTACGATGAGGAAACGGATGCTCTTGTGGAGACTGAACATTTTCTGAGGAAGTCCAAGAAGATATCCTCCATCGCCAACCAATGGGGCCTCACTTACGATGGCGCGCTGGCAAACATCCGAACCAGGGCAAGGATGAGGGAGATGATGGTCGAGTCCTCGGGCGCTAACGTGGGCATACTGGGGCCAGGAGCGGTGGTGAAGGCCAACAGCCAGTACTGGATGCTTGTGGATACCATTGGCTCCGGGGAGCCGGGGCGCCTGATGAACGAGTGGTCCAGATGGTTCGAGCGGAGCGCGCCGTATGTCTGAGCCCCCGAGGCCTGGGGAATCGTATCGCAGGCTGTGCAAAGCATTGGGCAAGGCGAAGCCCGACCCGGAAAAGATGAAGCTGTTGGATGCAAAAATCTCAAAGCTTAAACATGAGGTCCGGGACGCGGAGGACAGGGAAGCTGCGACGCGTCTGTCTGGCTCAGGGACCGGCGATGCCGGAAGAATTGACCTGGACAGGAAAAAAACGTCCCTGGAAAAGGCGATTCGAATCAGAGACCAGAAGGATTTCAAGCGAGCCATGCGAATAACCGGCATGGGGCTGCGCGTGGAGGAGGCCGTGAGGTTCTCAGCCTTCATGGCAATGATGTCCATATTCCTGGGATTGGCGATTGTCATACCCTTGGCCTCCTGGTTCGGCCTCGAGCCGATGATTGTTGTCCTGGCAGCGGCGGGTTGCGCAATTGCCCTGCCGATGATTGTTTTCATCCTGCTGGTGAATTATCCCGAGAAACTGGCAAAAAACCTGGAGATGGAAGCGTTCGGCTCAGCGCCGGAGGTCATCAATTACATGGTCATGTCCATGGAATTATCCCCTTCGGTTGACAGGGCGGTGCTCTTTGCGGCCGAGAATGCGGATGGCCCCATGGCGGATGAGATGAGGAGCATAGTTTGGAAAGTGCAATCGCGGGAGTTCGCAACCACCGAGGAGGCGCTCATGTCCTATGCCAATGAACTGGAAGGAGCCAACGAGGAATTGAGGTCCGCGATATTCAACATACTCAGCGCATCCAAGGAGTCCGACCGCGGAAAGATGCGTTCTAGCCTAAGGCGGGCCAGCGATTCAGTTCTGCTGGGCACCAGGCAGCGAGTCGAGGGATTCGCGGCATCGTTGGCAACGCCGGCGACAGTCCTGTTCTCCCTGGGAATTCTTCTCCCAATGATTATCGGTTCCATGCTGCCGATGATTTCCATGGGCGGATTCAACATGGGCCAGGAGCAGGAAGTGGTGCAGGATTCCGGTTGGCTGCCGGTATTCGGATTGAGCGTTCTTCTCATGAACGTGATTTTCCCTTCCATCGCATTCTTCTATGCGGGTTCAATTCTGTCAAAGCGGCCGGGAATTCACACTGTTGCCGGCAGGGACTCGAGCGCCGAGCTCAAAAGATATGTGACAGGAATGGCGGTTATTTCTTTCACACTGGCCCTGGCTTACATCGTCGGAGCCATGCTGGACTTCTGGGGCATCGAATGGTCCATAGCCGCATTGCTTGGCATTTTCGGCATCGCGATAGGAGGATGGAGCATTCTCGCCATGGGAGTCCGGGTTGGCAGCATGAAGAAGCTTGAGCGGCTTGAGGATAGGATGCCGGACATGCTCTTCCAGCTCGGCTCAAGGCTGGGCGAGGGAATGGCCCTGGAAAGGGCGCTGGAGGATGTGGCGCGCACGATGAAAGATACCGAGATGGGGGATTTTCTGGGCGACCTCATATCAAGGTTAAGGAGAAGCGGCGCCGGAATCAATGATGTGCTGTTCTCGGGGACATTCGGCATCATGCCGAAGCACCCGTCCAGGAAGCTGGGGGCCGCCATGCGCCTGGTGGTTGAATCGGCAGGGAAGGATCCTGAAACTGCGGGCAACATACTCATCAACATGTCCAATCACATGCGGGACCTGGCGAACTCGGACAAAGACATGCGGATGAAGCTTCGCTCGACCATTGACAGCATGAAGAACACCGCGATACTGTTCGCCCCGGTCATAATGGGGATTACTGTTGGTCTCTATGCTTTACTTAGCCAGACATTCAGCGAGATGAATGGAACGGAAACGATGCCGACGCCGCATTTCATAATGATTATCGGTATCTATCTACTGATGACTGTTGTAACAATCATGCGCTTCTGTTCTGGGATTGAACACGGAAGAGGCCGATGGAAACGAGATACAGGAATTGCGTTACCAGTGGCAGCGATTATATTCTGCGTTTGCTCATTGGGAGCGTTGTTGGCCTTCAATTGATTTTCCGTGCTTCACCAGTTCCATGTGAGGGTACGCAATCTCCACGCTCGGGTCCTGGCTGAACTTGCGCCATATCTTTTCCACAATATCGGATTTCATCCTGCGGCGCCTGTCAGCGGGAAGCCAGAATACCACGGATATGTTGACGCCGGAGTCCGAGAGCGCCATCCGGAGAGTCGGCTGGTCTGGTATTGACTCGTCCAAATCATGGAGTTCCAGGTGCCTCTTGTAGCTGTCATGGTTCTTGGCCATCAGGTCGCCCAGTACTTCGGTCGCCGCTTCCAGCATATACTGTTTTGCTTTATCGATGTCACTCTCGTAAGTGACCAGGTTGGTGACCTCGTCCCAGACGTAAGGCGTGTCGCGGGTATAATTGTAAACAGGCTGGTCGAATATCATGCCGTTGGGAACCAGGGAAACGCGGCCGGTGAAGGTCTCGCCCTGCATCCACCCGCCCATCTCGTAAAGGGCGGTGTTCATTGCCATGATATCGGTGACATAGCCCCTGACATTGCCTATCATCACCCTGTCGCCGATTGTGTACATCTTGTTGTATGTGATGATTATCCAGCCCATAATATTAAGCAGCGGTTTCTGAAGAACGAATGTGAGCGCGGCACCGATGAGGCCGATGCTCAGAAGCGCGGTCTCGAATCCCCCGGTGCTGTAGAAGAACAGGAGGGCGAGAACGACCGCCCACAAAGAATAGCTGATTATCTTCCAGGTGGAGCGGACATAGCCATAGCTTCCGACGCGGGGCGCGGCAGTGGCTTCCAAGAGATACCCGATGAGCCTGAAGGAGAACCATGTGAACAGAACGACTGCCAGTATGAAAAAGATTTCATGAAAAGGCTGGTCCAGTCCAAGGTCCATGAACGGGATGACATCGTAATCCATGTCCAGCATCAGAAGCAATGTGATTATGCCCAGTGCAAGCGCGAATATGGCAACACCGATGCTGCTGCGCTTTCCCTTCGAATGCTTCTTGAGAGGCATGAATCCCAAATAACGGTTATTGTATTAAAATGGTTCTGATTGATTGTTGGGAATGCTCATAACCACTTTTTCTTTCTGAAGAATGCCAGCATTGCAAGAGCCACAGCCAGCATCAGAGCCATTGTGAACATGTATCCATATTGCCATTCGAGCTCCGGCATGCTGAAAGGCCCGATATCCGGGTCGAAGTTCATGCCGTACACCCCGGCAATGAAAGTCAGCGGGATGAATATGGTTGCGATTATCGTCAGAACTTTCATTACCTCGTTCATTCGATTGCTGAGGCTTGAAAGGTAAAGGTCCAGCATGCCGGAAAGTGTATCCCGGTAAGTTTCGACCATGTCGATGGCCTGGATGGTGTGATCATAGACGTCCCGGAGGTAACGGTCTGTCTCCGGCAGGATTATCTTCGATTCAGACCTTTCGAGAGCTGCTATAATCTCGCGCATGGGCCAGACTGATTTCCTGACAACAATCATCTCTCTCTTCAGATAGTAGATGAACTCCAGGGTCTCATGCTCGGGGCTCTCCATCAGGGACTTCTCAATCTCCTCGATGCTCTGGCCGATCTTCTCCAGAACCACATAATAATAGTCCACGATGGCATCCAGAATCGAGTACGCAAGGTAATCCGTTCCCATCGAGCGTATGCGGCCCTTTCCTGAACGGATCCTGTCGCGGATGGTATCGAAAATGTCTCCTGGCCGCTCCTGAAAAGTGAGGATGTAATCGCTCGTGAGCACCACGCTCATCTGCTCCAGCCGAATGTCCTTCTTGACCTCATCGTATTCCAGCATCTTGACGACCAGGAAAATGCTATCGTCATGATCCTCCATCTTCGGGCGCTGCTCCGTGTTCATTATGTCCTCGACGACCAGAGGGTGAAGTCCAAAGACCTCGCCAAGGTGGGATATGACATTAGAATCATGAATGCCATTGATGTTTATCCAGGTGACTTCAGGCTTCCCGATGTATGCGCCGCAGTCAGCAGGTGTGAGGTTGGCCTTCTCAGTCACATCTCCTCTGGAGTAATGCAGGCACGAGATCGTTACCGGGTCTGTCCTGGGTTCTCCGACATAAACCGGGGTGCCAGGTGGCAGGCCCGCTGTTTGAGGTTGATTTTTTCTTCGCTTCATCATAAATTGCAGCGAATTTTTGGAGGTCTTTGAACTCTTGACCGAGCGTGACATAACATCCCCATCAGCGCCTGGTGTAACGGCCACCCTTGCCGCTGGCCAGGACCTGGTAAGCTTCTGCCGGGCTTGCGTTCTCGTGAACGACCATGTTGATGGCCTGAATCATTGCAACCGGGTCCTTTGCCTGGAAGATGTTCCTGCCCATGTCAACACCGACAGCGCCGGCCTGGATGGCATTGTAAGCGGTCTGGAGCGCATCTTTCTCATCTGTCTTCTTCCCGCCGGCGATTACTACTGACACCGGGCATGATTCGATTACTTTTTCGAAGCCCTCGACATAATACGTTTTCACGATGTTCGCGCCCAGTTCGGCCGCGATTCTTGAAGCCAGCGCCATGTATCGGGCGTCCCTGACCATGTCCTTGCCGACTGCGGTTACTGCGATGGTTGGAATGCCGAGGGACTGGGCTTCGTCCACAATCTCGGTGAATGCGAGTAACGTGTCTCGCTCGAACTTGGCACCGACCATGATAGAGAATGCAACGCCTGCAACATTCAGCCGGACAGCGTCCTCCATGGACACGGTGATGCCTTCGTGCAGAAGGTCATCGTTGAGAATGCTGGTGCCTCCGGATACCCTGAGGACGATGGGCACGTCGGTTTCCGGTGGAATGTAATTCCGGAGCGCGCCGCGAGTCAGCATCAGAGTGTCAGCATGCGGCAACAATGGGAGAACCATCTTGTCCAGCTGCTCCAATCCGGTGGTCGGTCCCATGAAGTAGCCATGGTCCACTGCCAGCATGACGGTCTTTCCGTCCTTCGGTTTTATTATCCTCGACAATCTGTTTTTCATGCCCCAGTCCATAATCACACCAGCACACACAATACTAATACGATATAATAAGTTTTCATCAATGAGACGCAATTTCATTCATTATAGAGAATGAAAGAAACAGCATGCCCTGCCTGTGAGGGCAGGGTTTCATTAGGGAATCATTCTGAGTGCGCTTGACCCCTCAATCTGGAACAATCTGCCGATGCATTACCCTGCCCTCCAGCTGACAAATGGGATATTCAGGCGGGGGATGATGGGGGTGAAGGGTGCCAGAGCCGTGGATTGAGTTGGAGCTATTCTCTCATCCTTCGCATTTACATCTACATCCAACATCATTATTAATCCGCTCTTCCATCCCATGCCGATGGAAGAAATCGTCGATGCCATATTCGCAATTCTCCGAGCCATCTGGCTCATGGTCCCAATGCTCATCCCCAATTCCGCTGCCGTACTGTTCGGCGGCGGAACGCCGGTGGACTTCGGAAAGACTATGAAAGATGGGACCCGGTACCTCGGGGACGGGAAGACCTGGCGCGGGCTGGTCGGGGGGACCCTCAGCGGGATGGGGCTTGGAATGATACAGATAATAATCATGACACTGCTGGACAAGCCGGACTGGACTTACAGCCCATGCGTTGCATGCACGATTTTCATCCTTTTCCTTCTGGCATTCGGCTCTATGTTCGGCGACATGCTGGGCAGCTTCATCAAGAGGCGCATCAAGATAGCGAGAGGTGCCAAGGCCCCGATACTGGACCAGTACGATTTCCTCATAGGGACGATGATACTGATAATCCCGCTGCAGTGGGTCTGGTTCAGTGAGAATTTCCTTGAGGGGATGTATCTGGTTGGCTTCATCGGACTTATAATACTGATACCGATAATGCACCGGGTCATGAACATCATAGGGTTTAAGATGGGCAAGAAGGATGTACCTTGGTAGGTGAATGAATGCTGGAACAAGATATTGTAAAGGCCGGAGCCTTCAAAACAGGGGATTTCACCCTGGCGTCCGGAAGGAAAAGCGACTATTATGTGGACCTTAGGTCAGTTACCACACATCCCAAACTGCTGAAGAAGGTAGCCAAGGCGATGGCAAAGCATCTCGGGACCTGCGACAGGATAGCCGGCGTCGAACTCGGCGCGGTTCCGATCGCCGCTGCACTGTCCCTGGAGACGGAAATTCCTTTTGTCATGGTGCGAAAGCACAGGAAGGGGCATGGGACAGGAAACATGGTCGAGGGGACACTGGTCTCCGGCGACACGGTGGTTTTTGTGGAGGATACCGTCACGACAGCGGGCAGTCTCATCAGGGCCATCAATGCGGTCCGGGAGCGGGGCGGCGTCGTGGAAAGAGCCATTGTCATCGTTGACCGGGAAGAGGGCGGCGCCGAAGCCCTGGCCGGGATTGGCGTGAGCATGATATCGATTGCCAGCATAGCCGAGTTGAAGAAAATGGCCAACAAGTGAGAAAGCTGGAAATGATTTATTAATGGAGATGTATTGACCGGTGATACCATGAAAGCCATAGTGACAGGAGGTTGCGGTTTCATAGCCAGCCACATCGTGGACAGGCTGGTCAAGGAAGGCAATGAAGTGACGGTCATCGACAACATGACCACCGGTTACCTTGAGAACATCCAGCACCACCTCGATAAGAATGCCATAACGCATCTGAAATTCGACCTGGGGGACCTTGAGAAGACTGCAAAAGCCCTCAAAGGCGCCGATGCGGTTTTCCACCTTGCCGCCAACGCCGATGTCCGCCATGGGCTTGAGGACAATTTCCGGGACATTGACAGGAATCTCATCGTCACCTACAATATTCTGGAGGCGATGAGGAAGAATGATGTAAAAAAGATTCTATTCTCATCCACCGCCGCGACATACGGGGAGCCGGATGTGTTCCCGACACCGGAATCGTATCATCCGCGCCAGACGTCATTCTATGGCGCATCGAAGATTGCCTGCGAGGGAATCATCGAGGCCTTCTGCGAGGCGTACGGGATGCAGGCCTGGATGTATCGCTTTGTTTCCATCCAGGGCGAGAGGCATCCTCACGGCGTCACTTACGATTTCGTGAAGAAGCTGAAGGCCGACCCGAGGAAGTTGGAGATATTGGGTGATGGGACGGCCAGAAAATCCTACCTCTATGTTGGCGATTGCGTTGATGGCTTTTTCCTGGGATTCGGCAAGGCCAGCGCGAAGGTGAACCTTTTCAACATTGGCCACACTGAATTCGTCAATGTGAGAAATGTCGCGGACATAATCACCGACGAGATGGGCCTGAAAAACGTAAAGTACAACTTCACCGGCGGCGAGAGAGGCTGGATTGGCGATTCCCCGCTTGTCCATCTTGACACCGCCCGCATTCAGAAACTTGGCTGGAAACCGAAAGTGAGCATCGAGGAAACCGTGAGGAGAACGGTTCGCTGGCTATTAGAAAATCCTTACGTTTACAAGAGGTGATGCATGAAAGTGAAGCAGGCCGTGATAATCTGCGGGGGCATGGGCACAAGGCTCAGGCCGCTCACCTTTGATATCCCAAAATCCATGGTGCCCGTGAACGGCAAGCCCTTTCTGCAATTCATCATCGAATTCTTCAGGGACCAGGGAATCGGCAGGTTCGTCTTGTGCACTGGGCGGCTTCATGAGAACATAGAATCATACTTCGGGGATGGGAAGAAGTTTGATGTGAATATCATCTACTCGGTTGAGCCGGAACCGCTGGGCACCGGCGGAGCCCTTCTGAATGCCAGGCATCTCCTTGATGAAAGATTCTTCCTGGCCTACGGAGACAGCCTTTTGGACCTGGACTTGGAAACACTCGAGAGAATATACGATGCGAACAATGCCCTGGGAGTGATATCGGTCTATGACAACTGCGGGAAGATTGCGCCAAACAACGTGCGCATCGCTCCGGACGGCAGGGTGCTGGAATACATCAAGAAGAACCCGCCGAAATCGATGAACTGCCTGGAGGCCGGTCTCTCGCTTTACCATAGAAGCGTGCTGGACTTCGCGCCTGCCAGGAAATTCTCTCTAGAGGAAGCCATTCTGCCACAACTAATAAATAGAGGCCGGCTTTTTGCATTATTGACGCCCAGGATGTTCTACGACATGGGAACGCCGGAAGGCCTGGAGCGGGCAAGAAGGGAATTGAATGACACTGATTAGCCGGTCACCGGTGAGGATAAGCTTCGGGGGAGGGGGCACAGACCTCGCATCCTACTACGAGAAGCATGATGGCGTTGTTGTCAGCGCGGCCATCAACAAATACATATACACAATTTTAGAGATGAGGCTGGACGATCGTATTCAGATCATATCATCGGACCTTCAGTTGAACCAGACGGTATCAGATGCCTACCACCTCAAGTTCGGCGAGGGTCTGGACATCCCTGTTGCGGTTCTCAAGCATTTCGACGTCCAGAGGGGACTTAACATATTCATGGCCTCGGAGATACCGCCCGGGACCGGCCTGGGTTCGTCCGGCGCTGTCACGGTCAACATGATAAACACCATCGATGCCCTGGAGAGGCTGAAACTCAGCAAACAAGAGATGGCCGAATTGGCATACAAGATTGAATTTCATGAGCTGGGAATGCCCATCGGCAAGCAGGATGAGTATGCCAGTGCATTCGGCGGCATCAACTTCATCCGTTTCAACAGGGACGGCACCGCAGAGGTGGAGCCCCTGAAGATTGCCAGAGAAATCAAGATCCGGCTTGAATCGGATATAATGCTGTTCTTCACCGGCCGCACAAGGGAATCCTCCAAGATACTCAGGTCCCAGGACAGGTCCACCAAGGAACAGTCCGAGAAGGTGGTCGAGTCCCTCCATGCCATAAAGCAGGTTGCCTTCGATGTGAAGAAAGCCATCGAGTCCGGCGACCTGGTGGAGTTCGGCAGGCTTCTGGACCATTCTTGGCTGACCAAGAAGAACCTTTCCTGCGGCATCACCAATCCCCGCATAGACCGGCTCATGGACATAGCCAAGCAGAGCGGTGCCCTGGGCGGGAAGCTCACCGGCGCCGGCGGAGGAGGGTACATGATGCTTTTCTGCGAGAGAGCCAACCAGAAGGCCGTGACCAAGGCCCTGGTGTCCGAAGGCCTGAGCCCGCTGGACTTCCACTTTGACAAGAAAGGCGCGACAGTGATAAACGGAGAATGATGGCATGGACGATTTCAGAAAGAATTTCATCGATGAGTACCTGGCGGATATCATACGAATTCTCGAGGAGTTGAGAGCGAACAACGCGGATTTCTTCGACAGCATGGCAACGATATTCAAAGATGCCAGGGCAGATAATCGCAAGATATTCTTCTGCGGAAACGGCGGAAGCGCATCCACGGCATCGCACTTCACCAGCGACCTGGCCAAGGGAACGATTGTCGAAGGAACGCCGAGATTCAAGGCGCTTTCCCTGGCGGACAACATCCCTCAGATGCTGGCATGGGGCAATGACTCGTGCTATGAGGACATATTCGTCGAGCAATTGAAGAACCTGTTCGAGCCCGGCGATGTCGTGGTTGGGATATCGGGCAGCGGCAATTCCGAAAACGTCCTGAGGGCCATCCAGTATGCCGCAGAGAATGACGGCATCACTATCGGAATAACCGGCTTCGACGGCGGCAAGATAAAGGACATGGTTGACCTATGTCTCATAGTCCCGGTGCACAATATGCAGAAAACTGAAGACATACACATGCTGGTTGACCACCTCACCACACTCATGATAAAGGAAGAGGAGATGGCTAGGCGTGGATAAGGCGGTCTTTCTGGACAGGGACGGAGTCATAAACCGGCTCAGGATGGGCAGTTATGTCACTTCCTGGACGGACTTCGAGTTCCTGAAAGGCGCAAAAGAGGCCATTGCCAGGCTCTCAAACTCAGGATATCTCGTGTTTATCATCACAAACCAATCCGCCATCAACCGCGGCCTTCTGACCGAGGAAGGCCTTGAGGTCATCCACAACAACATGCTCTTTGAGATTGAGGAGACTGGCGGCATCGTGGAAGGAGTGTACCACTGCCCGCACCGGCCCGACGAGGGCTGCAATTGCAGGAAGCCAGAGACCGGCCTGTTCGAGCAGGTGAACAAGGAATATGATATAGATTACCCGAACTCCTGGTTCATTGGGGATTTCGAGAGCGACCGCGGGGTTGCGGAGAGGATGGGGCTGAGGTTCATACTGGCCAGCGGGGACAAAGGGCTGGAAACGGCGGTCAAATCTATTTTAAATGAATAAAATTATAAAAAAATTGATATTTAATAAAGATGCAGCCCGTCGATTTCGGTAATTCATTGATTAAAACATAGTGGAATTACCGGCCATCTGAACGAATCGCGGTTGCGATTCGGGGCGAATGCTTTTCATCGTTATCATCAAGTTATCGCATTCACCGATTGTCAACACATCCTTCTATACTGCTGTGGCCCTTCATATTGTTTGGATGTCGTTTTCGGATGTGAATGCTCTGCTGTTGATTATTGAAAAACGCATTCGATTCTTACCTGGCGTCATGCCAGACAAGTCTAAAACCCTTAACCCTAGACCCTAATAAAGATGCAGCCCGTCTTCAATCTTACTCAGCTCAATGGGAGTTGTGGTCTCCCCGACCAGGGCACCCCTGGAATTGGCTATCATGCAGGCGCCGACCTGCCCTGTTCCATAATTGGCGGTGCAGAGTTCGGGCTTCACTCCGAGAACGCGTTCCATGACTTCCATCTCGTATCCGGTGGTGTGGGGGTGGCATATCGCGCCTTTGTTGGTGGCGACCGCGGAAGAGCCGACTGTGTCATATCCGGCGATGGTCCCGCGCTCGACCGGGACCTTCAGGGCTTTGGATATCAATTCGATGGTGCGGTCATCGAAATCCGGGTGGACTATCGCGCCGTTGTCGTTCGCCAGAACATTGTTGCCCATGGCGTTGTGCTTCTGGGCTATCCTTGTGACCTTGATATGGGCTGCAATCTTCTTCACCTCTTCCTCGGAGATGGATTGGGAGACAACCGCGCCGTTCGTGTTCATCCTGACGAGCGCGCCGATTGTGCTGCAGCCGTCAACCGCCATCTTTATGGTATGCTCCACGCCGATGTATTTCTTCACAAGTTCCGGGAAATCGGACTCTGATGCGAAAGGCACGAGACCAAGATTCTCATTGGCTGCGCAAAAGACACCCAGGTAGGGGTTGCCGAAAATCATTCCCTTGCCAAGCATGTGGATTCAACCTACTCGTCTGGTAGGAGGACCTCGACCAGGTCCTCTCCCTCGACCCATGCGACCTTGAGCACGATCTTGTTCGGGGGGTTCTCTATTCCCCTGGACCATATGAGCTCGTTGACCTCTTTGTCGATCCAGACGTTCTCCGGGTCGGCCTTGCGGTGAGATCGGAAGAGCACACGTCTGAACTCCAGTCACGAATCACCATCTC
>CALKWP010000207.1 GCA_938004075.1 uncultured Methanomassiliicoccales archaeon
TCGCAGGCGCCCGCGCGTTTCAAAATAATAAATCAGATAAGTGCGGGCGCCGGGATTTGAACCCGAGTTATTAGCTTGGCAAGCTAAAGTGATACCAGGCTACACTACACCCGCTTATTTCAAAGCTGATGCGGGGCGGGTATTAAATCCTTTTCGGAGGGGACGCGACCGCTTGCGCTTGGATAATCTCATCGATGCCATCACAATACCCGCCAGCACAACAGGCCCCCCGATGAGCACCCACCTGGTTGGCATCTCTCCCAGAAGAAGCACTGCCAGTATGGACGAGCCAATCGGCTCCCCCAGCAGACTCACTGACACCACGGTCGCGGTAACGTGCTTCAGGGACCAGTTATAAAGGGTATGGCCCAGCATCCCGGGAATCAGCGCCATGAGCAGGAACAGGATGAGATCTTTAGCGGGCATCGGGAAGAGCTCGGTTCCGGTTGCCAGGCATTGTATGAACAGGAAAATCGTGCAGAATAGATATACCGGGAGTGCGTAAGTCACCAGGGACAGGGTGCGGCGCATAGTGCGGCCGGCGAGTATGTATATTCCGGCGCAGATGCCAGCGACGAACGCAAGAATGTTTCCCAGGGTGGCGCTCCCTGTCAGCGGCCCGCCAGTGAAATCGCCAGCCGTGAGAATTATAACGCCCGTAATGGCAATCATTATCCCGAAGAAATTGAGCCGGGACAGCCGGTCCTTGAGGAAGAAATGGGAGATCGTACCAACCAGGATTGGATGCGCGGTGACCAGAATCACGGAACTGGCAACCGATGTCAGCTCCAGAGAGGTGATCCACATGGAGAAATGGAAGCTCAGCACAAGGCCGATCCCTGCCATGAGCCAGATGTCTTTCCCTGCTAGCGCCTTGAATTCGCCCGTTTTCCCCATGAACACGAATGGAAGCAGCATCAGGGATGTGAAAAGAAGCCGATAGAAAGCGATGGCCAGCGGCTCCGCGTCACTCCATCGGATGAAGATGGATGCAAAGGAACAGGCGATCACCGCGGCGAGTACCGCCAGGTCGGGCTTGCGCATGCCCGTGGATGGTTGAACAGGATTATTAGGCTTTCCTGCCTTTGCCGGACTCATCTTTGACCTTTTGGGTCATGGCCAGAAGCTTCTCCTTGTACTCATCAAGTTTCTTCTCCTTTTCCAGAAGAGCTTTCTCGCGTTCCATCAACGACCGTTCCCTGATTTCTAGATTTGACTCTCTCTCCATTGCCAGGGCCATGAGCTTCTGCTGCTCCTTCTGGATATCCTTTTCCATTTTGAGCAATTCCTTCTTCCTTGCCTCTGTATCTTCAATCTCGCCCATCGGGAACACCTCTCAAACAATACTCTGCAATTCTTTTGAATGCCAACTCAACATTCTCCCCGCTCTTCGCACTAGTCATGAAAGACGTGGAGGTAAGGAACTTCGACGCTTCGCTAAGCTCCGCTTCAGTTATCTGGGCCTTGACTGCCAGGTCAGATTTATTACCCAGGATGATAATGGGAATCCCTGGCGATATATTCCTTATTGCATCAACCCAGTACTCCAAACTTTCGAATGTAGACTTCCGGGTAATGTCGCACACCACGAAACCGCCAACGATGTTCTGCAATGCAACCGATTCGACTACCTTGAAATTTTTCTGGCCCATGACGTCCCAAATCAACAGAGATACATTCACACCCTTGCCTTCGTGCTGGACCGTGACCGTCTTCTTCATCACCTTGGCGCCTATTGTCAGCATGTAAGCGCCGTCGAACTGATCCAGGACGAAGCGCCTGACAAGGCTGGTCTTGCCGACCTCTGCGTCGCCGACAAGGCAAATCTTGAATATGAAATCGTGGGGTTGCGATGACGTCATGGTTAACCTTATACCATATAGCAATGATATGATATTATTAAATTTGCCAAGAAAAAGCGAAAATGATAATGCAAACTATCAGCCCATAAAGGAGCTGATGTTTGCCACCAGGGCTGGAAGATTGCTCAGGCAGCTTTGCATCTCATTATCAAAGCTAGTAACTTTCATTCACGATGAGAATGTATGCACGGTGCAAGGCTATCTACCTTATGCTAATGAATACAGGAAAAATGGAGATAAACCAAATTGATTCAGTCAAAAAACATGAACCAATAAATTTATACACCATCGCATTTTAGTCCGTATGCGACATGGCCCGGGTAGTGTAGCCTGGTAACATATGGGACTGTGGATCCTCTGTGCCGGATTCAAATTCCGGTCCGGGCCCTGTTTTTTTGTTTATCCCAGAATCAATAAGCAAGCAGTGGAAAAACAAAAAAACTTGGGCCAGTTTATGAATTAATCATTTATGTTCTGAATAAACTGGCCCAAAATCGAAAAACTAGCGATTGTGACAGACTGCAAACTCAGTCTGTTTTTCGAATTGCATTGAAGCTTTTCTCTCATCCTTCGCGTTTATTCCAGAATCAATAAGCAAGCAGTGGAAAAACAAAAAAACTTGGGCCAGTTTATGAA
>CALKWP010000208.1 GCA_938004075.1 uncultured Methanomassiliicoccales archaeon
TTCGCCGACGCTGGCTAATACTCTGCTGATAATTGCGAAAGGCGTATTAGTCGCGCTTTCTTTTTCTGCTTCATTTTCGAACATATAAAAAAAGAAAGTACGCCCGGACCGAGATTCGCACTAGTTCCTTCGTAACTAGTTCTTTCTCGACCCGTTCTCCGCTGGCATAAGAAAATAAGCGCCCGGACCGAGATTCGAACTCGGGTCTAAAGCTCCGCAGGCTTTTAGGATATCCAAGCTACCCCATCCGGGCTTCTTTCCGTCCCAGACAACACAATCCCGTTTATGAACGTTGTCATTCCCTGTTTTTCCTTTTCTTTCTGTTTTCGCCTCAATTCTACTATATCATATTTTGCCAGCAAAGTATTTATCATGTCATATCTTACGTGTATAACGTGGTAGGTTCAGATAGCTGTCCTGTCTGCGGAAACAAGATGGGAAAGGATGACAAAGAGTGCAGCGTTTGCGGTACTGCATACGAGTCCGAGCCCTCGACAATCTCAGACGAGGAATTCGGCAATGACTCGGTTGAATCCTCGGTCATCCCATCCAAGGAGGTGAATATCGCCGCCCAGGAGATTGCCCAGTCCGTTTTCGTTGACGTGGAATTGGAGGAGCTTGTGAAACTCCCAGGCATCGGCCCATTGCGAGCCAAGATTCTTTTCGATGCGGGTTTCACCGACCTGAGAAAACTCAAGCAGGCCAGCGTGGTCGAGCTCATGAACATCCGCGGCATCGGCAGGAAGGCTGCTGGCGAGATCAAGACCGCGCTCAGAGAGCATTCCCTTGAAGAGATCAGGGAAACACCGCTTACCGAGGAGACTGTGGGCGCCGAACTCCAATGCCCCCTCTGCGCTACAATCGTGAGCGCTTTCGAATCATCCTGCTACGAGTGCGGCTGCAATTTCAAGCCCCAGGACATGAATTCAGCGGATTCAGACAGGCTTGCGCTATCTTACTATGACAGCAAATTGCTCAGGTCGCCCGATAGCAAGGACCTCTGGTATGCCAGAGGCGCAACCCTTGTCAAGATGGAGAACTTCGAACAGGCTTTAAACTCGTTCAATCGCGCAATCGAGATAGACCCCTCATTCCAGACCGCCTGGATGTCAAAAGCCGAGGTTTACAACAAGCTTGGGGATTCGGCGAAGGCAGCGGAATGCTACAGCCACATAATCACTTCAGCATCGGGAGGGCGTATCCCGGGCACTTCTGACGATAAATCCACAATCATACCCAGCAGGGATGAGGAAGAGCTCAGCCTGGAGCCGCCGAAGCTAGGTGACGATTTCCTTGATGAACCGATAAAAACTCAAACCCAGCAAATTGCAGAACCGGACCTGTCCCAGCCTCCCGAAACTTTCGATGCGGAGCCGGAGCCCGAGAAACCGAACCTGGTCGATTTCTCCCAGCTAAAGATGGATTATGTCAAGAAGGAAAACGACCCGGCCGATCTTGATAGCATGGATGATGCACAACTTAAAAAGGAGCTCTCGAAAAGGGCTACGCGCGTGAAGCCATACCTGAAGATGGCAAAAGAGATCGGCGTGGACATCAACCATGCAAAGAAGCTGGTTGCGCGCGCTGTCACCGAAAGCAAGCAGAACGAATTCAAGGTGGCAATACTTCTGATGGATGAGGGCATCCAGTTCGCGGAGAACGAGTTCCGCAGGAAGATCCGCGAAGATCTGGATAACCTCGCAATTGTTGTTCGTGACTTCAAGATGAAAGGCATTGACGTGACCCACCCAGCGTCTCTGATAACACAGGCAAATCAATTCCTGGAAGAAGGAAACATTCCTGAATCAACGGAGAAGCTCAAATTGTGCCTCGAGGAAATCGAACGCCTGGCGGTTCAATAACCCATTACGGATTGATTATTCTCACATCACCGGCTGGCAGCACCCTGTCCGCTTCCTCGATAGGTATCCGGTGTTTATCAGATAGTTTCCTGGCGAGGCCTGAGCGCTTCTCATCACCGGGCTCAAAAACAAGGTATTCGGAAGCGTGTGCTTTGACTGCGCTCACTGGCCCGCACATGAGCTTGTCTGCGCCCTGCACTTTCACCATGCCAACAGCCAACCGCACTTCCACCTTGCGCGAATAATTCCGGGTTCCCCTGATTATGAATGCGCCTTTCGGAACGAATTCCCCCGGCTGGGGCGTCTTCGATACCTGGTCCGGCTTCACCCAGTATGCGCTTCCCGATGCAAGCTTCCCTTTCCATACCCTGGAGAAACAGACTGCGAATGCGCATGCCTCTTCAAGAGTCGCTTCTGTCGCATTCTGGCCGTCCTTTATCACAACGCTTGGCGCGCCATTTGCGTCCGCATGGGCGTATAGATCTTCATCCTTGAGGTGCTTCTTCACCACCAGGTCGTTGGACCTTGTGTCCCTGCCTCCGACGACCATGAAGCCCTCGCTGGAAACGAACCATCTGAATCGGTCGAACCAGAATTGTTTCGTGGGCTTTCTGTCCTTCGGCTGCCTTGCTATCTCGCCGGCTTCCTGGAGTTCCTTCAGAAGCTTTCTGGTGTGAAGTATTGCTTCCCTGGCTCCAATCGCTTTGTGCCTTGCCTTCTTCGACCGGTCATATAGGGCGGCAGCATTCTCGTTGACGTTCAGCCTCACATCAAGCGTGACGCTCAAACCATCTGGCAATGTCACTGTGAGATTGCCTTCGGCTGGCTCGAATTTCGTGACCCCGGGTATCGCCTCGATGTCCCTTCTCAAGGCCTGCCAGTTACCCCCTGAAAGAATTCCATTGACATATCTCAATGCATTGTCCAGCTTCGAGTAGTTGGCATAGACAAGGTCGCCCATTATCTGGAATTCACTGTCCTGGACATCCAATTCCTTCAGAGCGGCCTCCTGGCTCTCAAGCTGCCTGTCCAGCTGGGC
The DNA here is from genome assembly GCA_938004075.1 of uncultured Methanomassiliicoccales archaeon. GTDB lineage: Archaea > Thermoplasmatota > Thermoplasmata > SG8-5 > SG8-5 > UBA147. Next base: position 2,902 of record CALKWP010000208.1, read on the forward strand.
CTCCCTGTCGCTTTTCATGGGTAATTGCAATTTATCCGGAAGGTTCTGGAAGTATTCCCTTGCTGCCACGCTGAACCCGGGGAACTGCTGCTTCTCGAGCTCTTCGTGCATGGACAAGCCAAAAGGAAGAACGTCAACTGGCACACCGCCCTCGCCTAGCAGAATGTATGGCTCAGGGGATAGGAGGCCTTCCCGGAAAGAGCCAATGATATCCATGATTTCATCGATCTCGTCCCCAGTCAATTCGGATGGCTTGTCCGACTTGCTGCGGCCAAGTATGTGGCAGACCTCTTCAGCGTAAACTCCGCTGAGATTTATATCGGTTGCCAGGCAGCGAACCAGGTCCTTTTCGGATTTCGCCAGCAGCTCTGCAAGTTTCGCGCGGTCCATGGAGAATGGATCCCTGCTTTCCGGGGGGAAAACATACTCATGCCCTGCCTTCACCTCCCTGGCACGCCAGGACTTGGATGTCAGCGGCTGGAATATCTTATTATTCTCAAGAAGGATGAGATTGCCAGAACCGAAAAGCTCGGCGATAAGGGTCATTGCGGGGTCGGTGTCGAATTCAATCAAGACGATGCGGTCAAAACCTTGCTGGTGGATGCTTTTGATGCC
>CALKWP010000209.1 GCA_938004075.1 uncultured Methanomassiliicoccales archaeon
GACCTCCAACGGAGAATGTCCGCTTCTGACATGGGTGAATTTCCGCTTTGGGTCGATACCCGTACTAGGCATATGTCGCTTTGGACCTGAACCAAGTTAAGGTCGCCTCTCCTGGTTGCCCATGCTCGCGACGAATATCGAACTGACCAGACTCGTGCAGTACCTGCCGCCAACTACTGCAACCATAACGCGAAGGAATGTGCTCTGGCTCGGATGCACGTGCAAACTCGATAGCGTCTTGAAGAAACGTCCATCCATCCTTGGCATGAGCCTCTTCAGCATCACGCAGCACATTCACGATAGTGCATGAAGGCCAATTAACCCCTGCCCCCCCTGGATAGATGCCGTGAATCATGAAGTCCATGAACTCTGGCGAGCGCATCACTGAAGCCGAGTACTCCCGCGCTTCTACAATATGCTTAGCCCAATTACGAAGCTCTTCGTAGTGAGCGTCTACCTGCTTGTTGCACTCCTCAAGATAGCCAAGAGCTTTTTGGCAACCAGGCACAGACCACATGTCGTGGATTTCCAGGAAGTGATGAACCAGTTCATTTCGCAGGTCCACCAAATCCGCCAGCTTCCGCTCAGTCTCCTTGAAATGCTCTTCCTGCATCTCCATACGGAAGCTAATCCGTATCCAAGGTAGGCTAGGCTCGACTTGATGAGGCTCTGATTCACTAGAGGCATCATCAGTAAGTGCCGGTGTCACAAGCGCACCTGTCAGGTCGCCAACGACCTGCCCCAGAGTCTTCTTCGCGACCGCCTTAAGCTGACTCTCTTTGATTCGTTGCAGCTCAGCAATCGGCCCAGCCAGGTCCTTCTCTGCAACAAGGCTTTTCACCAAGCGCTCGTACTGTTGAAGAATCAAAACCGCACGACCGAACTTCCGCTGAACCTCACGTTGAAGCGTCTGAAGCGCTTCCTGGTCAACGGTAGGCGAGGCTCCCTCATCCTGTGGAGCGAGAAATTCAGTTGTTGTTTCTTCCATGCCGCTTAGCTTACTGCAGTACAAATAAATACGGCCCACCAATTGGCAGGCCGCAGAACTTTTGAGGCATTCGCTATCAATCGTCGAGAGAGATGCCCAGAAGCTGCAAGAGTGACAGGAAGAGGTTCAGCACGTTGAGGTACATGCTGACTGCGGCCATAACGTAGTTGTCTTCTTCACCTCGCACCAAACGGCTGGTGTCGTAGAGAATGAAGCCCGAGAACAACAGAGCGGCAACTGCAGAGACACCTGCGTGCAATGCTGGGATGAACATCGCTGTGATGCTGGCAAGCAGGACCACAATCAAGCCAGCAAACAGGAAGCCACCCATACGGGTGAAATTTTTGCCTGTCTTGTGGACATAGGCCGTCAAGGCAAGCGTTACTGCAGTCGTGAGAACCGCTGCAGTCAGCACCGTGCTGCTACCACCAGGCATGTTGATGTAGTGGCTCAATGTAGGTCCTAGGCCCAGACCGCTCAAACCAGTAAAGGTCAGCATCGCGGGCACAGCTGCAGCTGTGTTCCGTTTCTTGTGCAGGTAGAACAGAGGTACCAGACCAAGCAAAGTGAACAGGATGCCAGCCAAAGAACCAAACCCCGCCAACATGCTGATACCAGCGCCAACGCCTGCAACGCCAGTCGATAGCGCGAGCAATTGGTAAGTATTGCGAATAACGCGGTTCGTATCGGGTGCGGCATAGGCGCCGTACTCTGTTTTGCTCAGGTCAATAACGCGGGCTTCAGTGCTCATAGCAGTTCATAACCTCCTTTAGGTTGTGGCGATACTCTATGTGGTGCCACCATCCCAATAAACCAAGTATCACAAGATTAATTGTTCCGTTTTTTCAAACTATTTAGCCCATTCGTCATGCCAAAACCTGAGCTACGATTCATCATCGTTTGACCACTTGGAGGTAAGGGCTGATGAAAAAAGTGCAATCTTCCATTCAACGCGGTGCTGAATACGTCTGCACCAAGATTGGTGATGTCGTCACAGCGATTGAGCAAGTAGCCGTCGTAAAGGGCCTCCCTATGTGGGAAGTTGAACGAAGGCTTGGAGCAGGCATACGGAAACGACTTATCGTGTCGGCCCGTTCACTGATGCCCGTACCGAATTGCTAATTTGAAAGTCGAATCCATGCAGCGCTGCCCTTGGTGCGAGGGTTTCGACCTTTACCGTGAATACCACGACAAAGAGTGGGGAGTCCCTCTACACAACGACCGAGCATTGTTCGAGTTGCTGATTCTGGAAGGGGCACAGGCCGGCTTATCCTGGTCCACGGTCCTTAAAAAGCGTGAGCACTATCGGAAGGTGTTCGATAGCTTCGTGCCAGACCTGATTGCCAACTACGGCGATGAGAAGGTGGCGGCGCTGCTGGCTGACCCCGGAATTATCCGCAACCGGGCCAAGGTTGCCGCGACCATCCAGAATGCCAAGTCGTTTCTGGCCCTAACTGCCAGCGGTCAATCGTTCAGCGAGTTTCTTTGGGGATTTGTTGGCGGAGTCCCCATCCAAAACGCTTGGAACAACTTATCAGAGGTACCTGCCAAAACCGCGCAGTCTGACGCCATGAGCAAGGCGCTTTCGAAAGCTGGTTTCAAGTTCGTGGGTTCGACTATCTGCTATGCATTCATGCAGGCATCCGGGATGGTCAATGACCACCTTGTCAGCTGTCCGCGATATACAGCGGTAAGCCAACACACTATTTAACGCCTGAGTCCTTTGTGACACAAGACTAGACATTTTTGGCCAAAGGCGTAGCCTGAAATCGAACCCCGACGAGCAGTAAGCCGGGGCAAAAATAAACATTGCGATAGGAGGCAGAATGACTGTGAGTCCGCCGCAAATTGAGATGATTGCGTAGTGCCCAAACGGCGAAAGCTGTAACGCTTCGGTCAATTGCTACGAAGCCAAGGATTTACGAAGCCCAAGCTTGAAACGCTTGGGCTTTTCGCTTACTGGCCGTCCTTATTGCCAATACTAGGCGCGGCAATTGAGGGGTCTGGCGCATCTTCAATGCCCCAATCACCCCATTGATACCAATCGTCCCCAAGCATTTCTGCCGGATGCTGAGTCCGACCCGAACCGTTCCCGCACTGGAGGTCTTTGGCTGGGCAATATTTGTCGCAGCCCCAGCAGATGCGCTCCGGGTGCTTCGGGTGGAGAGGGAATTTCTTAGCCACGAACCTCAAACCCGTCGCCCGTAGCCAAAAAGCTGCCACCGGCAATGTAATGAATCGTTCGTTGCTGCTCGTTCTCGAAAGTCCAGCGTCCATTGTTGAACACCGCTGGGTCAGCCCAAGCAGCCACCACTTCTGCAATAAACAGGTCGTAGCGCTTTTGATTGTGCTCTTCGGGTATCACTTTGCACTCCAGCCAAGCAACACACTCCTCAATCAGAGGTGCCTGAACCTTCGAGGCCTGCGAAGTGCCAACTGAGTAGGCTGCAAACTTATCCAATTCGCGGCCAGATTGCGAACCGACAGCCAGCACCTTATCAGCGATGGCTTTGCTCGGAATACTCAGAACGAACTCCCCGCTGCCTTCAATAAGCTCTCGCGTGAAGGAACGGCCATCAACGACCACAGCAACCTTGGGCGGGTCGAAATCGAGAGGCATGGCCCAGGAAGCAGCCATCACATTTCGCCGCTGACCATGAGCGCTTGACACCAAGGTCACCGGACCGTGATTCAACAGGAGGTAGGATTTGGCCAGCTCTACTGGTTCGATTCTTATCATTGGTATCTAAGTGTGAATTTTTGGCAGTGATGAATCAGCTTAGATTGGGGACTGCGGCCAATACGGCATCCCTGAGCGCCCCCTCGTCCAGCGCCCGCCGGTCGCGGAATCCATCCGCAATGTAGTCGATGCCGTAGGGGTCAATGCCCAGCAAGGCGACATTCCTGGGTGCCAATACGCCAGCTTCTCCAAGCAATCCAGCCTCGGATGCTAACGACAGCTTGTTAGCAGCTCCCAAAGTATCCGATTCCACCCATCCCATCTTTCCAACACCCCCGATGTAACGCAACCGCTTGGGGATAATGCGGAAGAACATGAAGTCGAGCTGCAGGTACTGCTCAGCGGCCGGTACATAACGGAGATACCTTGCCACCAATTCCTGGCTGGGTTCAAATTGCTCCGCATCACCTATAAGGGTGAGACGTTGTCCATCCTGGACGTTGGCAATACCCGATTCGGTGACTGAAATGCTGACCTTAGGGTCGGCCAACAAATTCTTCGTATGTTCGGCCAGCGCACTAATCAGCAGGATGGGCTGATGCTGTTCGTCCAACACATTGGGCACCACAGTGGCGTACGGATACCCAGGCATCTGCAACGACTGTGTCGCCAGCGTGCTGGCGCTAGCGCTATGCAGTAGGTTGATGACCGGTGAGAGCTCGAGCTTCACTTGGTCATCCAATCAGGTGGTGGAACGCTTCATGGACATCGTGGAAGGCGCCATCGACGTCACCCTTGCTTTGGCAGGCAGTTTTCATGGCCGCAATCGACGCAACCAATTCAGTCGCATCGGTGGAGCGAATTTCGCTGGCCAGTCGCCCTAACTCTCCCACTTTCGCACAAGCATTAGGCAAACGCTCAGGGCCAGGTCGTGCATGCCAGAGAGGCGCAAGTACCTCGTGGAACGCGTCGACGTCTTTGGCAAAGTGATGATGGTGATGGTCATCAGCAATGGCTGAGCCCAGGCAGGTCACGGCCAGCGTCACCCCAAACAACTTGATAAGTTTCTTCATGGCTATTTCTCAGTTGCAGCTAATACTTGTTTTATTTCGTTGGCCAGCACCCTTGGGTCTTCAGCCCCTTGGACTCCCGACTTGCGGTCGAAGACAAATGTCGGCACAGAGTTCACTCCCCATGACCGGGCTTCCTCCTCCATATGTTGGATAAGAGCCCTGTCCTCGTCAGAGTCGAGATACTCGAGCACCTCGGTCTGGTCATAACCGCAAGCCGCAGCCACATTCGCCAGGACCTCACGGTCACTGACATTCCCGCCCTGTTCAAATTGTGCCTCAAACAGCTTTTCCACCAGTGCGGAGGCATCGCCCCGTTGTTGCGCCCAATGTATAAGTCGATGGGCCGCCAGGGTGTTGGCGCGGACCTGGATTTTCTCGAACTGGTAGTCGATACCCAGCGTGGCACCGACCTCACGGATGCGCTGCCAAATCTCTTCCACACGCTCACGGCCACCGAACTTTTGAACGAGAAATGGCAAGTACGGCTCGCCTTCTGCCGGCGTATCCGGATTCAAAAAGAATGGACGCCAGCTCAGCACATACTGGAAGTCAGGATTCTCATCCCGAACAAGTGCTATCGCCCGCTCAAGCCGGCGCAGGCCGACGAAGCACCACGGGCAAACAACGTCAGAGACGACTTCAATAGTTAGCGGTTTGTTGCTGCTCATTCCGTTCCCCATTCATCAAGGAAGCGTCTGACATACTCCTCCATGAATTGGTGCCGCTCTTCTGCTAGTACCAAACCCGTCGGCGTGTTCATCCGTTCCTTGAGCAGAAAAAGCTTCTCGTAAAAGTGATTCAGGCTGTGGCCCTTGGAAGCCTTGTACGCCTCGGCCGTAGCATGCATCACCGGTGGCTCGTTCGGGTCGTACATCAAACGGCCCGCATGGCCACCGTAGGCAAAGCAGCGGGCAATACCGATGGCACCAATAGCATCCAAGCGGTCAGCATCCTGGACGCATTTTCCTTCTAGGGTCCGCATTGCAGTGTGGACACCAGCTCCCTTGAAAGAAATGGTGGCCACAATGTCGACGACTTGCGCGATTACATCCGGTTCAGCCCCCTCCTCCCGTAGAAGGCGCTCAGCCTCGCGTGGCCCTACGCTGTCATCACCATTGTGGAACTTCCAGTCAGCAATGTCGTGGACGAGCGCAGCCAATTCAGCAACACCCTGGTTAGCCCTTTCAGCAGCAGCAATCTGTTTAGCGAGACGTCGTACGCGGTTGATGTGGTGCCAATCGTGGCCAGAACCTTCACCGGCGAATTTGGCTTGAATGTGATGGGCGACCCGGTCGACCAGCGAGCTGTTTGCCACCATTTCTCAAAACGGAATTTCGTCATCTAGGGCAGGATGCTTTGATGACGAGACCATCGGGGGCGCATCATCATCGTCAACGGTACGGCTACTAACACCAGCCCCGCTCAGTGCCTGCTCCAGAGCCTTTTCAACGGCATCGATGCGTTCCTTGCACACTTTATAGGCAGCCACTGACTCGGTCACGATGGTCAGTAGGTCATCGATGTTTGGTTCTTGCTGGTTCCGCAGCGTCTCAGCATGCTCTTGCAAGACGCCATAGGCTTGCCTGAAGGTTTTTTCGCTCATTTTGTGGCTTTCTAAGTTACTTGGGTGGTCACATGGCCATCCCGGAATTCGATGTCGAGGAGAGGTGGCCCCGCGCAGTTGGACAGAAATTTGGTTTTCTTAAGTGAGTTCT
>CALKWP010000210.1 GCA_938004075.1 uncultured Methanomassiliicoccales archaeon
GCCGGGCACGTTCTCGGTGCCGGAGCGCAGGTTCCTCTCATGGCCGCCGCCATGCTGGACCGGCGCGAGCTTCAACCCCTTCCTGGCGTAAAGAGCGCCGATGCCCTTTGGGCCGTAAATCTTGTGGCCGGAAAGGGACAGTAAATCCACGCCGATGTCCTTGACATCAATGGGAATCTTGGCAACTGCCTGGACGGCATCGGTATGAACCAGTATATCATGCTTGTGGGCCAGCTTGACAATCTCTTTCATGTCCTGAACTGTTCCAATCTCGTTGTTTCCATAAACGAGCGAGAGAAGGAATGTGTCCTTGCGGAACTCTCCCTCCAAGGTCTCCAATTCCACCTGGCCGTATTTGTTCACGGGAACGAAGCTGATGTCGAAGCCCATCTCGCCCAGCGCATCGACCGAGTGGGTTACCGCATGATGCTCGATCGTCGTTGTGATGATGTGGCCGCCCTTTTCCTTCCTGTTGAGGGCGACTCCCTTGATTCCGAGGTTGTCGGATTCAGTCCCGCCGGATGTGAAAGTGATTTCACTGGCATCGGCGTTCAACGCCTTGGCAACCTGCACCCTTGCCCCGTCGACAGCTGCGCGCACCTCCCTGCCCTCTGTGTAAATGGAGGACGGGTTGGCAAACTTCTCGGTCAGATACGGCATCATGGCCTCCAGGACCTGAGGGTCTATGGGGGTCGTTCCGGAATGGTCCATGTATATGCGCTTCATAACGATACTTCCATCAACTGATATTATCGGATGGGATTTAAGGATATTGCCAAAACAGGCAACAGTTTTATCATTCCTCGGAAATGCGGGTGCGGTGCTGCGATGACAGAAATCCTTTACATGCCGAACATAGAGGCCAATTACATCCGCGAATGGGATGCAACCGTGGTCGCAAAAGGCGAGGACTGGGTAGAGCTGGACAGGACCGCGTTCTACCCTGAGGGCGGGGGCCAGCCAACCGATACGGGTTGCATGGAATGGCCCGGCGGGAGATGCATCGTGAAAAAGGTGACGAAGAAGGGCGGAGTCAAGCATTTCATCGAAGGCCAGCTCCCTGAAGGCCAGGTGCATGCAATCCTTGACTGGGACCGGCGCTTCGGCCATATGAGGATGCACACCGCCCAGCACATCGTCTCGGGCGTCGTCTTCGACAGGTTCAGCGCCCGAACGGTCGGCAACCAGCTCTACCACGACAGGGCCAGGGTGGACTTCCACCCCATCAAGTTCACGCCGGAGCAGCTGGCCATCATCGAGAAGGAGGCAAATGAGATAATCGGCCGGAACCTGGATGTCCGACTTTACCAGGAGCAGCGCTCCGATCTGGAGCAGCGCGTGAACGAGGAGCGGTGCAATCTTGACCTCATCCCAAAATCGGTGAGCGAGCTAAGGGTCATTGAAGTTACTGGCTTCGACATCTGCCCCTGCGCCGGAACCCATGTGCGCAACACCAACGAACTGGGGAAAGTCCATATCCTGGAATGCGAGAGCAAGGGGAAGGACAGGTGCCGGGTGACTTACGAACTGGCTTAATCATCCGGTGCCGTACGCGCAGCGTATCTCGAACAGCGCGTTCGATATCCTGTCTATGGCCTTCCTGACATTAGCTGCATTATCATAAATCGGCACTGGCTCGCCTCTCATTTCCTGCGCGAACCCGGTGATGTTGGGTATGGCCCTGGTGACCTCATCCACGATCGTGACGCTGGCTGCCCTTGCGCTCCTGGACAGCGGGTTGAGGTCGATGACAATGGTCGTCTTGCCCATCTTCCTCAGGGCCTGGGCCCTATCTCCGTCCTCAAGGGGGACAAGGATGACGTCAGCAGTGAATATCCCCTCATTGGTGCAGAGTCCCCTGGCATGCTCCAGCCCGGGTATGCGGGCATCCGGTTCCAGGCCGAGAACATTCTCCGCCCCATGGTCCTCCAGATGCTTGACCAGCTTCTTCATTCTCTCGTCCGTGCGGTAGAACAGGTTGACTTCCAGCTTTGCCGGGATCGCCCTCGCAAGCTCTGCCAGCTCCCCGGGACATAGCGCGGCGACATTGCCATTTACCGAAATAACAGGATTTTTCGCGTTCAGAAGAAGGCTGGCTGCCACAATCTCGGCTTCCTCGGCTTCGGGGATGGTGCATTCCCCCAGCAGGTAATCGAATGCCTCGCCCCGGCCGTGGGCTATCATGCCAGCCTCCGCAACCATGCCGGCCTTGTACGCCTCGATCAACTTGTCGCGCTTCATCAGGCTCTCGTATCTGGGGTGGGACTTGGGCACTGTCATGTTGGGGGAAATGCCTCTCATCCGTAAAGAACTTTCCGCATCTTTTTCCATGCCAAATTCTTAATATCACAAGGGATTAAGGAAAGGCAATGAACAACAGCATTGACGAGGGTGCCAATGTCGCGGTCAACAAATGCATGAAAGTAAAGCCAAGCGACAGCGTCCTCATCGTGGCGGACGGCCCAAGCAAGGAAATCGGGATGTCCATACGCCAGAAGGCCCTGGAAATTACCGACCGTGTCCGTTTCTTTAACCTGGATCTGCCGGCTTACGGCGGCCGCCCCTTGAAATCAATGCCAGAATCCCTGAAGGAAGCCATCCTGAAAGCGACCGTCACGTTCTTTGTGGCCGGTCCCGCGGAGGGTGAGCTGGAAACAATCAGAGGCCCTTTCCTGCAGCTCTGCGTTCAGAAGGCCAGGCATGCCCACATGGTCGGGGTTGACGAGAAGATAATGAGGACCGGCATGTGCGTGGACTACGAGAAGGTCTGCGAGGTCACGAACCGGCTTTACCAATTGCTCATCAATGCCAAAGAAATCAAGGTAACTTCCCCAGCTGGAACCGATTTTGTCGCAACTTTCGATTCAGGCATGAAGTGGATCCCCTGCTCCGGCATCATAGACAAGGTCGGAGAGTGGGACAACCTCCCGTCAGGAGAGGTCTTCACCGCCCCCAAGACATTCAACGGCCGGCTGGTCGTTGACGGGACCGTGGGCGACTGGATTGAAATGAAATACTCCGGCAAAGTGAATTACCAGGAGATGCCCCTGATTATCGATGTGGCCCATGAGATTGGCGGCTCCTTCATCAAGAGCATCGAATGCAAGCATTCGGAATTGCTGGCTGACTTCAAAGCCTACACCATGATGGACGAGAACGCCTCCAGGGTTGGCGAGATAGGCATAGGCACGAACATCTTCCTGAAGGAGATAATTGACAACATCCTCCAGGACGAGAAGTTCCCAACGGTCCATGTGGCCTTCGGGGATCCCTATCACGAGAAGACAGGCGCCACCTGGGCCAGCGACGCCCACATCGACCTGCTCATGAGAAGATGCAGCATCTGGGTGGATGGCCGCCAGATAATGGACGAGGGAAAGTACATCAAAGAGATTCTGGGATGAGCATTTCGATATTGTTGTTCTCCATAATTGAATGGACATATCCCAGTCAACTCAAGTGCCCCCATGCTCAATCGAATGCCTGGGCGGTTTGCGGGTTTATGCAATTTGAGGTTGCATCAACCCGGCTCCCGCGAGGCATCACGGGGCCCTTGCGTCAAACATATCAAAAGATAGCTCTCGGGCCAGGGGCTCACTGTTATATTATACGATTTGGCTCTCTTTACTTCTAATACGCCGATAACCTTAAATAAGTAATTGCACATATTATCCTTAGGTGATAAAAATGGTGAACATGACAATTGCAATTCCCGGAGACCTCCACGAGAAGATGAAAAAGCATACCGAGATTAAATGGAGCGAAATAGCCAGGCGTGCGATACGCGAGTACATCGAAGAGCTTGATAAACTTGACAAACTCACTGCAAACAGCAAGCTTGATGAGGGCGACATCGATGAACTCGATCATGAAATCAAGAAGAAGATGTCAAAGCATTACAGGAAGTCCGCAAAATGAAGTTGGTTGTAGATTCAAACATCGTAATTGCAGCGTTGTTAAAGGATTCAGTAACCAGGAAAATCCTTCTGCACCCACTGTTTTCATTTTATATTCCGGAGCATGCATTCGACGAGGTTGCGAATCATGAAAAGGTCTTGATTAAGAAATCTGGGTTAACAAAGCATAGATTCCATGAAGTGCTTGCGAGTTTAAAGAAACATCTTGTAATAGTTTCCAGCGAGGAATTCATTGGCCACTATCCAGAAGCGCATGAGGCCATGAAAGATGTTGATGAAACCGACGCTCCATTTATCGCATTGGCCTTATCATTTGACAACGATGGCGTATGGACAAATGACGGCCATTTTGAACATCAGATTCTCGTGAGTGTGTGGAGCACTGCTGACTTAATCAATGAACTGAAAGAGTTAGAAGAAGAAATCCATTACTGACGGGGTTCAAATCTCAGCTACCGGGCGTTCGCCCCAACAGAATGAACCTGTCCCAGCCCACTCAACTGCCCACGTGGCCAATCGAATGCCTGGGCGGTTTGCGGGATAATGAAATTTGAGGTTGCATTATCCCGCCTCCGGCGAGGCATCACGGGGGCCTATCGTCGCATACATCAAAAGATAGCTCTCGGCCCAGCTTCGCTACGGAGTGCCCTACGGAATAACGACTGGGATGGCCTATTTTCTTCCCTGCTTTGATTGAATGGCTCTAAACCAAAACAGACCTAACGAAAAAATAACTACGATAGAAATAATAATTCCTGCAAGCAGGTAGATAGATGTATTGTTTTCCACTTTTTCTCCCACAGTGACCATTAATTCACCTGGCTCGTCAGATATGATGTTATAATTTGTGTATTTTACCCACACTTTAACATGATAGGTTCCAGGTTGTTGATAAATGTGTGTCCAATTTAAAGAATGAATCCATCCCGTATTGGACCCATCACCAAGATCATAATACAGTTCGTAACCACCTACATTAGATTCAGGATTCCCGTTCATTACCACGGTGGCATTTATCATAATGCTCTCATTACAAATGCAATTTATTTCATCTGGCTCAATTGCAACATCTAATGGAAGGTCTGGTATCCATTTGACTAATATTTCTTCTCTGGGGTTCCAATCCTCATAATGCCAATGAATTATTTTGAAGTTCGTACTTTCGTTTTCAAATGTATAATTACTTGGTGCGATTGAAGTATAATCATTCACATTTTCGGTTGGAAATTTATAAAATATATCTGCCTGACCAATACTACCTGCCCATGAATTTCCGGTTGTCACTATGTATTTCGCGGAGAGATTTCCTGGTGTATATCGATCAATAGTAAATGGAAAATCAACAGAAATCTTGCGAGTTTGTAGGGGTTGAAAAGTTAAGTTGAATAAAAAACAAAAATATTCATTAGATATTGGCATGATATTTTCAATTTCAACTGCATCGAACCAGTACTCTATACTCGCCTCGTCAACTTGGATAGTGATTACGGCCTCGCCCTCCTCAGCATATATGCTGTATCCAGGTAACGCAATCGTCTGATTTATCCAATTTGATCCTGAATTTGTAATGAGATAAGTAGCATTTAGTTCACCTCTAGTAAATGAATTATGGTTTATTTCCAGTAAAACATATTCAGATGTGAAACGCAAATCAAATCTGTTCGGGTCCATCAGAAATACATTCCCTGAGGTATCTTCTGGCAATGACGTATTGCCAGCATTCCAAATCGGAAAACTTGGATTTCCTAATACAGATGGAAGAATTATGGAAAATGCAAGGCACAAAGGTATCAACACATGGATTTTTTTAATTCATATCACCACTCAGTTATGTATAGTTTTTCTCGTTATTTAAGTAGATTGGTACACCCTTTTGTAATAGGCCATCCCACGAAAGCCAGTACGTTCCTAACCGGGCACTCCTCCGCTACGCCAAGTGAATGCACAGGTGTGTATATAAATCCTGCGCCGCGGTCGCCTGGATTTATGCCACCTGTGTTCCTACTCCCCGTCCCTTCGTTGTACTCGTGATTGCTCACCGTAACGTTAGGAAGATGGTGGTTCGCAACCGTGCGCCAGGCTATCGAGCGGCGTTTGGGGGACGCCTGGCTCCGGCGAGGCATCACGGAGCCCTCTCGTCAAACATATCAAAAGATAGTTCTCGGGCCAGGGTCGACTTATGTTTATAAACGAGCGGGGGGTTTACTGTTCCAAATCAGCTGAGAACAGATTTAACATGTCTGAAGTAGAATAAATCCGCACTGCAGATTGTTTTTTCAACCGAGCATCATTGGACCATATTGGCAAACCGGTTTTCAGTGCCAGAGCAAAATATACCGAATCATCAATGTCCGGAGAGATTTCATCTGCGACCTTCATCATCTTCTGGAATTCGCTTTTTGGTATGAAATGGATAATGGCTAATAATTCGGAAAGAACACTATCAAAATCATCTGGAGTTCTGTGACTCTTCTGAAGTATTTCATCTCGATATTTAGAGAATTCATCGAGAAGGAATTCCGGAGCATAAAGATGAAGTCTGTCAACAAACATCAATCTTGCAGTTATTCCATCCTTTATTACTGCTGCAAAAAGAATGTTGGCATCTACGATAATATCCATCAGGCATTCTCCGTGTACCTCTTGCGGAGAGCCTTGTTGACCTTTCTTCCAAGCTCAATGGCATCCTGCTCTGTCATCTCACTGTCAGATGAGAAGTCTTTCAGGACCTTCAATGCCTCAATCTTGCGCTTGAAGGCAATCCTGGCCACCTCTGACCAATTGATCTCAGGGAAATCGTCCATTTCCTGTTTCAGTTCCTTCGGCACTGCCAATGTCATGTTAACCATATTATCACCTGTGTAATATGTGTATGTATGTGTAATTATATAAACCTTCCCCCACGGTAAACCCCCCGCTCTTTAAACTTAGCCAGTCGCCCCCAAGTGAATGCACAAGCCCGGATATAAGGCTTGTGTTAATGCTCCCCGTGTCTGCGTTGGACTTGTCATCGCTCGCGGTTGATTCCCAAATGTTTCGCTCGCGCCCGTGCGCTTTGTTGGATTCACGTCGATCTCAGGACACAAAGCTCCGGCGAGGCATCACCGGTCGCTCTCGGCAATTGGAAAATGTTCTCGCTCCAGGTCTGCGCTTCGCTAACATACGGCTGTGTGCCCTACGACGATAAATGTTCTCATGTGCATATGCCGATAAACGTGTTTGGCGGTACTCCCACCCTTGCGCCCCTCCGCTGGCCCCCTTTCTGCGGAAAGCCCACCTGCTCGGGTCGCTTGTGGACTTATCGAATGACAAGCTCAGTAGTTTTAGTACCAACTGTTCCGTAATCGTCTATAACAATCAACGTCACAATGTAGGTCCCCATTTCAGTGAACTCGTGCGTTATTAACTCACCAGTGCCAGTATTTTCATCACCGAAGTTCCACTCGTAAGCTACAATCTCACCGTCAATGTCGTATGAGCCAGAGGCATCGAACCAATATGTGGGATTGTTTTGAACTGCCTCCTCCAAATAAGACGTAGGCACAGAGATAATTTGGTGGTATCCATTATTAGTATTAAATTCTTTGAAGTAGAACAAAGTGGTTACTCCTGAAGTGAATTTGAGCGAAGTGGGGTTTGCACCCCTGTGGTCCGCATCGTAGACAAGTTCTATCTCGTAAATCCTGCTGAGATTTTTGTTCAACCCGATTGTGATGGTGTTCGACGGTCCAGCGGTTCGCATTACATCTTGGCTTTGGATGAGCGCACCATCTTCGTAAATTCTGATGCCTACGGTGTTATCCTTGCGGCCAGCTACAGTCAGAGTTAATGCTACTTCTTGGTAAGTGTTGAAATCTGCAACTGGTTCAGCTGCAGGAACGGTGATGTAGCACTGTTTATCTCGAATAATGTATGTGCCATGCCAATAAAATGTCATGTTCATATTAACTAAATAAATTCCAGGGGTTGAATACGAATGGCTTGGATTCAGTTCGTCTGATTCAATGCCATCGCCGAAGTCCCAATGGATGGCGGTCATATTATAATTCGAATAATCTTTATGGAATGAATTTAAAATTTGGAAGCCGATTGGAGTATTTTTATATGCCATCGGGGACTTCGAATATGGATGGGTCCATAGTCCAGTAATATTATGCAACAACAATGATAATGGCTGCTTCTCCAGCAGTTCTCCATTGCCTTCGGTGATTAATTTCATTGAATCAAATACGGATGAAAATTCGCATGTAACCCTAGTGCTATTGGTGCGGTTCATGAAATTATAGACTAAAGTATAAGTTTCTTCTGGGTGATAGGTGAAGGACAAACACTGGCTGGATTGATTGGTTGAGTTGAGGTATACTGCCGCGACAATCTCATTTGCGCCATCTGAATTCATATTCACCTGCCTTATGATGGCAACATTCAATTCGGTTTGCATGTCCCCCTCGATTTCAATTGTAAGATTGACTGTCTGTGAAGTTCCAATGGTGTTGAAGGGATAATAATAACCATTTGTCCTTAAAACGAAATCTATGATATCAGGAGTTTCTAATTCAGGCAATGGAACATAACCAAGAATAATTTCTTGATAAGGAACAATCTCAGCATATTTGTCATCATCAGATAATATCCTGTCTGTAATATTTCCGTATATTGAGTGTTGTGCATCAAGTAAGGGGCAATCATAGTATGTGATTGGTATTTGTGCGCCAATATAGAGCCATGCAACATCCAAGATATGCCCTGATGTCCAATATATCCGCACTATGAGATCGTCCTCGATAGGCAAATATTCATTTAGATCCACGCACTGGAATGCAAATTTGTTGTATGGCGTTATATGGCTCACGTTTATCCATTCGCCATTCAGACCTGGAACCTGAATAATCAAGGAATTTTTAACCACTGTAGTTGTACTCGCCTTAATAACCAAGGAAAGCTCTTGATAGTCACTTATCTGGCCAAAGTTGAGTTCTACCCATTCATCCGCGTCACCGTAATATTGGTTATTATCCATATCCGATAAATAGGTCGTTACATCTGTATTAGTCGAGTTGACAGCATATTCCGGTGCCATTACTGATTCAGGGTCAAATGCAAGTATGCCTCCATCACGTGACATGGCAAGAGAACTACCTGAAGGATGGGATAGCCCAGATAACGTGAATGAATCGAAGAATGTACGATGCTTTTCAAATTCCATAATTTTTAAAGAATAAAGGTCATCTTTTGTTTCAGATGGTGTTGATAAAACTTATTGGTCATGAACCTTCGGTGTATCTTGCTCATTATTTTCCGATTATGGAATTATGTTGTTTTAGATGATATAATTTAGACCATTCCAAGGAGCAACATATGGGCAGACAACTGGCATGGGG
>CALKWP010000211.1 GCA_938004075.1 uncultured Methanomassiliicoccales archaeon
GATGGTGATTCGTGACTGGAGTTCAGACGTGTGCTCTTCCGATCTTTTTCGATGAGCATAGAAAGGGACGTCAGAAGGCTTATCGAACTCGGGATAGACCTTGGCACCAAGGACGCGGTGAAAAGCACCCTCGAAGCCCTGGGCGCGGAAACGGATTACATCGAAGAGATTTACCTAGCCTTCAAGAACCATCTCAATCAGAAGGAGTTCGCAGCGGTTCCCACAAACCAGCGTGCGGTTTTCATTTCCCACTGCCTGCGCAACATAGCGGTCTGCAAGGCAGAGATGGGCGAGGATGGCTATGTGTGCAAGAGATGCGGGGGTTGCGACATAGACAAGATTGTCGGAGAGGCGGAGAGGTTAGGCTACATGTTTTTCATTGTGCCTGGTGGCAGCATGGTATTCAAGCTTGCAGAGAAATACAAGCCCAAGGCATGTTTCGGTGTAGCATGCTATTTCGAACTTGAGGAAGCAATCTCCAAATTGACCAGGGCCGGCATCCCCATACGCGCAGTTCCGCTGAGCAAGACCGGGTGTGTTAATACCAAAGTAGATGTTGAACGGGTCATCAAGGCGCTGAATATTTGAAAATCACTTCGAATGCATCTTTTCCGTGATCTTGGCAATCACTTTCCGGGTGAATTCCTCTGTGCCGCATTTTCCGCCAACATCCGAGGTCCAGTTGTCGCGATTGGCATAGCAATCCCTCACAGACTCATTTATAAGCGCTGCTTTTTCCGGCATTCCAAGGTAATCCAGCATCATAGCTGCGGATAAGATGCATCCGGTCGGATTGGCAATGCCCTTTCCGGCCATTTCTGGGGCCGAGCCATGCACTGGCTCGAAAAGTGCGTTGTCCTTGCCGATGTTGGCTGAGGGGCAGAATTCTAGGCCTCCGATGAGGCCTCCCGCTTCGTCTGAAAGTATGTCCCCGTACATATTCAGGGTGACGATGACATCGAAGCGCGAGGGTTCCTTGCACAGGAACATGGCCGCGGTATCCACCAGGACATCATCGCTCCTTATCTTGTTGTAGAACGCGTAATTCACTGCGGTCCCATAGAACAGCTTCTTGAACATCTCATCCGAGGCCCTCAGCACATTGGCTTTGTGGACGCAAGTCACCTTGCCTCGATCATGTTTCTTTGCGTATTCAAAAGCGTAATCAATGATGCGCTGGCATGCGGCTTCGGAAACAACTCTCTCGGTTACCACAACGTTATTGTCAAGCTCCCTTTCAGTTGCGTGATAGAGATCCTCAGTGTTCTCCCTTACGATGATGATATCGAGAGGCTGCAGGCAGAATTCCCTGTTGAAGCACTGGGCGGGGCGTATGTTCGCGTAAAGTTCCAGGTTCCATCGCAGCATCAGAAGCGGTGAAACGTAATCCCGGCGCTTCGGAGTGGTGAGCGCGCCGAAAAGTATGGCATCGGATTCAGTTGCCAGCGATAATGTTTCCTTTGTGATGTAGACGCCGTTCTTCTCGAATGACGATATGCCCACCTGTGTCTCCTCGAATTTCAGAGGCACATCAATGCTCTCCAAAACCGCCCTGGCTGCTGCGACGACCTCGGGCCCAATCCCATCTCCCGGTATTACGCAAATCTTCCGCATGCGAACCTACTTGTGCCTGGTGGTCTTTTTGGTGGTGGTTTTCTTCACGGTCTTCTTGACAGTGGCGCCTTCCGGTGTGGTCTCAATCGTTTCAACCACCGGGGACTCGATGACGATAGGTGCCTCATTCTGAATGTCCGACATTCTCGCCCTATCTCTTATGTTCTTCTCCAGAATGTTGAACCGGCCCTCCAGAGCTTTGACCGCAGACAATACGTCCTTAGCGGGGTTCTGCTTCAGAATTGCGATATTGCGCTCCAGGTCGGTTACGCGTTCGTTGAGGTTGTATGTTCGCTTGCCGTCCCTCATGATTGTTTCCTTGACCTCGGTAAACTCCGCCATCGCTGAATTGAATTCCTTTTCGATGTCCTTGAAATCCCTGGTCAGGTCCTTGATTGATGTCTGTATCTTTTCCAGGGTTCCGCGGGTTTCCGGCCCAGGGCCAGCTTTCTCCAATTTGAGGGTGGCCACCTTCACGGTGTCCAGCGTATCTCCCATGTCGCTCAGGGACGATTCCAGGCCGGAAATTCTGTTATCAATCTCCTCGAGGGCAGTTTCCATCTCAAGCTCCACTTGGCCCACCGCATCTTCCATATCTCCCTTCTCGAATGCCATGAGTTCTGAAAGCTGGCTCATGTAATCGGAGATCCTTTCCTCGCGGCTTACATCCACTTCCTTGTAAAGCTCCAGAATAAGCTCCCTGGCTCTGTCCAGCTTCTTGCGCTGCTCCGCTGCCTGGGCATCCAGCCATGGGTTGAGATCGACAACCGATTGAATGTCCTGGTGGATGCCCGAAATGTGTGAATCGGCGGCGGTCAGCAGCTCAAGTCGCCTGGACTCTCTCAAGTCCCTCTCGACATCTGCCCTGGCTATTCGCTTTGCCTCATCCTCATTGAAAGTCGTGAACGGGGGAAAGGTCACCATGAAATCCAGGTCCTGGCTGTCAAGTCTTGTTTTCGCATCCGCGAAGTCGCCCTCGACCGCAGCCAGTTTCGCCCGGTTGCTCTTCTTGAAAAATGCACAGACCGCGCCATTGCCAAATAGGTAAATGTCAACCGAGTATGGGTATCCCCTGTAGAATTGCGGGGTATGCATCTCGTCCATGTCCTTTGCGGAGATGTGCTCCCTGTAAGCGCTGATATAGGCTCCCGTGAAATTCTCCAAGGCTTTCAAATCAACAGACGTTCCCGGGCCTACCTCATCCTTCTTCCTCGCATTCATTGTAACACCGCTTGGTAATTGCCTTATGTCAGTATATAATTTGCTGTTGCAGGCTATCGGAAAACGCCGTGAATTCTGCTAGGACTACTTGAGGACTCTCTTGATTATCCTGACAGCCCTGTCCACCTCTTTCCTGGTGATGACCAGCGGCGGCGCGAATCTGATGGTTGTCTGATGCGTCTCCTTGGCCAGAAGCCCGTTTTTCTTCAGGGCTTCAGTGTACTGTCTGGCGGGTCCGGCCTCCGGGGTGAGCTGTATCGCGATGAGAAGTCCCATTCCGCGGACATCGCAAATCTTCTTGCTCTTTATCGCCCTCAGTTTTGACATGAAGTAATTCCCCATCTCCTCGGCCCTGGCGTCGAGCTTCTCCTCGCGCAGGACCTCGAGGGCCGCGGTTCCGACGGCGCATGCCAGCGGATTGCCCCCGAATGTTGAGCCATGGTCGCCCGGAGTCATGACCGACATGACATCCTTCGAGGCTATGGCCGCTGAAACAGGCATAATCCCGCCGCCGAGGGCTTTTCCAACAAGCAGTATGTCCGGTTTGATGCCCTCGTGCTGGAAGCAGAACATTTTTCCTGTTCTGCTGAACCCTGTCTGCACCTCGTCCAGCATCAGAAGCACGTTGTTCTTCTTGCAGATGCGGGCAACTTCCTTGATGTAGCCGGGCGAGGGGACGATGACGCCAGCCTCTCCCTGGATTGGCTCCACGAGGAATGCGGCTGTGTTGGGGGTTATGGCCGCCTCCAATGCCTTTGCATCGTTGTAAGGTATCATTTTGAAGCCGGGTGTGAAAGGACCGAATCCGTCCCTGCTGCCCTCGTCAGATGAGAATCCTACTATTGTGGTTGTGCGACCGTGGAAGTTCTGCTCGCAGACTATTATCTCGGCCTTTCCCTCGGGGATGCCCTTCTTCTTGTAGCCCCACTTCCTGGCCAGCTTGATGCCTGTTTCAACCGCCTCGGCGCCGGTGTTCATGGGCAATGCCACATCCATGCCTGCGACTTCAGTAAGCAGCTTCAGGAACGGCCCGAGCTTGTCGTTGTAGAACGCTCTGGATGTGAGCGTTACATGCTTCATCTGCTCCTTGGCAGCGCTGAGAATCTTCGGGTGGCGGTGGCCCTGGTTGAGAGCCGAGTATGAGGATAACATATCCATGTACTTGCGCCCCTCCGGGTCCCAGACATGTATTCCCTTGGCTTTCGTGATGACCACCGGTATCGGGTGGTAGTTGTGCGCTCCATAGGTCGATTCTATCTTCATGTATTCTTCGGATGTTGGCATCTGCATTCCTCCGCGTAACAGCCTTCTAGCGGCTGTTGGGACAGCGTAATTCCAACGGATATTTAAATGTGGGGAAATTTTAATTATATATTATTATTAAAATTATTATAATACAAAATGAAAATGAAGCTGCCAGGGGCTTCCTGGCAGCATTATCTGATTACAGTTTAGTCTTGACTTCCCTGAAGTTGATGCCTATCTCGGAAAGTTCATCAAGTATCGGGTTGTAGATCCCAGGTGATACCGGAATGCTCACACCAGCCTGTTTGATCTTGCCTTCAAGTATCATTCTCACCGCGATGGCTGCAGGCAGACTAACTGTCCTGGCGATGGACGTGTCTCCCCCGACCTCGCCGAAGTCCAGCAGGGTTGATGTGATGAACTCCCTCTTGTTCTTGTATTCGGCAACGAACTCGTGGTGCATGACTATCATGTCCCTCTCGTCCTTCTTGAGTTCCATCTTTTCCAGTGTGAGGACATTCATCCAGTCGAGCGGGTTGTCTTTGTCCTTGGGAAGCGCTCTGTCCGAGAACAGGCCCAGCCATTCAAGCCTCTTGATGACGGTCGCGTACGGCTTGAGGCCCAGGAACTTTGCAGTGGCCAAAGCAACATCTTCCTTCGGCTTTGCCTTGACCAGGTGCCTCATCAGGTCTCCGTAAGTCTTTCCCTTGAAGCCTTTCGGCGCTTTGTCCTCCAGAAGCCCAAGCGCGACGACATTGCGCATTGTCTCGCACCAGCCAGGCATCCTGAATGTTCCCCTGTATACAGTTTTCGCGTCTTTCAACCCGTAGATGTCCTTGTAGGGAACCGAATTCCTGTTGGGGTAATTCTCGAATGCGCCGATTCCGGGTACATTTTCTATCTTGTAGTTCTCGAATAGCTGTTCGCCAGGGTACTCGCGGATCTTCCCGTTCTCGAGCCATCTGGACGGGTTCTTGGATGCCAGCAGCACGCCCCTCGGCGCCCAGGAGAACTTGTAGCCGAACGGGTTGTTGTTAGCCTCGAATGCCTGGAGAGCTCCTGTCGTTGACCTGAAGCTGGTGACCTTTCCGCCGCGCTTCTCGACGTCATGGATAATTCTCATTGCGGACATGTGGTCGATGCCAGGATCCAGCCCGGCCTCATTCAGGAAAACCAGTTTGGCTTTCTTTGCAGCAGCTTCGAAGGCCTTCATCTTGTCGCTGACGTAGGACGTCGTGACGAGGTGCTTCTTGTGCTTCAGGCAGAGTTCAGCCACCAGCGGGTGATGGATGTATGGCAAGAGGCTGACGGATAAATCATGATCCTTGACCAGCTTGTCCATCTTGGGAAGGTCGCCCTTCTTTTCCGCGTCCAGGGCAACGGCCTTGCCGTTCCTGTGCCCGCCAATCAATGCCTTAGCCTTGCTGACCGTCCGGCTGGCCACAGTGACCTGGAAACCGTTGTCCAGAAGATAGACCACCATGGGCCTTGCGACCAGTCCCGCGCCGAGTACCAATACCTTTTTCATGTTCACACACACCTGGCCCTTTCACTGCGGCAGGGCCGAACCGCGATATTTCTACATTTAGATAAGGGTTAGCCCTCCACCAAATGCTGCGCTAGGTATTCGTAGTTTGGAGTTAGCTTGCCCTTGTGGGCTATGACAGCTTTCTTGATTTCCGGGGGCAGATCCAGTTCAGCGAAATCGGCTTTGAAATCCGCCTTACCAATGGACTGGGCGAATGGCATGAGCTGGCCGCCGAAGAATATGGATGCTTCCCTGGGCAACTCGGATGGCAGCGTATCCACTGACATGACAACCGGTCCGTTTCCCTCCCAGCCCCACTCCTTAGCATCCTTCTCGGCATTGTAAACATAGACTGGATTGCCTGGTTCAGTGCCCTTAAGTGTGATTTCCACGGAACCTTCAATGTCGCAGGTTATGTCACCGATGACCTTGAGCATTGACTGCCTGGTCCATTTTTCCTTCACCCATTTCTTTGTGATCAACCTGGGATACCTGGCATCCCAGTAGATGCAATTCACCAGGATGCTGAGCTTGTCCAGGTACTGCTCGAACACGCCGTTGTACTTCTCGGGGTTCTTGAAATAATCCTGGAGTTCGAAATGCCCTTCCGGGTCTTTGGGCTCGACCATGTCCTTTTCATAGAATACCACTTTGTATATCAGATAGGGCGAGAAATCGCCTTCCCTGATGAAATCCTCGAGTTCAGAAGGTGCGATCTCCTCCACGGGGAGTATATCCATGATTGACTGGGCACCCTTTGAAACATTGCCATATCCAGCGAATCCGACAATCATCGGGCCCATGCCCGGGGGAAGACCCATTATGGAAATCCAGCGGCCCACAACGTACAGCGCTGCTTTCGCCTCTTCCAGGCTCCCGTATTCCAGGGGCCTTTTAAGTGCCAGGAACGGCGTGTCATACCCTTCCCATTCCAGCCTTCTTCCGAATGTGTAAAGGGTCTCCAGCATTCCAGCAAGGCCCGCGTAATTTCCGAAAAACACCAGGCGCTGGTTGCGGTCATTGGTCACTTTCTCGTAATCTATGAGTGTGAATTTCCTGTCCAGGATTGCCTTCAGCATCGGCATGTTGTATTTCTGGCCTTTGATAACGTGCGCGAAGAACATTCCTGCCTGCTCCTGCTTGATGAATTCCGTCGGGAACTCCTTGACGCCATAGATGATTTTTGCGTCAGATAGATCTTCCTGGACGCTGGCACCAGCCTCCACATACTCGGAATCCTTGAAAACACGTATGTCAGAGGGCTGGATATGCACCGCGAATCCCTTTCCCACGAGGTCCTTCACGTGCCTCGGGGCTAACGGAACTCTCCGTTCCCATTCGTTCTTGTCCTCGCGCCTTATCCCAATTATCGGTTGCATCCTAGCGTCACCTCCTTATCTTACCTGGGATGGAGAGGAACTTAAAAAGGCTTTGTAACAGCGCTATGAAAAGTTTATTAGATGCCCTGGTGTTTCAAGTAACACATGGTTCCCGAGATAATTCTGGCATCCGCCTCGCCCAGGCGAAAAGCACTGCTTGAAAGGCTCGTCAGAGACTTCAAGGTTATGCCCAGTCGGATAGATGAAGCCATGGATTGCGCCAATTCCCCGGAGGATGTGGCGGTAACGAATGCGCACCTGAAGGCATTGGACATCTCAAAGGATAATCCCGACTCCCTGGTTATCGGAGCAGATACCGTGGTAGTTCTCAATGGGAAAATGCTTGGAAAGCCCAAGGATGATGCTGAATCCGTCAGGATGCTGGAGTCCCTTTCAGGGAACACCCATGAGGTCATCACTGGCATTGCTCTGGTATCTGTGAACTTGTCAATTCGAATTACCGGGCATGAATCCACACGAGTCAGATTCCGGAACCTGACTGAAAAGCAGATAAATGATTATGTCACGCAGGGGAATTGCCTGGACAAGGCTGGTGCCTATGGGATCCAGGATGTCGGCGACACTTTTGTCAGAGAGGTTGATGGCAATATTGACAATGTAATGGGCCTTCCAATGAAACTTCTCGAAAATTTATTGAGAGAAGTCCGCATCATTCCATGTTCTGATAAAAAAGTATAATACAAATCAAATCATCCCTGCCTGTAGAAGGGGGGTTCGCAGACCCGTTATTGAGAAATCGAACCTGTTATCGGGCGGTAGATTACCAAGAATGCCCCATGGAGGAAATGGAATGATAACATTTAGCGACAGACAGTTGAAGATACCGAAAATGACCAAGCCCGTCTATCTCGTCACTGCTGGAATGTCCAAATTCGCAAGGGCATTCCCCGACAAGAGGACCGAGGAAATCTGCATTGACGCTTTCACGGAGGCAGCCAATTTCATTGACATGACCCCTGCCGAGATGAAGAAATACATACACACCTGCTACTACGGGCACTTCGCGGACCATTTCGGCGACCAGCTGCTTGGAGAAGCAGCAATACATGACAGACTCGGCCTGGACCCGCTTGGAAACTGCGGGGTCAAAACCGGAGGCGCGACAGGAGGCACGACTATTTGGGAAGCATACAAAACGGTTGCATCGGGTTACTCAGACTGCTGCCTGGCTATGGGCTGGGAGAGGATGGACGAGGTCCCGACGGACGAGGGAAACAATTACATCTCATGCGCCGCCGATAAGGACTGGGAAACGCCTATGGGGCACATTTACACTGGTTACTACGCGGTCATGGCCCAGAAATACTGGCAGGTCTTTGGAAAGGAGGAGGAATCTTTCAGAAGGACAATGGCCGAGATATCCGTCAAAAACCACGGATATGGCAGGATGAACCCGCATGGCCACGGAGGAATGAAAATCACAGTTGAGGATGTTCTTAAATCCCCTATTGTGGCTCATCCCTTGAGGGCTCTTGATTGCTGCCTGATGAGCGTTGGCGCAGCATGTGGAATTCTGGCAGACGAAAAAACAGCATACGAGATGACGGACAACCCGCTCCGCATAGACCTGGCCGCTGCAAGCCACACCCTGAGGGCCGCAGACAGGCGCCACATGGAGATACCGCTTCTTCCGAACGAGACCAAGGACCAGTACAAGAACCTGGGGAAGGAATTTCCAGGCGGCGAGAGATACCCGGGATTCACGGGTTTCCTTGCGGCAAGAATGGCTGCCTATTATGCCTACAGAATGGTCGGCATCGAGGACCCGACGAAGGACCTGGACCTGGTGGAACTGCATGACGCCTTCACAATCAGCGACATACAGACCTATGAGGACATAGGCATCCGCCCATACGGCCATGGCAGGGATTACGTGGAGTCCGGTGACTGCTACCATACCAACCCCAAGACCGGCGAACCTGGGAAGCTTCCATGCAACATGTCCGGAGGCTTAATCGGCAATATGCACGCGGTCGGCGCGACCGGCATAATGCAAATCACAGAAGTGGCCCAGCACCTGTGGAACCGCTGGGGTGAGATGCACGGCGACGAGGCGAAATGGGAAAGGTTCGGCAGGGAAAAGCCAAAGGACTGGACCAACTTACAGGTCAAGGGTGCCAAGCGCGGACTGGCAATCAGCCATGCTGGAGTCGGCTCGCATGTTACATGTACAATCGTGCAGCATCCCGACCACGTACTTCCAGGAGGGATGTTCGAATGAGCAGCAAAGATCGGAAGAGCGTCGTGTAGGGAAAGTGTGTAGATCTCGGTGGTCGCCGTAT
>CALKWP010000212.1 GCA_938004075.1 uncultured Methanomassiliicoccales archaeon
TACACGACGCTCTTCCGATCTACCTCATGGGGCATGCCTGCGAGCTTCGCAACCTGTATGCCGTAGCTCCGGTTGGTGCTGCCTGGTATCACCTTCCGCAGGAAGATGATGTCGTCCTTCTCCTCTTTCACCGCGATGTTGCAGTTGACAACGCCGTTCAGCAGGTTCTCCAGCTCGTTGAGCTGATGGTAATGGGTGGCAAAAATCGTCTTGGCGCCGACCTTCCTGGAATGAACGTATTCCGCGACCGCCCAGGCGATGCTGAGGCCGTCGAAGGTGCTGGTGCCCCGGCCAAGCTCGTCGAGCAGGATCAAGCTCCGTTTGGTGGCATTCTTCAGGATGTCCGATACCTGGCTCATCTCGACCATGAAGGTGCTCTGGCCCCTGGAAAGGTCATCGAATGCCCCGACGCGGGTGAATACGCGGTCGATGATGCCGAGCCTCGCCGCTTTCGCTGGAACGAAGCTTCCTGCCTGGGCCATTATGACTATGAGAGCGATCTGGCGCATGTAGGTTGATTTGCCTGCCATGTTGGGCCCGGTCAGTATCATCACCCGGTTCCTGCCCATGTCCAGGTTGACATCGTTCGGAATGAATTTCTCCGAGAGAAGGCTCTCCACGACAGGGTGGCGGCCGTCCTTGACAGATATGGATTCGGAATCGTCGAATCTAGGGCGGACGTACCCCTGCATCACGGCCAGTTCGGCAAGGGAGGCGATGGCGTCAATTTCGCCAATGGCCTTTGCGGTGCCCTGCAGCCTGGCGGAGTTTCGAGCGACAGTTTCCCGGATGCGGCAGAATATCTCGTATTCGAGAGCGGCGGAACGCTCGCTTGCCGTGAGTATCTGGCTCTCCTTCTCCTTCAATTCCGGGGTGACGAACCTCTCGGCGTTGGAGAGCGTCTGCTTTCGGATGTAATTCTCAGGAACCTTATCAGACTGGCTGGCGGGTATTTCTATGTGATAGCCAAAAACGCGATTGTACTTTATCTTCAGGGATTTTATTCCGGTTCTGGAACGCTCGGCCTCTTCAAGGCTGGCCATCCACTTTCCCCCGGCGGATGCCATGTCTCTCAGCTCGTCCAGCTGCGAATCGTACCCGGCGCGTATGATTCCCCCTTCCCTGACTGTGAGCGGTGGTTCGTCAGTTATGGCGCTGGATATATGCTCCGTCACCTCGGAACAGGGGTCCATGCTCTCGCGGATGTCGGCGATAAGATTCGGAACTTCGCCTCCCAGTGTCTTTGCTATCGGCCCCACTGCGGAAAGACTGGACTCTATCGCCTGCAGGTCCCTGGCATTCGCGCTGCCGTGAATGCTGCGCGCCAGCAGCCTCTCCAGGTCCTTCACGTCCCTGAGATGCTCCCTCAACTCGGATTTTTGCGGCCTGTCCAGACATAGGCATTCAACGGCATCCAGCCTTCGGTTGATGAGCGCCTGGCTCATCAGCGGTTTTGAGAGCCATGATCTCAGGGTGCGGTTGCCCATAGGGGTGAGGGTCCTGTCCATCACCTCGAAAAGGGTTCCGGATTTGCCGCCGTCGCGGATGTTCCCGAAGAGCTCCAGGTTTCGCAGCGTCACCGTGTCCATCATCATGAAGTCGTTCACTTCGTAATAACGGATAGCCCGTATCTGGCCGACACTGCCTTTCTGCATCTCCCGAAGGTACGTCAGCGTGCCCCCGGCTGCGGAAATGGCAGATTCATGGTTCGCGATTATGGATAAGTCGTCAATGCTGCTCGACAGCGAAAGCCTTGCATTGTCCAGCAGGAACATCTCAGCGGTTCCCAGGGTCGCGGGGCAATTCATGTCAACGCCAGCAAGATCCTGGAAGCCCTTCAGCCCGATATCGGGAGACACAAGGCATTCTGACGGGGAATACCTGGCAATCTCGTCCCTTAGAAGCCGCGGAGCATTCGCGCCCTGGAACTGGGTGGCTGAGAACTCGCCGGTGGATATGTCAACGGCCGCAAGCCCGTACTCCGTTCCCTGTTGTGAGATTCCCACCAGGAAATTATTGGACTGGCCCTGCAGCATGGAATCCTCCATGACGGTTCCGGGCGAGACTATGCGAATCACGTCCCGCTTGACTATGCCCTTGGCCTTCTTCGGGTCCTCCATCTGCTCGCAGATTGCGACCTTGTAGCCGGCCTTCACCATCTTGTGGAGGTATGCGTCCAGCGCGTGATATGGAATGCCGGCCAGCGGCATCTTCTCCCCGCGAACCTTGCCCCTGGTCGTGAGAGTAATGTCCAGAACTCTGGCGGTTATGACGGCGTCATCTCCGAACGTCTCGTAGAAATCCCCCATCCTGAAGAATAGAACGGTGCCTGGATATTCGGCCTTCATGCGATTGTACTGCTGCATCATCGGAGTATCGTCCGGCGTTCCTCGGCCCCCTGCAGCCATGAATGCCCCCCTTTTAATAAATATGTTGGGGAAACTTAATATGCACAAATGGAGATTGGCACTGGATGAGCAGCGAATCAAAGCCGACCATCATTTCCCACAATATCAGCGTCAGCTACGGTCCGGTGACCGCCCTCAGCGATTTTTCAGTGAAGGTGCCGTCCGGCATAATCGGCTTGCTCGGCCCCAACGGCGCGGGCAAAAGCACATTCATCAAATCTGTGCTGGGCCTCCTGGTTCCCGACAGCGGCCGGATAGAGATAATGGGCCACGATTCCCAATCTGAAAGTCTCGTTGTAAGGGACATGATTGGCTACATGCCGGAGCATGACTGCCTCATGGACACGTTCACGGCGGTGGAACTGGTCTCATACATGGGCCAGATATCCGGGCTTCAGAGGTCGGATGCCATCCCGAGATGCCACGAGATGCTGGACTTCGTCGGCCTTGGCGAGGAGAGGTACCGGCCGATTTCTTCCTACTCGACAGGCATGAAGCAGCGCGTGAAGCTGGCCCAGGCCATTGTGCATGACCCGAAGATTCTGTTCCTCGACGAGCCCACCAACGGCATGGACCCCCAGGGCAGGGAGGACATGCTGAGCCTCATCAGCAAGATTAGGGAATCGGATAAGACGATACTTGTCTCGACGCATATCCTTGACGACCTGGAGAAGGTGAGCGACCACGCCATCGTGATAGGCGAGGGCCGGCTGATAACACAGGGCAATCTCGAGAAGCTGCTGGCCGGCAGCGAGAGTCTCAGGGTGCTCAAAGTCAGAGGCAAGACCACGTCAATGGAAGGGTTCATCAAATCGCTGAGAGGAGCATTCGAAGTGAGGTCGGTTCTGGAGGAGGGCGGGCAATGGAAGATAGTGATAATCAACCCGGGCGACAGCAGCCCAATCTTCAGATTGTGCGGCGAGAGCCAGGTCCAGCTAAGAGCCTATTATCCAGAGAAACTCAGCCTTGAGGATTTCTTCATCGGTGCTGTGGGAGGAGGCGGAAAAGATGGGAATTGATCCTATCCGCTACAAGCCCTGGGAGGGAAAACGCACATCCCTCCGAGAGAGAATATTCATCATGTCCAGAACCCTGTTCATGAAGAAAATGAAGTCAAAGGGCATCATCATACTCATGGTGCTGGGCTATCTCGGGGTCTGGGCGTTCCCTATCATTCTATATTCACTGATGCCTCACGAGGAACTGGATGGCGCCACAATGTCAAGCCAGATGGGCAGCGGCACTCTGTTCATATTCACTGCGTTGCTGACCTCCCTTGCCTGCTCGGACGCGATATCGGAAGATCTGCGAAGCAACTCGTTCGTCCTATATTTCTCAAGGGCGATGAAGAAAGAGAATTATCTTGCTGGAAAGATGGGAGGCATATTCATGGTGCTGGCCCTTTTCTGCCTGCTGCCCGCAATGATAATGGCCGTGGCTATCCTTGGCACCCAGTCCGGGAATGATTACCTATCGGGAATCGGCGTTCTGGGCTTGACCGCGCTCTCCGGTTTTGTGTGCACGATATTCCTGATTCCGCTGGCTCTGATGATGTCTTCCCTGACGAACAGAAAGTCGTTTGCGGCAGTCGGGACTTTCATGGTATTCATCATTCTGACGATAATAGGGAACCTCTTCTCCGAATTCGACAGGAACTGGAGGCTTCTCGACCCCAGCAGCCTGCTTGCTTATTTCAATGACTGGATATACGGACAGGATATTCCATTTGATGTCAGCGGCGGGCTGGCCGCTGCCGTCTTCTCCGCGTTCCTGATAATTCCGCTGGCCATAATTTATCTGCGGCTGCATCTGAAGGAGGTGGGGAAGTGACGAACGGAACTGTCATGAGGGCGCCCGTTGTGCAGGCCAGTTTCCTGTGCAAATGGTACGGCGACGTCATCGGCCTGAACAACCTTCACCTGATGGTCCACGAGGGCATCACCGGGATTGTGGGCCCGAACGGCGCCGGGAAGAGCACGCTGTTCAAGCTCATCACCGGAACCATCAAATCGAATGCGGGCGAGATTCTTGTGATGGGCCAGAAGCCGTGGGGAAACGTGCGAAACCTCGCGTCAATCGGGTTCTGCCCGGATTACGAATCACTCCCGCTGGACATGACCGGGCAGGAGTACCTGGAGTTCCTGGGCGGGTTGCATGCAATGGAGAAGAATGCGCTCGAAAAGCGCATCCCGGAAGTCGCCAAGATAGTGGGGATGGCCAGGAACATGGACAGGAAGATGGGCGGCTACAGCAAAGGAATGAAACAGCGGCTCAAGATAGCCGGCGCGATACTCCACAACCCGAAGCTGCTTCTTCTGGACGAACCTCTCAGCGGCCTGGACCCTCTGGCAAGGAAGGATGTCATGGACCTCATCGCGAAACTGCACAGGGAATTGGGCCACACCGTGCTGGTCAGCTCACACGTGCTGCATGACATCGAGCGGATGACGCATAACGTCGTCCTTGTTTACAAAGGAAGGGCGGTTGCCACCGGAGACATCTCGGAGATCAGGGGGCTCATCAGCCAGCACCCGCACAACATCATCGTGGAGGGAACAAATCTGGGAGAACTGGCCAAAGCGTTGATGGACATGAGCTATACCGTTTCAGTGGGCTTCAACAACAGCAGGAACAGCCTCACCGTGAAGGTCAGCATCCCGGAGGAATTCTTCGACTCGATGCCCGAGCTTGTGAAATCCACCGGAGCGAAGGTTGCGAGCATGTACAGCCAGGATGATAATCTCGAGTCAGTGTTCAAGTACATGGTGGGGTGGTAAGATGAGGTTGCAGGACGTCATCTCCCCGGTTAAAGCGATATTCATGTATGCCACGAGAAAGATACTCCTCAACAGGCGCTGGGTATTCACGCTGCTGCTGGCGATACTGGTCGCCGGCATAATGGGCTACGCCGGCTCCCTCGGCATGGACGCCGGCGACGGCGCCACGATAATGGACGTGCTAATACTCTCCTTCATAATGCCAGTAATATCAATGATACATGGCGCATCGCTCATCAGGAATGAGATAGATGACAGGAGCATCACCCAGGTGATAACCGCTCCACTGGACAGGCGCATCGCATACCTGGGATACTATGCCGCACTTGCTTGCTCCCTCGCTCTCACGATGGTGCTCCTGAACCTCGTCGGATGGCTGGCTTTCTTCCCGCAGGTCGGGCTTGATAGTGCTTCCCTTGAGATACTGGCTGCCATGATCGTGATGTCGGTGGTTGGGACGGCGGTGTACTCAGCCCTTTTCCTTGCAGCCGGTGCAATTCTCGCGAAACCGGT